>CANGEF010000231.1 GCA_947452685.1 Flavobacteriales bacterium | reverse complement strand
GACATTCACACGCTCTTGTCCGTTTGCGAATACTTCTAACATGGTATCTGCACCTGCAACCATTTCGAGATTGGCTCTTGGGCCTTGCCATTCAGGAAGATCTATGTACCATCTGTCTCTTTTCGGACCGAATAATCCCAAGATCGGAATGCCAGCTAATTGTGTTGTTTCTTCAACGCGATAAAAATCGTAAGTCTTAATTTGTTTTGTCATTTTTTTAATGGTTTTAAAATTTCGACACAAAGTTCCGACTTTGGTAGAGCGAAGTAAAGTTTTGACAAGCTTGTAATTTCTAGTAACTCTCTTTAACGCTCAAGAAATCAAATAAAAGATGAAGAGTATTTTCTAAAAAATTCAGAACGGCGTAGATCCCGTCAAATAATAAATATCCTTGTCTGGAACTTTTTCAATAACTCCAACATTACGCATGAGTTGAAAATCTGAAAGTGATGTCGAATTATCAATTTGAAATATTTCCATATCCCTAAGTTGAATTTCCAATTGATTAAAACTGTTGTGCTCACCGACTATAACTTCAGCGTATCTTCTGAAAATGCTTCTATCCTTTTCACTGACTTCCGGTAAAGGATAAGATATTTCCGATTCAATGATCTTAAACAAAAAAGGAGAGTCTTCAGGTGGGGGTAAAATTGAAATGTTTTTCTTCAAGTTCGATTTATATGAAGAAGCCAATTCATTTCTCGTTTCCATTAATTGTCTTTTTCAGCATTCAACTTTTCTACCAACTCTGCAAAGACAAAAACAGCTTCCTCGTCTGTCTTCAGTAACTTATCGAAAGCCCAAGAGACATCGGTTGCAAATCTTGTTAGATTGTACATCCTGTTATCAACCACTTCCGGACGAACTTGCGCGTAATCCATTGGGATACTCGAAAACAAATGCAAACTTCCGCCCTCCATGTTCAACTGCAATGTCACATCTGACATTCGGTCGTTGAACAACTGTCCCAAGTGACACAACCTGTCATAGGCTTCAGGAACAAGCGTGTGTGTAAACGAAACATAAAAACACAAATGGTTCTTCGACTCAATGGAACAAGCAACTTGATACCTATGTCCATTTTCACAATCGAATCCTACTTCAATATTCCTGTTGTGCGAAACCACACTGTAACGAAGTTTTCTTTCGTCTAGTAATTTAATTAAATCATTGTGCACCCGAACATCGGCCTTTCCCGGTGTCCAAAATCTCCAGGTGCGCTTCAAAAATTTCATTGCTTTCTTCATACGTTCTTTTTTATGTTCTGGAACTAACTTGATCAATAATCGTCAAAGACATTCGCCCAACGGGCATTCGTCGAAGACATTCGTTGCTTCGCAACATTCTTCCCCTCTCTCACCTTTTCTTACCTCCTCTTCCCCTGGGTCGAAAGATATTTCGCCCCTATGTATTCCTCTTATTTAACAAACCCCACCATCACCCCAAACGACGACCCGCAATCCCATTGGTTGTTCTGTGGACAGTACATTTCAGAAACACTGCCGTCGAAATAAAGCGCGTTCACGCAATTGTTCTTCAACATAAATTCTGCTAGTTGTTGGAAGGTCACGGACTTGAGGGACATACAGAAGAATACATCGCCGTTGGCTTTCACTCCAACTGCATTTCTTACGTAACCCGACTTACTGCTTTCGAAGCCTTCGTGCATCTTTCCGTTAATTAAAACCATGGGCCCCGATTGCGTAGCGAAGCGAATATTCGAATTGCTGAACTTTTCCGAGACCGTCACTTGCGCCCTCCCGTTGTTGTCAATGGCGAATACGCCATTCGGCTTCCAACAAAAATTGTTATCGCCATTTTTTAAGTTAATGGGTTGAATTTCCTTTCCATGATCGATGAACAATCCGACTGGCTTGTACAACGGCGTATACATTCCTCCGTTCATGGCGAAGACCAATTGCTTGCCTTGTTTCTCAACCGATTGCTTCACGTTCCAAATGTTCCAGAAGCGGCTGCCCGACTGATCCTTGTAGAACATCTGAATGTTCTTCACCTCGCTGCTCGGAACTTCAGCCACAGCATAATCTTGCTGAATTGAGCATTTCACTTGTCCATGCAATTGCTGAAGAGCTGCTCCTAAAAGCATGATTCCCGTTAAGGTTAATCGAAAATAGTTCATTCAATAAAAATTATTAATCACAAAGAAAAAATCGGTCCCTGCAAAAGTTCTGCACACTAAAAATTCAACTTTTAAAAAAAAATGCAATAAAATGAGGGATACAAAACTTCCTTAAAAATGCAGCGCAACCAAAAGAAGTTTTCAGCACAAAACCCCGACAAGAAAATTCATGCCGAAAAATATTTTGTCAGTTCCATGACATTTCCAAATCATTCTGCTACCCTTTTCAATCTTGAAAAAACTATTTTTATTCACATCCACTTTCCGGAAATAAATGTCACTGTTCATAAAATTTCGGTCAGAAAAAAAATTAATTCTACCGAATAATAAAATCTATTTTTATCGGGTTGAAAGATTTTTTCACCCCGATTAATTTCAAATAAATAAAGATGCAACTATCACTTTTTTCAACCGCTAGTAAGAAAGAAAACGCACCCATGAGCCAGCGCGATGCCTTTGTTCATTTCTTCCAATTAATGGACCTTGAAATGATTGATATGATCTTAGAAAGAGATAAGTACATGGATCTTCCAAAAGCGGAATTCATGAGAAGACTGTCGTGTGCATTTGACTTGTTCAAAGGATATTCAGACGACCGACTATTCGAAACCTATGGCACTTGCTTAGGAAAAGGATGTGAGAATTATTTGAGCAGAGCCATTGAATTTGTTGGCAATAGATCTTCCTATCGAATTTCGTTTGTCATTGTGGTTCGAAGAGGACAGATTATCGACATCTCCGAATGCGCCAGATTTCGAGATCCTGAAAAGTTCATCTTGAATCGGAAGATGATTGTGTTGAGTTATATGAAGGATTGAGGAACTTCGTAATTGGAAAACCTACGGTTTTATTCCTACGATGTAATG
>CANGEF010000230.1 GCA_947452685.1 Flavobacteriales bacterium | reverse complement strand
CTCGAATGCGAATGGACCTTTAATATTGGTGGAATTGGAATTGAGCGTGGAAATGATGTAGCCGTATACTCCGATGGAAGTATTTATTTCTGCGGAATGGTATTGAGCAATTCGGTTACAGGTTATAAGAATTTAGTTGGAAAGGTAGACGCGAATGGAAATCTAGTGTGGTCAAAGGAATTCGGTGAAGGCGTGTGGGACGAAGCCCGCAACATTGTGATCGATGGCTTTGGAAATGCGTGGGTCGCAACTAATTCATTTTATCCTTCAGGAGAAGAGCGCGTGGTTGTGTATTCCCTCAATGACGCCGGAGATCTTTCATCGCCAATAAATATCGAACCGACAGGAGTCAACAGCAATGCGGCTTTGGAGTATTACAACAACGATTTTTATATTTTGAATAACCACGACGAGGGTACTTCAGCGCATTACGATGTGAAGAAATTCGATTATGTGGGATACGTTTCTCAAACCTATGAAGTCTCGGGACAAGGTGTTCTTGCTCACGATTTGCAAGTATGGAATTACGGCGTATTTGTAGCCGGAGAGTTTTTAAACGGTGCCCTTCGCAATCCATATACCTGCGCTTTCAATTTAGATGGTACAGTCAATACCGAAACGTACAATGTCTTCAATTTTAACATGTGGTACAACGCAGCGCATTCAAATTCGGAAGGGTATACGTTAGCCGGAGAGACAACGGACTTTGGATTTGGTGAGCAAGAATGGGTATTGCACCGAGCCAATGTTTTGGGCCAGTATGCAGGCGGAGGAACTGTTGGGACTAACAAGTTCGAGGTTTGCAAAGATCTACTTGTGGTAAACGATACGGTTTATTTGGTTGGAAGTTCAAACGGATTCCAGTTGAACAAGCAACAACAAGCGACAATCTATCGAAACGAGTCAATTGTCCTGTCGGCATTGGATCCGACGAGTGTAAACAACGATTGCTTTTATGTCGGCACAGAAGATTTAATGGCTGAAGAAAACCTTTCGTTTTATTCAATTGGAAACAACATCTTTCAAGCTTCAATACCGGTGAATAAACTGAATGTGCAGGTCTACAGCATGGACGGCAAATTAGCCTTCAGCCATTCAGGATCAAATGAATTCCAAGTGAATGCTTCACCGGGAATTTATTTCCTCGTCTTTCAATCTGAAAAACAATCGGGCGTTCAGAAAATTTCAATTCGTTAACGCGAAGAAAGCGCAATGGAGTAGACTCCAGGAATGGCCTCTAGTTCGGCTTGAATTTCTTTCGTGACTGCAATTTTATTTCTTTCTCCACTTGGAAGTACAACGCGGTCTTCTCCATTTTTTAATTCAATGCGAAGCTGCGCATGACCGGTATTTTTCACCAAAAGATCATCGAGCTTTTGAATGGACTGTTCAGTCAAAAACTCTGAATCTATTCCAATGGTTAAATACCTTCCAAGCTTTTCTTTCACTTCAGCAAGTAACGTGATTTCTACAATCTGAAATTCTGTTTTTTCTTCCGTGTTTTGTCCATAGCGACGCTTTTGAAAGCGTCCGCGCACATACAAGAAGAAATTGTCTTGCATGTATGCTTTGAAACTCATGTAGTCTTTTCGGAAGAGGCGGAAGTCATGGGAACCTTCTCCGTTCTCTAGCGTGAAGCTTCCGTAAGGATTGCCTTGTTGCGACATGCGGTGCTGCACGTTTTTCACAATGCCTGCAAAGGAAATTTCGCGACCGTTGTTAGGCTCAGGATTCTCCAGTGCCTCCATGGAATTGGGGTGGCAGAACGCCTCAATCTCCAAAGCGAAATCGTCGAGAGGGTGTCCAGAGATGAACATACCCACCAATTCTTTTTCCTTCGATAATTCTGTAAGTGCATCCCACGGTTCAACCCTTGGAATTGCGGGTGGTTGAATTTGCACTCCCGAATCTTCTCCGAACAACGAAGCTTGAGAAGAGTTCTTGCCGTCGCGCGCTGCACGGGCGTATTTGACCAGTGTGTCTATGAATCCTTCGCCTTTGGTATCTGTTCCGAAATAGGCTGCGCGTGTAATGCCGAATCGGTCGAAAGCTCCGCACATAGCCAAGCTTTCAAGCACGCGTTTATTCGTGGCTTTGTCGTCTACGCGCTCTAAGAAATCGAATACCGTTTCGAACGGTTTCGTTTCTCTTTCACGAATCATACTTTCCACAGCGTTCTCTCCAACCGCTTTCACAGCGGCCAATCCAAAGCGGATGGCGCCCTCTTTATTTACAGAGAAAAGAGAAAGAGATTCGTTCACATCTGGAGAAAGAACAGGAATGCGCATACGCTTACATTCTTCCATGAAGAAGGTAACGCCTTTGATATCGCTCATGGAGTTGCTCAAAGTAGCAGCCATGAATTCCGCGGGGTAGTGTGCTTTCAAATACGCGGTTTGATAGGCGATCCAAGCGTAACAAGTCGAGTGTGATTTGTTGAAAGCGTAACTCGCAAATTTCTCCCAGTCGGCCCAGATTTTTTCAAGTTTATCTGCCGGATGTCCATTTGCAATGGCCCCTTCCATGAATAAACTTTTCATCTTATTCAGTTCTTCAATGAGTTTTTTACCCATTGCTTTACGCAAGACGTCGGCCTGACCTTTGGTGAAGTTAGCAAGTCTTTGAGACAGCAACATGACTTGCTCTTGGTATACGGTAATTCCGTAGGTCTCTTTCAAGTTGTCTTCCATTTCAGGAAGATCGTATTCAATTTTTTCGAGTCCATGTTTACGACGAATGAACTGCGGAATGTACTCCATAGGGCCTGGACGGTACAAGGCGTTCATGGCAATTAAATCGGCGAAGACGGTGGGTTTCAGGTCGCGCATGTGTTTGCGCATACCTTCACTTTCATATTGAAAAATGGCAACTGTTTCACCGCGTTGGAAAAGCTCGTATGTCTTTTCATCGTCGATGGGAATGTTGTCAATGTCAATGTCAATGTTGTGCGAAAGTTTAATGAGCTTCAGGGCGTTCTTGATGATGCTCAAGGTCTTCAATCCCAAGAAGTCCATTTT
>CANGEF010000229.1 GCA_947452685.1 Flavobacteriales bacterium | reverse complement strand
GGTCCCATCGTAATCACATAACGAAGAATCGCTTGTTCTTCGGTCTTATCAAGACCCGCAGCTTTGTCTTTGTTCGCCATTTCTACCATTTCTGGAACATGGTGCTTCCATCCGCGAACGCTTTCTGAAGCTGGATTTTTCAATGCATGACAACTTTGGCAATGCTCTTTGAATAATACTTGTCCGGTTTGTAATTCAGCAAGGGTCACTCCAGAGAATTCTGTTTTTGCTAAGGTTACATCGGCTTCAGTAATTGTTACTTGCTTCGAAGCGGCACATCCAACAGCTACAGCTGCAATAGAAAGAAAGATCCATTTTTTCATGAAGCCAAGATAATTGATTTATCCCAATTTCTTCTACCTTCGAATGCAAATGAAACTAAAGTCACTTTTACTGGAAACGTCCCTGCATTGGGAAAATCAAGAAGAAAACCGCACGCATTTCAAAGCGTTACTGCAAGAACAACAACCCAATCAATGGGATCTCATTGTTCTTCCGGAAATGTTTTCTACCGGATTCACCATGAATACCACCGTGTCTGAAGAGCTTGTCAATGGAGAGTTTCCGAGTGTTACTTTGTTGAAGGAAGAGGCTGCTCGATTGAATGCCGCTATTGTTGGAAGTCTCTCTGTAAGTGAGGAGGGAAAGGCCTACAACCGGTTGTTCTTCGTTCGTCCAAGCGGAGAAGTTTCAACGTACAACAAACGTCACTTGTTCTCCTTCGCGGGAGAGCACAAGCACTACGAAGCAGGGCAGGAGCAGTGCCTAGTGGAATGGCGCGGATGGAATATTCTGCTGAACATTTGCTACGACTTACGCTTTCCAGTTTGGACGCGAAATGAAATGATTAATGGACAGCCGAAATTTGATTTGATGATATATGTCGCGAATTGGCCAAGCGTTCGCGCTGAAGTTTGGAAGACGTTGTTGAAAGCACGTGCCATGGAGAACGTGGCGTACGTAATAGGAGTGAACCGCATTGGGGAAGACGGGAACGGACACGCCTACAGCGGCGATTCGGCCATTGTGAATTATAGAGGTGAGCTCTCAGATGAACTTTCGTTGGAAGAATTGAATGCCTTCCGCGAGAAATTCCCTGCGCTAAACGATGCCGATTCGTTTCAACTTAAATAGAGAAACAAAAGGTGAGCATTTTATTCCAACCCTTGAATTCATTCATATTCAGAATAATCTTGTCCTTCGAAAAACCAAGCGAAAGCTCTGCGTTTTTGTGTTCTCCAAGTGGAAGGAAGAATCCCGTGCTGAAATAATAACCGAAGCCAATTCCGGTTTGCGGACGGTACGTGGTCATTTGTGCTGGATTCACAGCTCCAATAATTAAGTCGTAATTACGGTCTGCCACGTGCGCGATGTTGTTCACGACTTTCGTTCCCAACATGCTTCCTCCAAACTGCATGAAATACAATCCATTTCCGCTTAACGCCCAGCCTGTGCGATAGCCCAACGCTAAGTTCAAGCGCTGTTCATTTCCTTCAATATTAAAAATACGAATGTCGTTTTGCCCGTTCACCTGCGCAGAAGTACCAATCATTTGCATGGTGAATCTATCGTACGACTTCACCTTACAAACGTTTACATCGAAAATAAGTGAAGACTTGTTGTTGAAGTCATAAGCGGTTTGAAGTCCAATGTTAAAGCCTCCGCTGTAGCGCATAGCCGTTGGATAAGCGTCGTAAGGAAATTGAAAACCTGTTGCGTTGTAATAGGTCGTAATGTATTGTCTTTCGAGCTGTGTAAGGTTCAGTCGGTCTTCAATGCTATACATACGCACTCCATTGGGGTCAATGCTGTTGCTGTAAAAGCCACTGCCGTTGTAATAGTTCGCTGAAACCTTCGAAGGGAAGTACATGCCCATGTTCAGTCCGAAGCGAAATCCTTTGCGCTCGTCGCTATCTTGAGCGAACACATTGGAGAACAGCAGACTTAAATAGCAGAGAGATATGAACAAGAAACTTTTTTTCATAACAATAGGTGATTGTCTTCAAAAATAAGCCGAAATTCGAGGCCACGGAGAAAAGATGTTGTACGCAATAACAGATATTGAAACGACCGGCGGAAGAGCTGAGCAAGGTAGCATAACAGAAATTGCTATTCTATTGCACGATGGGCAGAAGGTCGTAGATGCCTACCAAACCCTTATCAATCCAGAAAAAAGACTTCCTCCTTTCGTTGTTCAACTGACTGGGATTACAGATGCCATGTTGTCTCGCGCGCCAGTCTTTGAAGACGTTGCCGACGAGATCTACGATATGCTGAAAGACGCGGTATTCGTGGCGCACAACGTGAACTTCGATTTCAATTTCATTAAGGAAGAATTCAACGCGATTGGATATTCGTGGACGCCTCAGCGTTTGTGCACCATTCGTTTGGCGCGCAAAGCGTTTCCAAACATGACGCGTTACGGACTAGACAATTTGTGTCGCGAACTGAACATCACCAACGCCAGCGCTCACCGCGCCATGGGCGATACCAAGGCCACGGCCGAGTTGTTCGATAAGGTTATTGAAGAAATAGGTCTAGATGGCGTGAACGCCATGCTAGGCAGAGGAAGTGCTGAAGCGTATTTGCCGCATCACCTTCCGGAAGATACCATTGACAAACTTCCCAAGACCACGGGCGTGTATTACATGCGCGACAACAAGGGAAAGCCCATATACATTGGCAAAGCGAAGAACATTCGCAAACGCATCAAAGAACATTTTCAGAACGGAGAACCGGAAAAGAAGATTTCATTTTCGAATGAAGTGCACCACATAGACTATGTGGAAACGTCTTCAGAATTAGTGGCTTTTTTGTTGGAAGACCAAGAGATTCGCGTGCACATGCCGAAGCACAATGCCGCACAGAAGAAGAAGCGTCCGAAAGTTGGACTCTTTCAATTCGAAGATCAGCAAGGCTATTTACGCTTAATGGCTGCGCAGCTTTCCGGACAAGCAACCCCGCTTCGCATCTTTCCAACCCTTCCGGCAGCGAACAAGTGGTTGGTGAAGTTCTGCAG
>CANGEF010000228.1 GCA_947452685.1 Flavobacteriales bacterium | reverse complement strand
TTTGAATCTCAATCATCTCATACTTGCGAAGCATCTTGTGAAACATCTTTGCTCGCAATCTTGAGTAGCATCAGCATCTTGTGAAACATCTTTGCCCGCAATCTTACGAAGTATCTTCTCTTTTCTTACCCTCTCTTAACTTATAGAAGTTCCGCGCAAGAACTCGTCCACCGCCATCCGTCTTTTCCCTTCTAATTGTATTTCAAAGAGATTATAAAACCCCCCATTCACCGCCAACTTCAAAAAAGTCTTGTTGTCGGAATGAAAAGAACCAAACTCGAATGAATGTTTGGTTTCTTCAGGAAGGCCTTTGTGAATTTTTAAAATCTTACCTTGAAAGGTTGTGAAGGCGCCAGGGAAGGGAGTGACCCCGCGAACGAGGTTGTGAACTATCGCTGGAGTGTCCGTCAATCGCACTCTTCCGTCTTCTTTCAAAAGTTTAGGTGCGTGCTTTAATTCGCTGGTAATTAGTTCTTCTTGAGCTATTGGTTCAACCTTTTTTTCTTCTAGCAAATCAAGAGTGCGAACCAACAAATCTGCGCCTTCGTGCATCATGCGCTCGTACAATTCTCCGGCGGTTTCATTTGGAGCGATAATCATTTTATGCTGACCCAAAACTTCTCCGGTGTCTATTTCGTGTTTCAATCGGAAGGTTGTGCATCCGGTTTCTGTCTCTCCGTTCATGACCGCCCATTGAATGGGAGCAGCTCCGCGGTACTGCGGACGGAGGGAACCGTGCAAAGTCAATGTGCCCAAGCGAGGCATGTTCCAAACCACTTCGGGTAGCATGCGGAAGGCGACAACGACGAATAAATCGGCATTCAAGTTTTTCAATTCATGAATGAAAGGCTCGTCGCGCAATTTTTCTGGTTGAAACAATTTCAATTCATGTTGAACCGCGAACTTCTTGACATCGCTTTCGTTCAACTGCTGTCCGCGCCCTGCGGGTTTATCCGGAGCAGTCACCACGCCAACCACTTCGTGTTTGCTTTGCAGCAAGGCATTCAGCGAGGTTGTCGCGAATTCAGGAGTTCCAAGAAAGACAATGCGTAACGACATTAGATGCTGAAGTATTGAGAGGCTTGTTCGTGCGGAGAAACAATTTTGTAGTAATATTTTCCGGAAGAGAATTGACTCTTTTCGAAAGTGAAAATATGATCTCCCTTCGGGAACTCTTCGTTGGCAAGGGTTAGAATAGATGCATTTTCAGCATTGAAAATTTGAATGTCTAAATGCATCTTCATACTCAGCTTCAACGCAATTTGTCCTTGTCCAGATTCTGTCCAATGCAATTGATTCGGAAGAGCCGGGAATTTCTCTTGCACATGCTGCTTGCGCATCACGTGCAACATGCGCTTGTACAACACATACGTAAGCATGGCGAGCAATGAAACCAGCAATACGTTTCTTAACAGTTCAAATGTCTTCATATTATAAACTTATAATTCCTTCAATTTTAGCGGCTTCCTTGTACTTCTCGAAAATCTCGTCAACATTCATCATCATGGCATGAACAGTAATCGAAGTGTATTTTCCGTTTGCACTCCACTTCATCTCGAAATGTGCACTTTCACCAAAGATTAATTTCACTGCAGTTACGCGCTCTTCGAATGAAGGAACAATAAACTTAAACATGTACTTGCTTGGCCATTTGTGAATTTTGTTCAGCTCGGCGCGTAGGGCAGAAAGTCTCGATTCATCCATGCGGCAAAGATAACGTTACAAGACGCATACACGTTGAATTTTCTAATAATGAAAATCGAAACGAAAGTGAGTGAGTCTGTTGCGAAATTCAATTCGATATTCTTCCGCTTTTTTCATGGCTTCTTCGGTGCGAATGTCGTTGTAGAACATGCTCTTCAGCAAGTATCCTCTTGGGTCTTTCGGTTCAAGCCGAATGCACTCGTCGGCGACTTTCAGTCCTTCTTCATTCTTTTTAATCAATTGCATGGCTTGTCCCTTTGTGTAATTGATCAAAAAATCTTTTCGACCAAGTCTCATGGCATTGTCGCAATCCTCTATTGCTTCAATGCAAGCAATGCGCGTCATGTTTCCCCAACCGAGGTAAGGCGCTCTTCCAATGTTAGCAGCGGCGCGACAGATGTAGAAGGTTGTTTCGGTTGGAAATTTTTCAATGTACGATTCGAATAAGTTCACATAGCGATCATCGCTCGTGTGGAAGGCCCCAACTTGAATAGCAAGTTCCAAATAGAATTTAGCTTCTTTGGGTTTGTTCGCATGCCAAAAGATTTCTCCCATGTGAAGAATGGTCTCCGCATGCGGAGAAGCCCCAATGGGATAATCCTTCATGTGATCTTCGGGAATACGACTGAGTAGAATTTCACAAATGGCAATGGCTTCTTCTGAGCGATTCAATTTCATTTCAAGAAAGAGCGCTTCGTTAATCAAATAACTATCGTCGTTGAATTGCTTGGAAAGTCTTGCGTAGTAGGGAAGGGCTTTCACGTATTCTTTTCGCTCGGTATAAAGTTCAATAAGAACGTTACAAGCTGAATTGTCGGAAGTAGAATGTTGAAGGCAAATGGAATCGAGTTGCAGCGCTAGTTTCAGCGATTCTTCTTCGTGATATTTCAATCGATGAAAGCGTATGCGTTCCGTGAGCACCAACTTTTGTTGCTCGAACGTTTCGGCCATTTGTTGCGCCTTAATCAAGTGTGGTTCGGAATCATCATACCTGACTTGCGAATTTTCTTGATGCGCAGCGTTGTAGTAGTAATAGAAGGAATACGTCGGACGTGCTGGAAAATAAGCGGTAGCCGCCATTTCCTTGAACCAATTCAAATGAGTTCTCGGAGTAAAACTTTCATATCCGGGAATGCGACGGTCTTGCGAAAGGCGCAATTCATAATGTCCCGGCATAAAGACAAGACTGTCGAACGTCTCTGAATATCCCGCTCCGTTTTCAGGCATAAGGTTCGTGAAGATCACCACCATGGAATCGTTGTCTTCCTTCCAAACCAAGCGGTAATGGTTTTCAGATTGGTGATACTCTTGTCCGGCG
>CANGEF010000227.1 GCA_947452685.1 Flavobacteriales bacterium | reverse complement strand
CAACACTTGAACCTTTCCGTATCCCTTATAAATTCCCGATGCATGAATCATAGTACAAAGATGAACAAAAACTTCGTCATTATTTAGTACATTCGCGTCGCAAATATTGAACTATGAACATTCACGAATACCAAGGAAAAAGTATCCTTCAACAATTTGGCGTAACTGTACAACGCGGTTATGTAGCCTCTACACCTGAAGAAGCAACTGCGGTTGCAGAAAAATTGCAAGCAGAAACAGGAACCGGTTGGTTCGTTGTGAAAGCGCAAATTCACGCTGGTGGACGTGGAAAAGGAGAAGTAACTGAAACAGGCTCTCGCGGTGTTGTTTTAGCGAAAGGTCTTGGTGAAGTAGCTGAAAAAGCAAAAGGAATTTTGGGTGGACACCTTGTTACCCTTCAAACCAAAGCGGAAGGTAAATTGGTTCAAAAAGTTTACGTTGCTGAAGACGTTTACGCTCCAGGTGCATCAGAGCCTCGCGAGTTTTACATGAGTATCTTATTAGACCGTGCTGCGGGAAGAAACGTTATCGTTTACTCTCCAGATGGCGGAATGAATATTGAAGAAGTTGCTGAAAAGACGCCTGAGCGTATTTTCAAAGAAGTGGTTGATCCAATGACTGGCGTTACCGATTTCCAAGGAAGAAACATTGCTTTCAACCTAGGTCTTTCAGGTGGTGCTTTCAAGGAAATGATTGCCTTCACAAAAAAATTATATAACGCTTACGTAGGTTGCGATGCATCTATGTTCGAAATTAATCCTGTTCTAAAAACTTCTGACGACCGCATTCTTGCTGTTGATGCGAAAGTTACTTTAGACGGAAACGGATTGTTCCGTCACCCAGATTACGCTGCTATGCGTGACACCACTGAAGAAGATCCAATTGAAGTTGAAGCTGGCGAAGCTGGTTTGAACTATGTAAACTTGGACGGAAACGTTGGTTGTATGGTTAACGGCGCTGGATTGGCAATGGCAACTATGGACATCATTAAGTTAAGCGGCGGTGAGCCTGCTAACTTCCTTGATGTTGGAGGTACGGCTGATGCAAAACGCGTTGAGACTGCATTCCGCATGATACTTCGTGATACAACAGTAAAGGCTATTCTAGTAAACATCTTTGGTGGAATTGTTCGTTGCGACCGTGTTGCACAAGGTGTTGTAGACGCATACAAAAACATTGGCGACATTCAAGTTCCAATCATTGTGCGTTTGCAAGGAACCAACGCTGTAGAAGCGAAGCAATTAATTGACGAATCAGGTTTAGCTGTTCACTCTGCAATTACGCTTCAAGAAGCTGCAGACCAAGTGAAAGCTGTATTGGCAGTATAATTCAACATGTCGAGCAAAGAAGAAAAAATAAACTCCTTCAACCCCAACAGTGCTGGAGTTGCAGATAGTCAGATGTTTGGTTTACCATTCACCATTGACGAAAGTGATATTGTTCTTCTTCCTGTTCCGTGGGAAGTAACCGTAAGCTACGGCGGCGGTGCTTCAGAAGGACCTGAACATATTTTCGAATCGAGTCTTCAAGTTGACCTTCATCATCCTGAATTTCCTGAATTGTGGAAGAAAGGCATTGCCATGCTTGAGCAGAACGGTGCCCTTCATTCAAGAAGCAATTCATTGAAAGAAAAAGCAGAAGAAATTATTTCTGCTTGGGAAGAAGGTGAGAAATTAGAAGACAACGATGAACTTCAAGACATTCTTCAAGAAATAAATGAAGGCTGCGCCGACATGGTTCAATATGTCGCTGATCAAACCAAAAAATGGCTCGACGCTGGTAAAACAGTTGGGCTTATTGGTGGTGACCACAGCACTCCTCTCGGATATCTTCAGACCTTGTCTGATCGCTATGATAACTTCGGAATTCTTCACGTAGACGCGCACATGGACTTGCGTGAAGCCTACGAAGGGTTCACGTATTCGCACGCTTCTATCATGTACAACGCGCTTCAAATTCCACAAATAACCAAATTGGTTCAAGTTGGAATTCGCGATTTCTGTAAGGAAGAGAACGACCGTGTTGTTAATTCAAACGGAAGAATTATCGTTCATACCGATGCAGAAATTCAGCGTGCAGCGTTTGAAGGAGAGTTGTGGAAAGAACGCTGCAACGCGATTATTGATGCACTTCCTAACGACGTATACATCAGCTTCGACATCGACGGATTAGACCCCACCCTTTGTCCGAATACAGGAACACCTGTACCTGGTGGACTATCCTTCCAACAGGCGTTGTATTTATTGAGTCAATTGAAAGCTAAGAAGAACATCATTGGTTTCGACTTAGTAGAAGTTGCTCCAGGCGAAGACGACTGGAACGGCAACGTAGGTGCGCGTTTGCTTTACCATATGTGTGGTGTTGCCGCGAAGTAATTTTACCCCTCAGACTTAATAACCTTCAGAATATCTTCATGATTTTGTGGAAGGTAGTTCGTTGCAATATCCCATAAAATCTCATAGTCAATTCCAAAATATTCGTGAGAAATTCTATTTCTCAATCTATACATTTCATCCCAAGGAATATTCTCATATTTCACTTTGATCTTTTGAGGAACATTTTTACTTGCCTCTCCGATAATCTCGAAATTTCGAATAACAGCATCAACGGTCTTGTAATCCCATTTGAACTGCTGAAAATCTAGATTTGCAATATATTCTCGCACTCGACTCATTGAAAGAGCAATGTCTTCCAAGTATAATAAAGGGTCTCTATCGCTCGGTTTCAAACGTAGTGAACTTGGGTTAATATTGAATCCTTAATTCTTTCTTTCAAAGCACTCGCAGTCACCAAATCAACAGGAATTCCAAATGCTTGCTCCAAATACTTTTCTAGTTCAAAAAACTTCCAGCCGATCGGTCTTGAAAACTCGACTAGAATATCTAAGTCGCTGTTTTCATTTTGTTGCCCAGTAACGAAAGAACCAAAAAAGCCAATACGACAAACATTGAAATTGCTTGCCAATTCAGGTTTAATCTTTATAAGATTTTGTTCTATTTCTATTCGAGACAACATAAATGCAAGTT
>CANGEF010000226.1 GCA_947452685.1 Flavobacteriales bacterium | reverse complement strand
TTCTCCTTCAGGCCATTGAATATTTGCTGAAGCATCAAACGCATTGAGACAGATTTCTGAATCTTTATCGTAGTAATTCGTGCACTTGTATTGAACAATGGTTTGGTCTTCCAATGTGTAAAAACCATGAGCAAAACCTTCAGGAATGAACAACGATTTGCCATCACCTGCCTTCAATTCAATTTGAAAACTTTTACCGAATGTTGGTTCGGTTCTGCGTAAATCCACAACCACATCTAAAACACTTCCTGTTACCACGCGCAACAATTTGGCTTGAGACTTCTTTGGTTTTTGAGCATGTAATCCGCGCAATACACCTTTAGATGAAAGACTTTCATTGTCTTGAACGAACGTGATATTAAAGCCTGTTTCAATTCTGAATTGCGCTTCTTTAAAGGTCTCTTGAAAGCGTCCGCGCTCGTCGCCGAAGACTGGAAAATGTAAAACAAGTAAATCGCGAAAATCCGTTTTATCTATGCGCATGCTTAGTTGGTAACAATGAAGAGAAGAATCAATGAAGATGAAATTAAGCTCACCAAAGGCGCTATGTCTTTTACAAATTCATTCGTCAATTGCGGAACAGGTTCAACATAAATGATATCGCCTCCTTGAACAATCATCTTAGCACTTTCAATTCCATCGATAGTGGATAGGTTCAAGCGGTAAACTTGATTCACGCCGTCTTTCTTGCGTATAATTTTCACTTTGGCAGCATTCCCTCTTTCTCGAATTCCACCACCCAAGGCAATGGCCTCCAAAACAGAAATATTCTGATTGGCCAATGGGACCACAGATCCTAAACTACCATCTCCGGTAAATACTAAAACTCTTCGATTTAAAACACGAACCAAACAGAAGGGGTAATTGTAATTGACAAACTTAGACTCCAAAAATCTCTGAGCCTCGGGAATCGATAAGCCAGACAGCTTCGTAGGACCAATTACTGGTAAGTTCACTATTCCTTGTTCATTCAAGATATAGTACAAATCGAATCCACCATAGTTCGGCAAGCGATCGATACCACTTGTGGTGTACTCCAAAATCATGGCACCGTTTCCTGTAAATAGGTTTATGGTAATGTAATCGAACGGTGCCAACTTATATTCTTTGTTGGTTGAATCGAGATCAGGCTTATTGAATTCGTATTCGGTATCTGTCTTAAACATTATGTTCTTATTAATACTGCAGCTGCTCATAAGCGCTGCAACACCAATAATGAAAAAGAGAGTTCGCATGTTCATCATATTCACAAAGAAACGAAGGTCTTTCATTATCTCAAAGGCAATTGCCGTATTTTTGAAAGGAATATTTCAAAATGGCCAACATTTACATTTCAGAAATCACGAGAGAGGACCTTCCTTATATACACTGGGTAGAAAACCTTGAAGAGTATTGGCACATCAACGAACACCCCGGCCCTTATACCTTAGAAGAAATAGCCGACTGCTTTTTCCCTTCGAAAATATACGCGTTACATAAACAGCAACGCTGGGTCATTCGTAAAAAAGACGAAGACTTTCCAATTGGCATTCTCGACGCTTTCAATTTTAATGAGGAAGAAAAATCAATTGGTGTTGGCATATTAATACCGAAGACTTCCAATCACAACAAGGGCTATGGCAAAGAAGCTATTCAACTGTTATTGAAAAAACTTACATTTGATAATCAGATTGAAAAAGTTTTCGCGCTCATTGATAAAGACAATTTCGCAAGCCTGAAACTTTTTCAGCAATCGGAATTCATCTTCACACGCGAACAAATGTGTCTTAATAGAATTGTGAATAGATATGAAAAACTACTTTAGAAAAAATAAAAAAGCAACCGCTGCGCTTATTGTCGGAATGCTTTTCGTTGGATTTATTATTTTCAGTTTCGCGCTTGCATCGGCGCCTTTGAATTCAAATGGAAAAAAATTCTCCATCTACGTTCCAACCAACAACACGGGTGCTCAAATTGAACAGATCATTCTAGACTCGTTGTGCCGAGATGCTAAATCTCCGGGCATCGTCTATTTCAAATGGAGGATCACCTCCTTTTTTAAATCGCAAGACAAATTTCCTCCGGGAAAATATAGCATCGACGGAGACTTATCGGCGCGAGCTGTTTTCAATAAAATTTCAGGCGGAAATCAAGATGCTGTTTCATTTCGAATAGACAATGTGAAAACAATCTACAAACTTGCTCAACGATTCGGAAAGAATTTCGAGCAAGACAGCTCTCAGTTCATGGAGTATGTAAACAGTCATTTAGACAAGCTCGCTCCGAAAACGAAAGATCTGCCTATTGAAGTCAGACAGCAGCGCGTAACAGAAAGACTTATCGGAGATACTTATGAAATGTATTGGACTTCTTCTCCAGAAAATTTTTTCAATAAAATGAATAGTGTGTATGACCAATATTGGAATGCAGAAAAAGATACATTGGCGAAACGTGTTGGATTATCGGAACACGAAGTTTACGTTCTTGCGTCTATTGTTCGAGGAGAAACTTCCAATAAAGATGAAGCGCCTCAAATAGCCGGACTCTATCTGAACAGACTTAGACAAGACATGCTTCTTCAATCGGACCCAACAGTTTTATTCGCTTTGAACACCAAAGAAAAAAGACAACGCGTAAGACATAGCGATTTAAAATTCGACTCGCCATACAACACCTATCTATACAAAGGTCTGCCACCCGCTTCTATACATGTGGTTGAAAAAACATATCTAGAAGCGGTGTTAAACGCCACTTCCCACGATTACATATTCATGTGCGCACAACCGGGCGGAACTGGAAAACACAATTTCACAGTCACGTATTCCGATCATCAGAAAAATGCAAAAGCTTACCGAGATTATTTAGACTCGATTGACATTCAGCGATGAAAAAAAGTGTTTTCTTTTTCGCATTTCTTATTTTTTTTCATCCTGTTTTTTCACTGGACAACGACACGCTTGCGCTGAACTTATCGCATCAAAAAAAATTCAACACTGTTTTTTCTTCGCTTGCTATTGGAACGTGCGCTACTTCCTTTATCGGATTGAACACG
>CANGEF010000225.1 GCA_947452685.1 Flavobacteriales bacterium | reverse complement strand
TTACCAAAGCACAGCGCCACTTATTTTATTTGCAAATCCGATTTATGATTTGACAACTGAGATAGTGAAAGGATTGAACGCAGAATACGAAACTGAAAAGCAAAGCAAGTAATGACCATAGCCGAACGCAAATACGCCGAGAACATAGCCGAGTATATTATTTACATGTGGCAGATGCAAGATTTGCTTCGTGCGGTGAACATGGATGTTGAATCGCTCGACAGTTTCTTGCGTTCGTTCCTTCCATCCGAAGAAAAAATTCAGGAAGAAAAAACGTGGTTTGAAGGATTAGCCAAAAGCATGAAGCGCAGCGGGGCTGAAGAAAAAGGCAATGTGGAAGAAGTGCAAGAAGTTATTTCTGAATTGAATTTGCTTCACACCACTTTGAATACCCTTCTTCGCGACGATGAATACATTGCAGCAAACGAACGCGCAAAGGAAAGCCTAGATTCTTATCGTGAACGTGCAAATGGAAAAGCATTGAGTGAAGTGGAAGCCTATTTAACGGCGTTATACGGACTTATGATTTTGCGTCTTCGCAAGCAAGAGATTTCAGAAGAAACGAAAGATGCCATGAAGACTTTTTCAGATGTCATGATTCTGCTTTCCTTGCAGTACAACAAAATGAAGAAGGGCGAATCTGTTCAGCATTTGAACTAGTCGAAGACAATTGTTACCGGTCCGTCGTTGACCAATTCAACTTTCATATCGGCACCGAAAATTCCGGTCTCCACTATCATTATGCGCTTGCGCATTTCAGCAATAAAAAATTCATAAAGCGGAATCGCTTCTTCAGGACGCGCAGCTTCAATAAAACTCGGTCTGTTGCCTTTCTTGGTATCTGCGTATAGCGTAAACTGACTAATCAAGAGCATACTTCCTTCAACATCTAAAACACTCTTGTTCATCTTTCCTTCTTCGTCTGAAAAAATGCGAAGCTTCACAATTTTTTCTATCGTTGGAAGAATATTTTCCGCGGTGTCTGTGGAAGAAAAACCAATGAGCAGCAAGAGCCCGTGCTCTATTCTTCCAACAATTTTGGAATCTACTTTTACCGAGGCACTCGACACGCGTTGAAGAACGATTTTCATGGATTTATTTATTCGGAGTTACTATTCCGCTTTCGAAAAGAAAAACATCGGTAGGCTCAGAATTCTGAACCAGCATCCAACCCTTTTCTTTGTCGTGCTTCAAAATATGCAAGTGTTCAAACTTGCTTCTGTCCCAACGCGTGGTGTCCTTTCCATGCAAAAGAATGGTCGGAAAAACCGTCTTGTTGTATTCTGAAATAAGCCATCTTCTTCTTTCGTAATGCGGAATGTAGGTGGAAGGAAAATCGGACTGCAAGCATTGACAACCATATGTGATAGGCTGTTCAGGGGTGTCTCCGGTTACAGCAACGAACAGGGCAGGATGATTTCCGAATTCATTCATTTCATGACATTGCTTTTTCAATTCATCTATGCGCACCACATGTACATACCAGGCTTTCTCTTTGTCAATGGCGTTTTCGAGAAGTGGTGAAAAGAAAAACACTTTTATTCCGAAAGAAATACCAACGAGCAACAACGCAATGCGATTGAATTTCAATTTATTTTTTGTGGAAAGAAAGGCATAGAAGTAAAGTGAAAGAAAGATGAACACGAACGGAAGTGCGAGGAAAAATCTTCCGCCCGAAAAGAAAAGTGAATAGCCACTTTCCTTTGTTTTTTCCATGAAGAGTGAGCCGAGAATGGCTAACAGAACGAAGCTAATTGTCCACGCTTCAAGGCGTTTGTTTTTCTTCCACAAGAAAATTATTGCGGCTGGAAGTATGAGCACGCTAACAAATCCGAAGCGCCAGAACAGCGGTGAAACCTGATCGAAATAATTGTTGAATCGGTAAATGGTTTCAAGGAAACTTGCCCAACTGAGTTTCACGCTGGGTGCTACGTGAATGAGCAATTCCGGATGCGCTTGGTAATATTGAAAGTTGAAGTAGAAGGGAAGTAGTCCGATTATAAATCCAAGTCCGAAGAAAAGCGCTGCACGCAAAATGAATTTCTTGTTCCAACGAATGCTTGGAATGATGAGTGGAAGAAGCAAGGCGCTGTTCAAATTTCCATAAAGACCCAGTCCAATAAAAATTCCAGCAAACACCAGGGAGAGGTTCGTTTGGAAATATTTCCAACAGAATAATCCAAGACTTACAAAAAAGATTCCGCCTACAAATCCGCGAGGAATGGCTGTGAGTAGACTATATTCCAACGGAAGCAAAAGGCAAACGATAAGTGGAATGAGAGCAGATTGTGCGGAAAGTTTATGTTTGAAATAGAATGCTAAAAGAAAAAATGGCGTGGTGGAAAGGATGAGTGTTGCGAGCGGAAGCGCTGCGTAAACGGGAAATCCAATTTTCATGAAAGGCACGGCCAGCAAGGGTTCTATGTTAGGACCGTAACTTTGTCCGTAAAAGCACGGTCCGTGAAAAACACCGTTCGAAAGGTCGGTAGCCACTTGCCACAAGAGCGTTTGATCGCTGTCTGTGTATTGAATGGAAAAGAAGAAATACACCAGCATTTTTTCAACAAGCACGAAGGCTGAAAGCACGTAAAAGAGTCTGTTGTATTGCTGTTGATTCATGGTTAAATGTCCACAAAGGATAAATGCTTGCACAAGTTATTATATTTTCGTGAGGAATGTCTAAACTCGAAAACGATATTTCATTTTTGAAGGGTGTAGGTCCTGCGCGGGCCGATCAATTCCGCATGGAATTGGGTATTCGCACGTGGGAAGATTTGCTCATGCATTATCCGTTTAGGTATGTCGACAAGAGCCAGGTTCAGAAGGTACGCGACGTGAAGTCAGACGCCGTTGCGGTGCAGTTGCAAGGAACAATCGTTCGTTTAACAGAATTGGGTGAAGCGCGCGCCAAGCGTTTGGTTGGAATTTTTCAAGACGAGACAGGTACGATGGAGTTGGTGTGGTTCAAAGGAGCGCGTTGGCTGAAGAGCAGTTTGCCTTTGAACAAGCCTTGCTTGGTGTACGGAAAACCAACCGAGTTCAAAGG
>CANGEF010000224.1 GCA_947452685.1 Flavobacteriales bacterium | reverse complement strand
TCAATTTTATTCGGATTGAAAACAATGAATGCACGTTGTTTTTCAGCTTGTACCACTTGCCAAAGTCTTTGTTTATCGAGCACCGCATCGAAAATGACTTCTCCTGCAAAGCTCGATTCTTCGGGTAGTCCAGCATGACAGACAACAGTAGCGTCGTACTTATCTACTTCTTCCAATTGAAGAAAATTCGAGTATCCTTCTTCAAAAAAGATGGGGTGATTTTCATCGGAAGAAATCTTCACGAAATAATCTGCAACGGTTAAAACAAAATTCTGCTTCATACTCAATCGTTCAAAATGAAATGAGAAAGGTCTTTCAGAAATTCTTCAAGGTCGGCTTGCGCAACTTCGGCTTCTACGTCATATTCCGAAACTATTTTTTCAGTCAAGGAATCAACGGTAGCCCCTTCTTGAATTTCATTCCAGATAAAATGTCCGACTTCATTCAAATTGAAAATTTCGGTCATGTCGGCTACGTTATTTCGCAACGGAACCAAGACCAATTCCTCATCTACTGCACGGGCTACGAAATTTGATTTTGCAGCGGCTATTTCATTAATATTCATTTCATTTTGAATTTCAACAAATTTAAGTGTTTCATTTTCTCTCGCACTACCTTTACGTTATGAAATTCCTCCTTCTTCAACTCAAAGAATCGTTCGCTTTCGCCACACAGTCTTTAGTGGTGAATAAATTGAGGACGGTGCTTTCGTTGTTTGGAGTGACGATTGGAATTTTTTCAATCATTTTTGTGTTGAGTATCGTGGACAGTATGGAGGCCGATATGAAGGAAGGGCTATCTGTAATGGGGTCGGATTTGCTCTTCATTCAGAAGTGGCCCATGGGTCCTGAGGAAAAGGGAGGAGAATACGAGTGGTGGAAGTACTGGCAGCGCAGACAACCAAGCAAAGAAGATCTTGATTTATTAAAGGCAGAGATCAATACTTTTTCCGCGGCTACCATTCAAGTGCGCGCTTCAAAAACCATTGAACACGAAAACAATTCGTTGGAAGGAGTCGGTTTTCTTGGAGTGGGATATGATTACATTCAAGCCATTGATTTAAAAATTGAAAAAGGACGCTACTTCTCGCAAATGGAATGCGACGGAGGTAGACCCGTGGCACTCATCGGATACTCGCTGGCCGAACAATTGTTCGGTGCGGAATATCCGGTTGGAAAAGACATAAAAATTCAAGGACAAAAGGCAGAGGTCATTGGTGTGATGGCGAAAGAAGGCTCTTCTTTGTTCGGTGGAGAACGAGACCTCTCGGTTTATGTTCCTTATGAATATGCCCAACGTTTTGTGAGCGACATGGACGATGTTACATTGCTGATTAAAGCGAAAAAGGATGTCGATGTCGATGTGTTGAAAGGAGATGTGATGTCTGTCTTCCGTGGGATTCGAGGTATTCGACCAACAGAAGAAAACGATTTTAGTGTGATCGATTCCAGCATGATTAGCGACATGGTGAACAGCATTGTTGGTGTCTTCAACGTTGCCGGAATGTTCATTGGGATTTTCGCAATTCTGGTTGGCGCATTCAGCATTGCAAACATCATGTTTGTCTCTGTAAAGGAACGCACCAATATCATTGGTATTCAGAAGGCTCTTGGCGCGAAGCGCTACTTTATTCTAGCTCAATTTTTATTTGAATCGATGCTCCTTTGTTTGGTCGGTGGAATAATGGGGCTGCTCTTGGTGTACGGTGTTCTCTCTTTGTTAAATGGAGCCACTGATTTTCATTTCTTCCTTCCCTTGAGTCGTATTGTTTTGGGAATTACCGTTTCGTTGGTGGTTGGTCTTGTTGCAGGATTCATTCCTGCTTTGCGCGCAGCGAATCTAAAGCCGGTTGACGCCATCCGCTCTGCGGGTTAGAATCCTAATGTGAGACCGAATTGGACAATTTGGCGATTGGTTTTTGTAGTGCCGGTGGTGTACACCAAATCGGTGTTGTTCTGAATGGTTACCGTTTCTGGAATCACGTATTGCGCTTTGCCGCCTTGAATGTTTTCGTAGCGAAGGTCGAACCAAACGTGTTTTGCATTCTTTGTGCGAAAGCGAAATCCAAGAGCATATCCGTATAAAAATGAAACACTGCTCTGCTGAACTTTTGTGTCTTCAACCGAAGAAAATCCACCGCTGTTTTGCACCGAAATATCGGTCTTCGTAGAGAAGCTTTCTATACCTGCTAAACCTTCGGCGTAGGGTTGAAAGAAGCCGTTGAACGGACGAATGCGAAGCAATCCTTGGTAGCGATAGTTGTTGTGTCTTACGCGATACGTCCCGTTGTTGAAGATGGTATCTCCCAAGACGTTTGTCCCGCCGTAAACAGAAATGTCTTGATCTAACGCACCCATTTGATTCCAAGAGAATTGAAATCCCCAATCGAAAGGCGACTGTTTAATCGGATGAGAAAAAGTTCCTGAAAGTCCTATGGGGTTGCCGGTGTAATGATCTGCATATTCTCCCGTAGGTTGAACGAATTGCACTCCGAATCCCACTGTGGCATGACGTGGATTGCGGTCGGAATAACTTTTTTCTTGCGCGAAATTGAACAAGGAAGTCAACACAAACGAGAGGACGAGGAGCTTTTTCATATCAATTTTTTTGAAGCCTTTCAAAAGTTATACCCAAACAAAGTTAAGTCCTTTTAACTTCGCAAAACATGAGTAACGCATCAATTTGGATATTGGGAAAAACGGGTCAACTGGCGCAATGCTTTGCCGATTCGTTTAAGGAAGAAACATCAGCAAGCATTCGCTTCTTCGGTCGCGATGAAATAGACTTCGAAAACGATCTCTTCGAACAGCTTTCAGATTTGAATGAAATTCCAGATGTTATAATCAACACCGTCGCCTACACCGCAGTGGACAAAGCCGAATCGGAAGAAGAACTCGCGCACCGCGTGAATGCCGGAGCCGTTAGCGAGCTCGCCGATTTCTGTTCGTTGCACGACATTGTGCTGATTCATTTTTCAACCGACTATGTTTTCAACGGAGAAAAAAATTCTCCTTATACGGAAGACGATGTATGCAATCCACTTGGC
>CANGEF010000223.1 GCA_947452685.1 Flavobacteriales bacterium | reverse complement strand
GCTCGTTCATTTTCGCTTTGGTGCTGTCGGCTCATTCAGCAGGAGCTTTTACTTTTCCCGCTGGAACCGTTTGGTTCAACACCGACTATCAATTCAACACCGATCTTCTGCGCGATAAACTAGTCATCCTTGGGTGCCTTCAACCCGAAGAAATCACAGGCGTTGGCGCCATGGTAGATCTGCAAGAAGAATTTCTTACAATTCCGCAAGTGCAATGTATTACGCTTATTCCAGCGCGCGAGCCAGCATACAGCAGACAAGAAATCTTCGACTTCATTCAACAAAATGGAATCAGCCATCCGGTTGGAATTGTTCCGAATTGGGGAGACATTCCTTTGATAGAGGCTAATCGACTTCCACAAATATTAGTTTTCAATAAATCTATGAAAGAAGCGGTTCTTGCCATTCAAGGAACGCGAGAACTCCCGACAATTGGCGCAGCCTTGAGCGAAATCATTAAGGTCGACTTAAACAGCTATTCGCTTTGGCAACCTACTGTTTCTCCCGAACCAAAACATTGGGCGAATCCACTCATTGAACTTCCAAACGACTTGTGCTACTTCTCAGGAGAACTCGCGGTTTCAGAACCAGCACTGTTTCGCGTAAGCACCGTTAGCGAAGACGGTTTCATTCAAAAAAGAATTGGCGGAGTGCGCGGTTTTGCAGATGGAGATATTTCCGTTGCGCAGATGAAAAAGCCTATGGGCGTGACCTTCAGCTTCGCAGAACAACTGCTTTACATTGCCGATCCGCTCAATCACGCAATTCGCATCCACGACAACGATCAACATGTGTTGCTTACCATTCTTGGAAATGGAAAACAACCGAACATTGAAAGTTTCGAAAAAGCCACTGCCTGGAAAGGTGCCATTCCTTATCCAACAGACGTTTTAATAGTGAAAAATAAAATCTACGTCCTTGCCGGAAACGATTGCAGCCTGTGGGAATTGAATACCGCCGACCAGTCTTCCAAATTAATTTGGAGAAGCGAAAACAAAGACGCACAAGGCAATGCGTTAAGTGCGCTCTCTCTTCAATTCTTCAACAAAGAATTTTACATGCTGAAAAGCAACGGGACTATTTCGAAATTCAAAAAGAAGAAAGAGCAAATCGCCTATGCGCCTGAAACGCCTTTGAATCGCGCGGGTGGATTCACCTTCTACAACAATGATCTTGTGATAAGCGAACCCTTCAACCAGAAACTTTCATGGTTAGGAAGTGTGAAGAATATGGCTGGAAGTGGTGTGGTCGGACTGAAAGACGGTGCTGCTGACACGGCGCAGTTCACACGCCCCATGGCTTTGAATAAAATTGGAAGTGAAATTTTTGTGTGCGAAGGCGGATACGGTGTGCTGCGCAAATGGCGCATGGTGTCGAATGAAGTGAAGAGTTTTTATCCGGTGGTGAGCCAAGAGGCTTTGTACTCGGGCGAATCTCCAAATGCAGGAGAGGCGGTTGCATTGGAGCCAGTGATTGTTGAGCCGGGAAAAACAACTTTGAAATTGAGCATCGATGCTCCTGGATATTTCTTGTTGAATACCGAAGAGAACGGTGTGTTCACCGACGAGAATTCGGGAATAACGGCATCGGCAGAAGTTTTAACCGATGGAAAGGTTGATTTAGTTTTGGAAGTTCCTGAGAATAGAACCGAGATGGGATTTATTCAACTGGGATTGCAGTTGGTGCTTCATCCGAACGATGCCCCAAAGATGACTTACATGAAAAGAATGTTCGTGGTGTTTACGTATGAAATTCTTCCGGGAAGTGAACACGAGCAAGAGCTCATTATTCATCCGTTTGTAAAACCGAATTAATCGTCGCCGCGAAGTCGTCCCAATTCTACAGCGGCTTCGGTGTAGTCGGGTTTCAATTTCAAGGCTAAATTCAAATCGGCTTCGGCATTGGTTTTATCTCCTTTGCCTTCATAGCACAAAGCTCTGTTGTAGGCGGCTTGATAGTAATTCGGATTTTTCTCCAATGCTAAATTGAAATTTTCAATTCCTTTTTGATAGTCTTTCAAATAAACGAGGTAAACAAATCCTTTGTTGAAATAAGCTGCTGAGAAATTCGCATCAATACCAATAATCTTGTCGTAGCAAACGAGCGCTTCTTGATAGTTACTCGGATTTTTAACTCCAGTTTCCTGAAGGAAAATGGCTTTGTTGTAATACGGTTCAATGAAGTTCGGATGAATTTCAATGGCCGAGTTGTAATATTCTTTCGCCAGCGGGTTGCCGTAACTCGCACAAACCAAACCCGCTTCCACGTAGGCGTCGTAGTAACTCGGGTCTACTTCAATGGCGGTTTGATAAGAGCTTAAAGCAAGCGTGGTGTCTTTCAATTGTCGGTACAAACGTCCTTTTAAATAATAGGCGTAAGCCACACGTTCGTCTTGACGCAAGACCGTATTTATTTGCTGAACGGCTAGGTCGAAGTTGTTCAAGGCAATGTCCATGGCGGCTTTTTCAAGCAATCCGTTTTTATGCTGCGGGTCTTTTTCAAGACATTTCTGATAATCTTTGTAAGCCTCTACCACGCGTTGTTGATCGAAATGAATTTGTCCTGCGGTAAAATAGATATCTGCTTTGGTAGAGTCTATGGCTTTCGCACGGGCAATGTCGGCGTTGGCTTCGGTGTATTTCTTCAATCCAGAATAATAACGCGCGCGTTCCAAGTAATTCGCGAAGTTGTTGGGCTCTGCGGTAATCTTGGCGTTAATGGCGCGCAGCGTTGTGTCTGCCGTTTCTTCAACACCCAAGTCTTTGCTAGAGTTGCAGCTTTTACACGATTCAAGGGTAGAGGCAAATGCGCAAATAAGCACCAGTGCGAAAACGGAAATAAAGGTCTTGAGCTTTTTCAACATAACATTCAATTGAGCTATCAAAAGTAAGGTGTTCGTCTTTTCTTTCCTTGAAGAATTTATTTTACGGTCGATTTTCGACCTTTGCAGAACATTAATTTCAAACCATTGGCATCCGAAGGCAAACAGTTCGTTTCTAGTTTTTCATGGAATTCCGCTACGGTGGTTTTGCAAATTCTGATTCAGTTGGGCTACACCGC
>CANGEF010000222.1 GCA_947452685.1 Flavobacteriales bacterium | reverse complement strand
ACCTTCTCGCTTTGCTCGGCGGTGAGTTCAAACGTTGTTTGAAATTTCGCTTGTGTCTTTTCATTCAACTCGTCAATGATCATGCGGAACAAGCTATTCGTCCCGGGGTCATTGAATTGCGAAGCAATAGTCCCAACCACAGGAAGGCTGTCTTCCGGCGCATCCCACAGTTGGTGGTTGCGAATGTATTGCTTGCGCACATCGCGCAGCGCGTCTAGCGCTCCGCGCTTATCGAATTTATTAATAGCCACGACATCTGCGAAGTCGAGCATGTCTATTTTCTCGAGTTGGCTCGCTGCACCGAATTCCGGAGTCATGATATACAAGGCCACGTCGCTGTGATCCATGATCTCCGTATCGCTTTGCCCAATGCCGCTGGTTTCTAAAACGATGAGATCGAATCCGGCAACTTTCAACACGTTAACGGCTTCGGCTACGTGTTTGGAAAGGGCCAAGTTACTTTGACGTGTTGCAAGCGATCGCATGTAGACGCGGTCGTTTTTAATGGCGTTCATTCGAATGCGATCGCCGAGTAATGCACCGCCGGTCTTTCTTTTCGAAGGGTCGACAGAGATAATGCCGATGTGCTGATCAGGAAAATCTAAAAGGAAGCGACGAACGAGTTCGTCTACCATGCTCGATTTTCCTGAGCCTCCTGTTCCAGTAATTCCTAAAACAGGTGTTTTAGATAGCTTCGCTTTTTCATGAAGCGTTGCAATGAATGCGCTGTGTTCTTCAGGGAAGTTCTCGGCCGCAGAAATCACTTGCGCCAAGCACGCGTCTTTTTTAGTCGCAATATCTTCAATTGAATAATTCAATGTTTTTCCAGTTGGAAAATCGCAACGCTCAACCAAATCGTTGATCATGCCTTGAAGCCCCATGGCGCGTCCATCATCCGGATGGTAAATACGCACAATGCCGTAGGCTTGCAGTTCAGCAATTTCTTCCGGAAGAATAGTTCCGCCGCCACCACCGAAAATCTTAATGTGTCCGCAGCCTTTTTCCTTCAATAAATCAAACATGTATTTGAAATATTCCGTGTGACCGCCTTGATAGCTGGTCATGGCAATGGCTTGCGCATCTTCCTGAATGGCAGTGTTCACGACCTCTTCAACGCTTCTGTCGTGACCCAAGTGAATGACTTCACATCCGGTAGACTGAATAATTCTTCGCATGATGTTAATGGCAGCATCGTGTCCGTCGAAAAGCGACGCTGCGGTTACAATGCGAATCTTGTTTTTTGGAATATATGGAATGGCTTCTTGCATAGTACTAGTATAGTGTCGCGAATTTACGAACGGACCGACGAATTTGACGGATTTCTATTCCACACTTTTCAATATTTTAGAACCAATTAGATAAAGTTGAATTTACTTTTATTTAACGCTGTGGAAACCTTCACAGGCACAAAGGTTTCTTTCTTTGCTTTCATGCAAGAAGAAGTTGATGTTACTTACAATTCCCAAGGACTCGAGCTCGATTTCGCTCACTTTTCAAGAGCGCTCGCACACCCAGCACGAATTACCATTTTGTTGGAAATGATCAAGTGCAACGGCATGGTAGAAGGAAGAGTAGTGGACGTGCCTGGCATGTCACCCTCCACGGTCATTCAGCATTTGCGTGAAATGAAAAAAAGCGGAGTCATAGAAGGACGCATCTTCGGTCAGCGCTCCAAATACACCATTAGCACCGACGCGATTTCATTTTTCAAAAAAACGTCTCAAGAATTTTTCAGTCTGTTCGATAACTTAGACTAATTTTTTTTCGAACCTTTTCCGGCTATTCGTTCCAAGCTTTTCGCTTCGCTCAAAGGCTTTCCACTGCTATCCGGGGTACTGATGAACTGCGTTGTTGGAACTACGTTGTTTGAACTGCGTTGTTGGAACTGCGTTGTTGGAACTTCGTAATTTGCAAAATAGAAAATCTAGGTTTATTCATCTATATTGCAAACAAGAAAAATTGAATTGCGAAATGGAAAACAATAAAATTTCATACCTAAACTTGAAAAATTCGTTGAGAGCTTTATTGCTTTTAGTTAGCGTATTTATTTTTTGGATATTGCTGGCAAGATCAGAAAACACTTGGGATACTAATGATTTTATTGGAAACAACCTCTATGTCATTACAGCAATTTTGTTCTATCCGATTATTATTGTTCTTGCTTGGATTTTCTTTCTTTTGATTAGAAGCTACTTGAAAAAGATAAATCATCACTAGAGTTAATTATTAGCCGTTGTCTATGTCGAGGTTATTCTTCAACGGTCATTTGCTTTAAACTTGAAGTGAAGACACTTATCAGAATACATTCTTACCTTTTCTTCCCCTTTCTTTACTTCTCGTCACTTTAAAAAGCCCCTCGTTGCTTGCAACATTAGTGGCTCCGCCACATTCGCCTCCGGCATTCGTGCTTCGCACATTCGTGGCTCCGCCACATTCGCCTCCGGCATTCGTGCTCGCACATTCGTGGCTCCGCCACATTCGCCTGCGGCATTCGTTGCTCTGCAACATTAGTGGCTCCGCCACATTCGTGATTACATCACAATATTCTTCTTCTGAAAAAGTCCATTCGCCTTATTCGGATCATCCAATTCCTGATCGAACAAAGCTGAAAGTTCTTGAATTGTTTTTGCCAATTCAGGTATGTTCTTTCCGCTGGTCATGACAGTGAGAATGTATGCTTCGCCATCGATGTAAATAATTCCAGATTCGTGCAATTCGTGATTCGCGCCACCGTCGCCCCATTCGCCGAACTTGTGCGCAACTGGAGTTCCGGTAGGAAGTCCTTTGACGAAACCATCTTTAAAATCGCATTCGCTTAAAAGTTTAAGCGCATATTCGGAATTTTCAATAGACAAATAACCCGCGTTGAACAACACTTTCAAGAAGACCGAAAAGTCTTCAGCGGAAAGACTGTAGTTCACATCCATGATGTTCGGAACCGGTAAACCAACATTGTCATAAGTCTTTTTGAACTGCGCGACGTCCAAGTTCTTCTTCAACAAAAAAGTCGCATTGTTGTCGGAATACTTAATCATGTATTCCAGCAGCTGTTTAATGGTATACGTCTTTCCGACTTCAATTTGTTTTGAATTGT
>CANGEF010000221.1 GCA_947452685.1 Flavobacteriales bacterium | reverse complement strand
GGCTCATTCAAAAAGGTGAACTTACTGTTGTTGGCGTTAACGCTGAAAGTCGCGATTGGTTGATGGTATTCGAGTACAAGCGTTCACTGAAAATTATTACCACACCTACGCAATTGGTACTTCGTAAAAACAACAAGCTGCAACTGAACATTGCAGTAGACTATCCCCACTTGCATTTCAAACCACCAAGTATGAAAGTGGTTTCGAAGTATTTCGAAAATACGTTTCCTGTTATTACCGGATACAATTCCATTTCCGTGGAAAGTTATCCCGCAAGCTTTTCGGGCATAGACACACTACGTTATTTCATGGGAAACAAATTGGTGCATACCGAACTCGTGGCCATTCAACCGAGAAAGAATTTCGACTTCCACATTATTCATCATTCGCACAACGACATTGGCTATTCGCACCTTCAAACCGAAGTAGAAAAAATTCAAACTGAAAATATTTACAAAGCCATTCGTTGGTCTATTGTTCCTGAAAAGGGCGAGTGTCAGCCTATCTGGCACATCGAGAGTTTGTGGGCAGTTGACAATTTCATGAAGCAAGCCACGAAAGAAGAGATTGCACTCTTCATTCAAAAAGTAAAAGAAGGACGCCTTGTTTTGTCTGCGAATTATGCGAACGTATTGAACGGATTGTGTCAGCCTGAAGAACTCAACTGGATTGTTGCTTACGCGAAACGCTTGGAAAAAGAATTCGGCATACGCATTAAAAACGCGATGATCACAGATATTCCGGGTATTACTTACGACGCATTGAACATGTATGTCCAGAACAACATTCCTTATTTATCGTTGGGACCGAACTACGTTGAAACACACGCCGATCATGGCGATCGTGTGGGCAAGGTTATTCGTGAGTGCGGCGATGACATGTACTATTGGACGCCGAAAAACGAACCGAACAAAAAGCTTTTCGTGTGGACGGCAGGGAAAGGTTATTCCTATTTCCACAACATTCAAGAGAATGAAAAACAAACGAAATGGGAGAATAAAATTTCGGCGTATGTGAATGAACTCGTGGATAAGAAATATCCTTATGAATTGGTTCAACTGCGCTACACGAAGAACGCCGACAACGGTCCGATTGACACGTCGCTCTGCACCTTCGTGAACAATTGGAACGCGCGATATTCTTCACCTAAGCTCACGCTTTCCAGCGTTGATAAGCTTTTCAGTGAATTCGAAAAACGTTATGGAGAATCGCTTCGCACGGTAACGGGTGAGATTTCTCCGTATTGGGAAGACGGTGCATACTCAACCGCAAAAGAAGAACTCGACAATCGCGCCATGGCTATTCGAACAATTGAATTGGAAAAACACATGGCGAAGCTTTCACCATCGAAAGAAATTCAAGAAGAACTTTTCGAACTTCAAAAAAATATTATTCTCTTTCACGAACACACGTGGGGATCGTGGTGCAGCATTTCCGATCCGGAAATTTTCTTCACCACAGAACAATGGCGCATAAAAAAATCTTTTGTAGACTCGGCCTTGGTTCAATACCAAAGACTGGCATCAAAAGTGAAATTCAAATTTCCAGATCCCACTCCAGAACGAAAATTAAAGCCCATTTACGATTACCATGTGAATACAAAAACAGGTGCGATTGATCGGATTTATTTCGACAACGACAGCCTTGTTTTTGAAGAAGACAATCATTTGTTCGAATTCATTTACTCGAAAGGAATTTCTCCGCAAAAATTCTATTATCCGGAAAATGTAATTGTGAAAAACGTTGCTGAAAACCACGACAAAAAATACGTTCAAGTTTCATTTAGCCTTCCCTGCTCTGAAAAAATAACCATCTTCTATACGCTGCATAAAGAAGAGGGATTTATACGAGCCGCGTTCATGTTCGACAAGGTTTTAGAAAAAGAGAAAGAGTCGCTTCATCTCTCTGTTGGAACAGGAAAGAATGGGAAATTAACTTACGGAAAAGAAGGAAGCGAATTAGACTTTCAGACTATGCGCCTTCCCGGCTCGAACGCCGATTTCATCTGCACCACGAACACCTTTAAGCTCAACTACGGGAAGCACACCGCGTGTGTGTGGTCGCCTCAATTGAATTTGATTGAAGTGGGAAATATTGTGAATGAAGAACAAGTGAACGGCGCAAAAGTTTGGAAAGAAAACACCACCGATCTTTCAAAGATGTACCTCTACTTATTCAACAATTACTGGCACACGAATTACAAGGCGTATCAGGAAGGATTTCTTGGCTACGGCATTGATTTTTGGATGGAGTAACTTTGCGAAGCAACCTTGCAACGCACCTTTCGCAGAACCATGTATAACACCTAGGATTCCTAAATCCTTTCAATAGACGTTATTCCAGAAATTTTTCCAAGAACAATATTTTTCGAATTTCCATTCTTCGAAGAGCGCCAGCTTGCAAAGAGTGGCAAGTATCTTCCTGCATGGTTGAAAGACAACAACTCGTCTTGTAAAATTTTGGGGTCGTTCGATTCAATAATCTTAAATACACCATCTTCTACATAGTTCGCTGCGAGAAATCTGTTTGGCGCGTATTTCAGTCGAATCGTATCTCCAATTTTCAAGTCCTTCGAAGCAATCGTTTCTATGGATTGACCGAGATCGTTTTTATTTGGATTGAATTCTTGAAGTAAATGATCGTAATTAATATATCCCAAATACTGCGCAACAATATCCAGCGTATACAAACGCGGCTCGTTATCCGATTCAATTAATCCGAATAAACGCTTCACCGTTGAGCAACTAATTTTCTCACCCGTGAACGCCTGTATGCTCACCGACAAGATTTCACAATCCTTCGCATAACGAATGGGTTTCCCAAAACGCACTTCTACTTTTTCTTGAATTAATTTTGAAAGCATTGTTCAAAAATTTAGTTGACGAAATTAGACTTGCTTAACGTTTACAAAACACTAAACAGATACACATGTAGATGTGTAAGGCAAGTACTCCTTGACTTCCGCTTGGATAAGCTCTTTAAATTTTAATTGATTGAATTCACTCCGCAGATGAGCACTTGACTTATAGCCTAAGTAATTCGCCAAAACTTCGGCAGTAAAAAGTGCAGGCTCCATTCTTCGGGAATTTATTCC
>CANGEF010000220.1 GCA_947452685.1 Flavobacteriales bacterium | reverse complement strand
CCGTATTCATGCCTTGAAGCAATTCCGAAATGGATTTGCTTTCGAGTTCATTGTGGTGGCTTGCAGATTCGGTTGTTGACATGGTAAATGTTTTTCACAACGAAGGTAAGAAAGGTGTTCACAACCCGTTTCATTTGAATGAAATCTTAAAGAGTGAATGGCTATTTTCGAAGAAGTAAAATGCAAATTTATATGAAGAAAATTCTTGGGTTAATGTTGGTGCTTTTCACTGCGGTGACGGCCTTCACACAAACAGACTCTACCATTACTGGCGATGTAGATGTGGCAGCGAATGCAGCGAAAATGCTCAGTGGAGAGCATGAGTACATTAAAGGCAACATGCGTGGGGCCCTTACTATTTATCGTGAAGTGTTGGCAAACGATCCTTCGAACTACAAAGCACAATTGGGTGAGGCCGAGTGTTATTACAACTTGAAGAAATATCCAGATGCATTCAAGTCTTTGGATAAAGCTTCTAAAATTAAAAAGGGAGTGCCAACGAAAGAACTCACTTTGTTCTACGCGAAGTGCTACCACCGCACAGGTGAACTGGACCGTGCAATTTCGGAGTATCAAGCATACCTGAAATTGGAAAAGCCAAAGACTTACGAGGCAGATGAAGCGAACAAGTTCATTAGCGAATGTCAATTCGCGAAACGTAAAATGGAAAAGCCAGTGGATGTTACCATAACCAACTTAGGCGGTGCCATTAACACGCGCTTGGAAGAATACGCGCCCAGCATTACTGCAGATGGAAAAACATTGGTGTTCACTTCACGTCGCGACAACACCACCTCTCCGCCAGATCGCATGGGAAGAAACATTGATGAAAAGGGAGATTTTAAATTTTATGAGGATATTTATTTTACAGAGAAAGACTCGGTAACAGGCGAGTGGGGCGACTGCGAGAAGCTTCCGGGTGCAGTTAACACTTTTTATCACGATGCTGTTTTGAGCATTGTTCCAGATGGATCAATGATCTATGTGTATAAGAACGACGGTGACAATGCGGGTGATATTTTCTTCTCGAAGAAGGGTGAAACCAAATGGCGTGAGGCAGAGCGTTTGTCGAAGTCAATCAATACAAGTTTCTTTGAAGGCAGTGTCTCTCAGACTGCCGATGGAAAGAAATTGTATTTCATTAGCGAACGCATGGACGGCATGGGACGCGGAGACATTTATGTTTCAGAAAAGAACGGCGCTGCTTGGGGCAAGCCGAAGAACATGGGGCCGGTGATTAACACTTCTCATGACGAGAAATTCGTGTTCATTCATCCAAATGGAAAGACCTTGTTCTTCGCCTCTGAAGGACATTTGGGAATGGGTAGCTACGATATTTTCAAAACGGAATTGGTGAACGGTGTTTGGTCGAAACCAATCAATTTGGGTTACCCCATTAACACCGTGAATGAAGAGTCGACATTCTCTTTGACTTCCGATAACAAGACCATGTACATTGCCGCGGAATATCCCGATTCATACGGAGATCGTGATATTTATAAAGTAGATATTTCACGCTATCCAGTTATGAGTGAAGGCTATGAAAAGAGTGTGTATGCACAATTGATTGCCATTGTTTTGAATGAAGAAGGTAAAGCGTTTAAAGGAGTGAAGGTAAAGGTGGAAGATTTAGATACGGGAGAAATTCTTACAGGCGAAACAGACAAGGCAGGCTATTGCCGTGTGAATGTTCAAGGTGGAAAAACATATAAAGTAACCGCTGAAAAAGACGGGAAGAAATTTTCGGAAGAAGTAACCATTGAAATGAAGAACAGCGGCGAGACTGTTCGCAAATGGGAAATTAGACTTTAATTTCCAATCTGTTTGAATTGTGAAGTGAAGGATTTGAAATCCTTCCACCACGAATAATCTTTTGCGTAGATGGCGTTCATTTGTTGGACGCCATCTTCGTTTAGAAGCAGTGCGTTTTTATTCGGAGTGAGAATACCGGGTTTTATTTTTGGAAGCTGACTTGCAAATTCAGCATTTACTTTACCGTAACCCACCCACGATTTTTTTCCAACAAAAACGTTTAACGCATTACTGAGAGCCGATGCTGGTTTTGAAGTGAAAAGAACAGACGGAAAAAGAACAAGCGTAAAGAAAGAACTAATGAAATCGAAAGCCCTTTTTTGGCGTTTGTTCAACGTGTTGGAAATGGAATTCACAGTAACGAAGAAACCTTCTGTAGCGCTCTGTATATGCTGACTTCCAATAATAAATAAACTTTCGGGCGGGGCAATCTTAAATTCAAGTTGAAGGGAAGAGAGCGTGCCCATTTCAGAAATAATTTCACTGCTGCTTAAGTCTTTCGCACAGAAAATAACCTCTTGAATTTTGTGAATGCGAACGTATTCGAACAACGAAAGGCTTCTCGATTTTTCTGAATTCATCTGCTCGAAAGAAGCAATTGGATAATCGATCTGGTGCAAGAATGTTTGAACGCGCGTTCCTTCTTCATCTGAGCCAATGAGTAAAACGCGCTTCTTCGGATTGCCTTGCCAGTTCCACTTTCCAGAAATGAATTTGCTGAACAGCGCATGAATGAGTGGCAATGAGACCAACGCAAATAAAGCGCTCAATAGAATGACGATTCGCGAGAAACGAATGGTCTCTGGAAGAAGCGAATAAATAAGTAAGGTAAGTATCGAAACCAGAAGCACAGGTTTAATGGTGCGCTGCGGAAAGACGGGTCTGTCGTAAGCGCCGTTCAGCCAATTTCCAACTAAAGTAAATGCTGTTATAACGCTTGCGGTGATGAGCATGAGTGATCCGTCGAAATTTTTCGATTGCCATTGCGAGTAGTGATCGGCGAAAGTGTAAATGCCGAAGCTTAGCACTGCTGCATCTGCCAGCGGCAGCAGACTTGCTGCAACAACACGAGATACAATGGAAACAGAAGCACGCATCCATACGGCTACTTGAATGAAGAACGAAAACCATTTTGCATGCGATGCCGAAAAATGTTTACGCGCGAAAATGATCATGGCATTGTAAAACACATACACGTAATTCAAACTACCTTTCTTGGTGCTTTCACCTTTGTAGTGAATGATGCTGGTTTCAGGAAAATAATAATTCTTCCATCCCCCTTGAAT
>CANGEF010000219.1 GCA_947452685.1 Flavobacteriales bacterium | reverse complement strand
TATAAGCGATGATTTCAAAACCGTTCGTCAAACGAACCTTAGCAACCTTACGTAATGCTGAGTTTGGTTTCTTAGGTGTAGTGGTGTACACTTTGGTACAAACCCCACGGCGCTGCGGACATGAGGTTAAGGCAGCTGATTTACTGCGGTAGGTCTTTGGTGTGCGACCCTTTTTAATTAACTGTTGAACTGTTGGCATTGTTATAAAAGTTCCTTTATTTCACTATTTTTAATACGAGTACACGACTCGGAAAATTCGGGGTGCAAATGTACATCATGAATTGTTTTTAACAAGCACTATTGTGAATTTCTTTTTAAAATAATTGTAATCGCTACTTAACATGCTGATTTTCAATTTAAAAAATATGAGCCAAGCATGCTTTTTTTTTCGGCAAAAACTGCTAAAAGGCCCATTTTTTCATTTTTTTTCGCTCGAAAACCAATTACGCGTTGAAAAATGACTTCACATTACCGACGATAAATTCCAGTTCTTCAGAGGTCATTTCAGTATGAATTGGAAGAGATAAAACTTCGGTTGAAAGACGCTCACTGATTGGCATTGATCCTTTCGGATACCTTTCGTTCTCAAATGCCTTTTGGAAATGTAATGGAAGTGGATAATAAATCATGCTCGGAACTCCCCTTTCCTCCAAGTGTTTTCTTAGAGCATCTCTCTTTCCATCTAATACACGTAATGTATATTGGTGAAAAACATGTGTACCGTTCTCAATCCTATTGGGTGTGATTAAACCATTCAATCCCTTAAATGCACTATCATATGCATCAGCAACACTTCTGCGCGCTTCTGCATACTCGTTTAGGTGACCAAGCTTTACGTCAAGAATTGCCGCCTGCATTGTATCTAATCGAGAGTTAACCCCAATTACATCGTGATAATAGCGGACCTTTTGACCGTGATTAGCAATCATGCGCAAATTCGCCGCAAGCTCATCGTTGTTGGTGAACAATGCCCCTCCGTCTCCAAAACACCCCAGGTTCTTCGAAGGGAAAAAGCTCGTGCATCCAATATCGCCTATGGTTCCTAAAGCGGCAGATTCGCCATTCGATAATTGATACGTGGCGCCCAATGCCTGAGCGGTATCTTCAATTACAAAGAGGTTATGCTTTTTAGCAATTTCCATAATAGCGTTCATGTCGGCACCTTGGCCAAACAAATGAACGGGAACTATGGCCTTCGTTTTCGGTGTAATGGCTCTCTCAATTTCAGCTAGATCAATTGTGAAATCAAATTCCTTGGCTTCGACCAAGATTGGAACAAGTCCCAATAGTGCTATAACCTCCGCAGTTGCTACGTAGGTAAAGGAAGCCGTAATTACTTCATCACCCGGTTTCAGCCCCAAACCCATCATGGCAATCTGAAGCGCATCGGTTCCATTGGCGCATGGAATAACATGCTTTACATTCAGGTATCGTTCTAGATTTTGTTGAAATGACTTCACCTCTGCTCCATTGATGAAATTCGCGTTGGTCATAACCTGGATAACGGCTGCGTCTATTTCTTCTTTGATCTTCAAGTATTGCTTCTTGAGGTCAACCATTTGAATGTTCATTAACATGTATTGAAATTTAAGGGCAACAAAATTAAGCTTTAGTTTCCAATGAATAACATTTACTTTCGCAACATGAAGAAACTATCATTCCTTGCATTTCTGCAATTGGCTTGCTTCTATTCATTTGGACAATGGCAAGTGCGCGATTCTTCGCTTTTCAATCCGCATGTTACTGTTGGATATGGCTACTCGACACCAAGCGGAGATCTGGCCAATAGATTTGGGAACAATGGAAGCATCGAAGTAGGTTTTCACGTTAAGGACAAGAAAAATTGGTATTACGGGGTGCAGTTCAATTACCTTTTCGGGAATAAAGTGCATGAGCCCAATTTCCTGAGCAATTTACTTACCTCTCGTGGAGAAATTCTAGATGAGCAAGGGCAAATTGCAACCATGTTCATTCAAGAAAGAGGGTTTAATGTTTTTCTTCAAGGAGGGAAATTGTTTCCTGTTATTGGACCCAATAAAAACTCTGGGTTATTAGTTACAGTTGGACTCGGTCTTCTTCAACATAAAATAAGAATTGAACACCAAGAAGCCAAAATAACCCAGCTAGAGGGCGACTACCTGAAAGGTTATGACCGCTTAACCAACGGACTTTCTATTAATCAATTCATGGGCTACTATCATTTAAGTAACAACAGATTAATTAACTTCTATATTGGAGCTCAAGCGACTGAAGGCCTTACCCAAAGCCGCAGAGAGTGGAATTTAGATACACAAACTCATGACACTTCGAAAAGACTGGATATGCTTTTTGGTTTACGTGCAGGGTGGATTCTGAATCTGTATGAGCGTGCTCCAAACGATTACTACATCTATTAATATGTTTCATTTTTTTTATTCAATTGTCTGGCAGCTCATTTGGATTCTTCTTCCTGTTGCTGGGCCGTTCAATAAGAAAATTAAAATCGGAAATAAAGGAAGAAGAAGCACCATTTCCTCGCTGAAAAAATGGCGTTTATCGCTTCCTACCGATTCTAAAATCATTTGGTTTCATTGCGCCTCTTTAGGTGAATTCGAACAAGGCAGGCCGGTCATAGAGGCGCTCAAAAAAAAGGAGCCCCATACGTTGATTGCTCTTACTTTTTTCTCTCCTTCTGGATATGAAGTTCGAAAGAATTATTCCGGTGCTGATTGGATTGGTTACCTTCCGCTAGACACCTTTTTCAACGCGAGAAAATTCGTTCAAATTTTAAGACCAACATCGGCGTTTTTTGTGAAGTATGAGTTCTGGACAAATTACTTTTTCAATTTAAAAAAAATTGGAGCGAAGTTGTTTTGTATCTCTGTTATATTGCGAGAAGAACAGCATTTTTTCAAATGGTATGGATTCATGTGGAAGCCAACACTGGAAGCTGTTACACACTTTTTTGTTCAAAACGAAACAACCCAAAAACTTCTTCATAAAATAAAATTCAACAACGTTAGTGTCTCAGGTGATACACGTTTCGATCGTGTGTTGGAAATTTCGAATTCGTCTAAAGATTTGAGCTGGTTAACTTCATTCAAACTGAATGAATTTCTTGTTGTT
>CANGEF010000218.1 GCA_947452685.1 Flavobacteriales bacterium | reverse complement strand
TAGATCTTCCAACAGCCGTTGCAGATTTCCTCATTGAAAATGAAACGAAGTTGAATTTATTTCAACAAGAAAAAATAGGCTTTCAAGAAACGCTCGCAATGCTTTCCAACCAACTCAAATGCACGCCTTCAGAGGTTGTGAAATTCAATTGGTGGAAACAAATGCGTGAATACGTTTGGATGGTTCGCGTTTAAGACGGTCTTCTTTTCGAATCAGGATTTCCAGAAAAACGTGGTTTAAATCCACCGCCGCTTTTCGGTCTGTTTCCTCCGCCGTTACCACTTCCGCTACCAGAGCCACTTCCACGATGTGTCTTTCCGCCACCTGATCTTGAAAATGGTTTCTTGCCTTGTGGCTTTTGTGCAACACCCGGAGCAGGTTTGTTCTCTGCTGGGAACGGATGTTCGCTCACGACAGGAATTTCCAATCCAATCAACTTTTGAATGTCGCGCAAATATTCGCGCTCTTCAATATCGCAGAATGAAATGGCTTGTCCAGATGCACCAGCGCGACCCGTTCTACCAATACGGTGAACATAAGTTTCAGGGATATTCGGAATTTCGAAGTTCACCACGAAAGCCAACTCATCAATGTCAATTCCGCGTGCAGCAATGTCTGTAGCCACAAGCACGCGAGTGCTTCCGCCCTTGAAATTGCCCAAAGCACGCTGACGGTGATTCTGAGATTTGTTACCGTGTATGGCTTCAGCCTTAATGTTCAACTTTTGTAAAAGCTTAACCACCTTGTCTGCGCCGTGCTTGGTGCGTGTGAACACCAAAGCAGATTTTATTGATTTATCTTGAAGGACATGCACCAACAAATCGTTCTTCTTCGCTTGATCTACGAAGTAAATGCCTTGCGAAATTTTTTCTGCTGTTGAAGAAACCGGAGTCACCTCAACTTTTTTCGGAGTCGTTAAAATTGAATTTGCCAACTCTAAAATGGTCTTCGGCATGGTAGCCGAGAAGAACAATGACTGTCTTTTTTCAGGAATTAATTTAATAATGCGCTTCACATCGTTCACGAATCCCATGTCCAACATGCGATCGGCCTCATCCAACACAAACATTTGAATGTTTCCAAGATTCACATGACGCTGTTGCACCAAGTCTAATAAGCGTCCTGGCGTGCAAATAAGAATATCTATTCCCGCTTTCAACGCATTGACTTGCGAGAATTGATTCACACCACCGAAAATAACGGTGTGACGAAGATTCAAGTTTCTACCATAGCTCGCGAAGCTCTCACCAATTTGAATGGCAAGCTCGCGGGTTGGAGTAACAATTAACGAACGAATAGCACGCTTGCTTCCGGTGTGACCGGGATTCTGAGTAAGTAATTGTAGAATTGGAATGGCGAAGGCCGCTGTTTTTCCCGTTCCTGTTTGCGCGCATCCGAGCAAATCATTTCCTTCCAACAAAATTGGAATGGCTTGTTCTTGAATAGGAGTGGGGGTAGTGTAACCTTCTTTTTTTAGAGCGCTAAGGATAGGCTCAATTAAGTTTAATTTTTCAAATGACATAAAATACGTGGTCGCCAAATTCCCAATCGTATTTCTAAGTTGAACTGCCAACGGAACTTGTTGCGGGCGCAAAGGTAGTCTACTTCTTCACGCGAACCATCATTAATCCGTCACGAAGCGGCAAAAGCACCTTCTCACAGCGTAAATCTTTCGCCACCAACTCATTCAATTCTTGAAGAACTTGTGTGTCGAAATCCTTTTCAGCAGCGGGTTCTAGAACTTTCCCACTCCAAAGCACATTGTCAATAAGAATCACAGCTCCAGGTTCAACATGATTCATAGTCCAATTCCAATAATGAAGGTAGTTCCGCTTGTCGGCATCAATAAACACCAAATCGAAAGTTCCTTCAATTTCCGGAAAAGCATCCAATGCCGCTTTGTAAATGGGTTTAATCTTATTTCCATTTTTATGTTGAAGGAAATACTTGTCGTGCAACCAACTCAGTTCATCGTTTTCATCAATGGTAATTAATTCGCCTTCTACTTGAAGTCCATCTAACAAACACAAAGCGCTATAACCTGTAAAAGTTCCAATCTCTAAAACGCGTTTGGGTTGAATCAATTGCGAAAGCATACTTAAAAACCGTCCTTGCAGATGTCCACTTAACATACGTGGATTAATTACCTTCTGCCAGGTCTCAGCCGAAAGCGCCTTCAACAAATCAGACTCATCATCTGAATGCTTTTCGCAATAGTCCAATAAAGTAGATGAGATAAAATCCATTGCGCGAAGTTACAAAGCTTACCTTTGCATTTATGAGACCGAGTCGGGAATTGTTTATGCGCATGGGGTTACTTACGCTGCTCGTTCCATTGGTCATTGTTGCCATCCTGTATTACTTCAATGCAACAACCTTCATGATTCCTGTTGTAATTGGAAAAGCGAATGTCTGGATGCAAGTGGGAGCGGGCGTTGCAGGAGGTTTTCTTTTAAGCGGAATAACATGGCTCATGGGGAAATGGAAATACCTCAATGATGTGAATTTCGATTACACCTTACGCCTTGGAATTTTCAATTTCAGTTTACAAGAAATTTTATTCCTCAGTTTTTGCGCCGGAGTTGGAGAAGAGATTGTTTTTCGTGGAATGATTCAACCCTGGTTGGGAATATTAACCACGTCGTTCATGTTTATTGCGCTTCACGGATACATGAGCTACAGTTCTTGGCCGAAAGTCATCTTCGGATTAATTTTATTTGCCGTAGGAACCATACTCGGAGTATTAGGAGAATACTTAGGTTTGTTGGCCGCCATTGTGGCGCACATCATTTATGACATCGTCGCTTTTCAGCGTATTCAAGCGGAATACGAAGAATTGAAAAAGAAAACAGTAATTCCAATTGCACATGAGCAAGAAGAACAGCAAGAGTGAAGGCGGATTTGTATTTAGCACGAATCCTAACTTCAACATAGAAAATGAAAACGAAGCGGCAGAGACGCTTCCACCCAACGAACAGAAATTAAAAGTTTGGTTGGAAAAAAATCACCGCGGCGGTAAGACAGCATCTGTCATTAAAGACTTCATCGGTACCGAAGAAGATTTGGAACAGTTAGCGAAGGTGCTGAAAAACAAATGCGGTACAGGGGGAAG
>CANGEF010000217.1 GCA_947452685.1 Flavobacteriales bacterium | reverse complement strand
GCACGTGTATGCAGGCAGTGTGCTTGAGTCGAGCACGTATTACGTTCGCGATGCGCAAGGAAATGTCATGGGGGTGTATGAGCACAAGATGGACGCCGAGAATGCGGTAATGGAGTACAAGCTCATCGAGCGCAACATTTACGGCAGCGCTCAGGTGGGTATTTGTAAGGACACGGTCGATTTAAATATTACGAACGCATCGGGATCGTTAACGCAAGCGACGTATTACCACGCCCGTCAGCTCAACCACCGTCAGTACAGCCTCAGCAATCACCTGGGTAACGTGCTCACCACGCTCGGCGACGGCAAGGCACCTGTTGACAGCAACAGCGACGGGGTAATCGATTACTTCACGGCGTACATCATCAGCGTCAGCGATTACTCTCCGTTCGGGGTTGAGCTAGCAGACAGAACATGGAGCATCGAAGAGTATCGCAGTGGGTTTAATGGGAAAGAGAAGGTAACCGAAATCACCGGAAATTCGAGTGACTACGATTTTGGAGCGAGGGTCTATGATGCAAGGCTTGGAAAATTTCTAAGTATTGATCCTAAGGTATCATCATTTCCAAGTATATCTCCGAATTGTTTTGCCGCAAATAACCCAATACTTTTTATTGACTATAACGGGAATGGCCCCAAGGTCGCTATTATTATAGGAACAGAGGGGAATAGTGATTTCGAACAACATGTTTCATATCTAAAATCTCAAGGGTATGATATAATCTATGCTGAAACTGGTCAAAAAGTACTTGAAGAATTGCGATCAAGAGCTGCAAATGGAGATGTGCCAATAGAAAATTTGAATATTCTAAGTCATGGTTATGAAGAATATGGAATAATAGGAAATATGCAAAATTCAGGAATTTACACCGATGATGGATTTGTAAATGCAATAAAGGATCAGGCCATGAATAATGCTTATAGCGATGATGAAGATAATGAAAATGCAAGGAACTATGTTGAACAAAACGCAATTAGTGCTTTAACGATATCTGTGGCAGTAGAAAATGGAGAGATAGAATTCGCTAATAATGCTACGATAGCCTTATTTGGTTGTAATCTAGGAATGCAAAAGGAAGTTGTAGAATTTAAAGAACTCAGAAATAATGAACCACCACCTCTTTCTTTAGCAGAGGAATTATCAAGTTATATAGGCGTGTCTGTAATAGCATCTTCAAAGGAGATAAGAGTGAAATCCAATGGTGTTAAATATGAAAGCAGCGGATATACATCACCTGCAGATGAATATCGCTCAGAAAAGGAAAGAATAGTTGAAGGTGACTGGATTAAATTTAATCCTGATGGTAGTCAGGAAAAAATAGGGGAGAAAAAGATAAATATAGCAACATATGAAGGTTATTAATATTGGTGCTCTTGGAGTTTTGTTATTGACCAATCAAGTATTTGGTCAAGATAGTAACCAATCAATCAATTTTGGTAATCACAATGGTTTTGGTGGTAGATATCAGTCATACCATAGCAATTTTATTTCATTAGATTGCGAAATGGACACAACGGTTCTTAATACACTGGCATTTGAAATTATGCAAAATGCGTTCAAATTGAGAAGAGAAGAACGATTAGTATATTTTTCAAATTCAATTTCAGATACCATTCTTAGTCCTGAGATAAAAATATGTATGCTGTTAATTACCTCGGGTGACGAGTACGCAAATTATGTTTATTTAAAATATGAAATCAATAGAGTTTTCTTGGGTGAATTTGATAATTATTTAACTTCTATGTTAAAAAAAGATTTGAAATTGTATGATTCCGATTTGAATTGTTGTAATTTCAAATCAGATAATTTAAGTTTTTCAAGCTTGTTGTTTTACGCTTATTGTAAGTACTTGATAATAGTCACTTGTGATTTTGACGAGTTCAAAGGGAAATCAAAAAAAATGGATTTGAATTACAAGTTTATTTTGGAGGGTAAAAAATAAATGCAATCCTTGATTCTATTCCTATTATAAGGTCTATTAAGCTCACATGCCCCCGTAACTTTTTGAAATAGGCGAAAAAATGTATTTGATTCTGAATTAATCAGGTATTGTGACCTCCTCTGCGTTGTTCAGGCAATATTAATTTGAAATAGTGAGTTTTGAATTTGTGGACAACAAGCAGGTCTTCTCTGAAAATTCTGTTAAATCGTTCGATCGATTAATCTTAAACAGCTATTGAATTACAAGAGAATTTGTTAAGAAAAATGAATTTAGCTTTCTGACTTGGTATGTCTTGTGAGTATTCAATGGCTTGTAGGCCTCTTGTCATGATAAGTTACTTTTCAAGCATCTCTTATCCAAGCGTTTCCCAAACTTAATGGAACTCTGGAGTTTAGATTCTGTTGTTTGGAATATTGTTATTAAAGGAAGTTTTGGGACTTCGTCTATGTTAACTCGAGATTTGAATTTCCTCTTTTACTAAAGAAAATTACGCATTTTGGCGTATTGATAGTTAGGCCTTTGAGGTTTAATATTGCCTTAAAAATTTGATTTATCAGCATTAAACCAGGGCCGAAGAGAAAGGCCGATTCAACAGGAGAACCGGATAGAAGACAGCGTGATAACAAGGATACTCCAGGTAACACACCTTCACTAAAACCTTCTAAAAGCACAAAACCAAAGAAATAGTTTTGAAATATAACGTATATGTTGAGGGGTGTTGCAAATTGAGATTCAAGTTGTATTTTTTTTGACCTAAACAGGGTTTAAACTTCTGTTAGTCAATATTTTCGTTGGTTGAGAATAATTTACCTAAATTTGCATTACTTCTATGAACAAAGACTCAAACGCAATGCAACATAATCTTCAAATGCAGAAGATTGGAAACGCGCTGGTTTACCTTTCTTCTCACATTTCCGATTTGTCGAAAACCAAGCTTCTGAAGCTCGTGTATCTTTTGGACGAAGTTTCTATTCGGAAGAGTGGGGTGCCCATCTTTAACCTAACCTACAAGGTTTGGAAATTTGGGCCGGTTTCAGAAGACCTCTACATAGACTTATCCGATGATTTGAGATTGGTGAAAGATTTTTTGAAGTTCGATGGAGCCACTCAATCTTTCAAACCAGCTTCAGAGTTTTGCGACGATGAGTTTTCGGACAACGAGATTAAACTCATGGATTTCGTG
>CANGEF010000216.1 GCA_947452685.1 Flavobacteriales bacterium | reverse complement strand
TTGGGAAAAGTTCCGGTTGAAGTGAACGACTACCCTGGATTCGTTGCGAATCGCATTCTTATGCCTATGATCAATGAAGCCATCTACACCTTGTATGAAGGCGTAGCAGGTGTTGAAGAAATTGATACGGTAATGAAATTGGGAATGGGTCATCCCATGGGCCCACTTCGCTTAGCCGATTTCATTGGCCTTGATGTTTGCTTGGCAATTCTTCGTGTCATGCATGACGGATTTGGGAATCCGAAATACGCGCCATGTCCTTTATTGGTGAATATGGTTACTGCAAAAAAACTAGGCGATAAATCTGGAGAAGGATTTTATATTTTGAATAGAGAAACAAAAGAAACAACCGTTTCTCCTTCGTTTTCAAAATAATTCAAGGTGAAAATTCATCACGACTTTTCTTCGTTCAAGGAAGTTAAAAATCCTGTCCTTAGCATTGGCACCTTTGATGGGGTTCACTTGGGTCATCAGGCACTGCTGAACCGCATGAAAGCCTTGGCACATGAGGTTAACGGAGAAACCGTTGTACTCACTTTCACCCCTCACCCACGAACCATTCTCTTTCCTGAAGATCACGGCATTCAATTGCTCTCCGATACTGAAGAGAAAAGAAAGTTTTTAGAAGATTGCGGCGTAGATCATCTGGTCGAATTTCCATTCACAATGGAATTCGCGAAGAAATCAGCGTTCGAATATGTGCGAGATTTGTTGGTGGTTGGAATGAACGTGCATACGGTTATTGTTGGATATGACCACCGCTTCGGCAGAAACCGTGAAGGCAATTTTCAAAAGTTGCTGGAATATGCCGACATGTTTCAATTTCAGGTGGAAGAAATTCCGGCGCAACTCATCAACGAAAGTGAAGTGAGTTCAACGAAAATTCGAAAAGCTATTTCAGTTGGAAATGTAGCATTCGCGCAGGAAGCAACCGGTCGCAACTACGTGCTTTCAGGGACAGTGGTGCATGGAAAAGGAAACGGTCAAAAGATTGGTTTTCCAACAGCCAACATAAAAATTTCCGATCCGCTGAAACTTATTCCAGCCAATGGAGTCTATGTAGTAGAAACGAACATCAACGGCAAAAACTACCGCGGCGCCATGAACATTGGAACACGTCCTACATTCGAATTAAACGGAAGCCGTTCGCTGGAAGTGCATGTCATTGGCTTTCACAACAACCTCTATGAGCAACCGTTGCAAGTGGAATTTATTCGGAAGTTGCGCGACGAACAAAATTTTGGTTCAATAGATGCGTTGAAAGAACAACTTGCAAAAGACATTGCCAATGCGATTCGCTAAAACAACGCTTTTCATTCTTCTTCTTTCATTCAACTTCATCGTTGATTCGCATGCACAATTGGTGTCGTGGGACAAAATAGACACGTGTAAAATTTACACCGACCTCAACCTCGCATTGAAAGAACCGGGCAAGGTTTATCGTCTTCATCTCAACAGAAAAAAATACACCGAGATTCCGCAAGAAATATTCTTGCTTTCCAACTTGAACGATTTGCAACTCGATCGAAATAAGATCAAAACTCTTCCAACAAAAATTAACGAACTTCCATTTTTACAGCGATTAAGTATCAACGAAAATGAGATCGATTCCATGCCTCCATCACTTTTCAATTTGAAAAATTTACGTGTTTTGGAATTGGGCGACAACTACATTAGCACCCTTCCCGATGAAATAGAAAAGCTCCATGAACTGCGCATACTCGCACTTTGGGACAACCCCATTGACTATTATCCGAATGCTATTGGTTCGTTGAAGAACCTAACACATCTCGATTTCTTGCACAACCAAATGAGTTTCGGAACGCAAGATCGCATTCTCCAAATGGTAGATCCGAAAATGACAAAGGTTTATTTTTCGACTCCCTGCGCCTGCGAGGACGGACATTAAATAATTATACTTTATCGAAGTCGATAACGACTGTGTCTGAAACAGGTTCACACTGACACGTCAACACGAATCCTGCATTCACCTCACCAGGTTCCAATGCGTAATTCAGTTTCATGTCTACCTCTCCTTCTTTTACGTGTGCCCGACACGTGCAGCACATACCTCCTTTGCATGAGAACGGAATATCCAATCCCGCGCGCTGTGCAGCATCCAAGATCATCTCTCCTGTTTTCGGCATTTTGAATTGGGTGTAGTTCCCGTCGAAAATAACGGTCACATCTGCTTGACCTTCCAACACCACCTCCTTCTTCACCACCGGAGGCGCTTGTTTAGCCTGACCTGGCGAAGCGAACAATTCGTAGTGAACGTTTTCTTCCGCTAAACCATTCGACAAATAAAAATCTTTCACCGCACGAATCATAGGTTCTGGTCCGCAAACAAAAACTTCCGAAACCGTATCTATTGGAATGAAACGTTGGGTATACCCTTCGATCTTCTCTGCATCTATTCTTCCGTGGAAAAGCGCAATGTCATTCGGCTCGCCACTCAATACATGAAACACACGGAAACGTCCGAGGAAGATGTCTTTCATGTCTTCAATTAAATCGCGGAAGATAATTCCACTGAAATGTCTATTTCCGTATATCAAACTCACTTCAGCCTCTGCGTTGTTTTGCAGCAACGTGCGCGCAATCGAAAGCATAGGCGTAATGCCGCTTCCAGCAGCGTAAAGGACCACGTGCGTCTTTCCATCTAAATTATTCGGAGTGAAGTGCCCCATCGGGTTCATCACTTGCATTTCCATACCCACCTTAATCTCTGAAGTAGCCCAAGTGGAAAACACACCTCCGTCTACACGCTTAATAGCCACGCGCAATTCACCGTCGTTTGTTCCGCTGCATATCGAATACGATCTGCGAATATCTTCTCCGTTTACACTTGCACGAAGCGTAAGGTATTGGCCCGGTTTGAAGGCATAGCGCTCCATTAATTCCGCAGGAACTTGAAAGGCAACAGAAACACTATCTGCGGTTTCCTGACGGACATCGGAAACGGTTAAGGCTGAAAAGGTTGGTCTCATAATATTGAAAAGGCAAAAATAGGCCAACAGGCTTCTGAACAAGAATTTTTCACCGCTGATATTTGTAATGATTTTGTTTAGGCTGAATGAACTAAATTTGTTTTTATGGAAATGGAAATCGCTCTTCAAAAATTTCAGCA
>CANGEF010000215.1 GCA_947452685.1 Flavobacteriales bacterium | reverse complement strand
GTTCACGGATGGAGCTTCGGTGGATTCATGACTACCTCGCTTATGCTTCGCGCTCCTGGAACATTCAAAGTTGGTGTTGCCGGCGGACCGGTGATCGACTGGCGCTTGTACGAGGTTATGTACACCGAGCGTTACATGGACACTCCACAAGAAAACACTGAAGGGTTCGATACCAACAACTGCACGAAGCACGTAGATAAACTTCAAGGAAAATTGTTAATGATTCACGGGGCAGACGACAACGTTGTGGTTCTTCAACACAACATGCGCTTCTTGAAGGCATGCGTAGACAAGAAGATCCCAATAGACTTTTTCGTATACCCTGGACACGAGCACAACGTTCGTGGAAAAGACCGTGTACATCTCATGAATAAAATCATCACTTACATCACCGATAATTTATAATTTCGGCCCCACTTATGAAAAACACATCACTTACTGAAAAGCACATTGCGCTTGGAGCGAAAATGGTTCCATTCGCAGGTTACAATATGCCCGTTCAATACGCGGGATTAATTCAAGAGCATCACTGCGTTAGAAATAACGTTGGGGTATTCGATGTTAGCCACATGGGCGAATTTTGGATCAGCGGTCCAAAGGCATTCGACCTTATTCAATACGCGACTTCAAACGATGTTTCTAAATTGTTCGACGGGAAAGTTCAGTACAGCTGCATGCCAAATGCAACGGGCGGAATTGTAGACGATCTTTTGGTTTACCGCGTGAACGAAGAAATGTATTTGTTGGTGGTGAACGCTTCGAACATTGACAAAGATTGGAATCACCTTTCTGAATTGAACAAGGCGTTCGGTGCAACCATGGTGAACAAGTCTGAAGAGACTTCCTTGCTTGCTGTTCAAGGACCAAAAGCTGCTGCATCCCTTCAGTCATTGACAGATATGACTTTGAGCGACATGGAGTACTACACATTCAAAATTGGCACATTCGCTGGTGTTGAAAATGTAGTTGTTTCAACAACCGGATATACCGGTGCGGGTGGATTCGAGATTTACTTCCCGAATGAAAACGCAAACGAAATGTGGGACAAAATCTTCGCTGCAGGCGCACCTCAAGGCATTGAGCCTATTGGTTTGGGTGCAAGAGATACCCTTCGTTTGGAAATGGGATTTTGCCTTTACGGAAACGACATCAACGACACCACTTCTCCTTTGGAAGCCGGTCTAGGTTGGATCACGAAGTTCAGCGCTCCGTTTTTAAATTCTGAAAACTTAAAAGCTCAGAAAGAAGCTGGAGTGACTCGCAAACTTGTTGCATTCGAAATGATCGACAGAGGTATTCCTCGTCACGACTATGAAATTGGCGATGCCAACGGAAATGTTGTGGGTGTGGTAACCAGCGGAACACAGAGCCCGAGCTTGGAAAAAGCAATCGGATTGGGATACGTGCCAACAGCAATGGCCGCCCTTGGAACCGAGATTTTCATTTTAATACGTGGAAAAGCGTTGAAGGCAGTGGTTGTTTCCCTTCCCTTCTTCAAGAAATAAATTCAATTTAGGTTGAAATAGAAACGCCCTCTTCGAAGAGGGCGTTTTCATTTTCCAATCTTGTTGAATTACAATCCCAATTTAGTTTTCAATTCTTCTTTTGAAATAAGACCCACATTCGAGAATTTCATTTCATTGTTGGAATAATATTTCAAGGTTGGAAGCGCATCAACACCAAGCTCCGCTGCAATATTCGGATTCTGATCTACATCAATGGTTACAATTTTCAAAGAAGGATTTTCCTTCGCCAATTCTTCCAAAGACGGCTTTAACCTTTTGCAAGGTGCACACCATTCTGCAGAAAAATCGACCAATACATTTCCACCCGAAACAAGCGTTTTATACTCTTCAGAACTCACTCCGCCATTCGTACTCACCTTTCCAGAAACAACAGGAAGTCCTGCCGATTTCCATTTCATAATTCCACCTTGAAGTTCATAGACTTCTTTGAATCCTTGTTTGCGCATAGCAGCTGCAGCACTTGAACTTCTTCCTCCACTGAGGCAGTATACAAACACAGGAGCGTTCTTATCAATGGCATCAATTCTTCGTTGAAAATCGTTCCCATTCCAATTGGCTAGTAGAGCGCCTTCAATGTATTCTTTCGCGAATTCTTCTTCCGTGCGAACATCAAGTAGCACAGCATTCGGTGTGGATTTCATTTTTTCAGAAAAAGTCTTAGCGTCTAAAACGGGATTTCCTCCATTCGACGAACATGCGCTCAAATAGAGCACAACAAAAAGAAGTAGGCTTGAATATTTCATTTCACAAAAATAGTCTCACAATTTGAAAACAAATGTGATAAGCGTTACAATGTAACTTCATAGTACATTTGCACAATGAAGTTTTATTCTCTACTCTCAGCTTTCCTGTTCACTTCGCTCGTTGGCTTCAGCCAATGCCTAGTTATCAATGAGGTTATGGTGAATGCAGCGGGAGCCTGCGACGGTTCGTGCACACCAAATACAGGTGAATGGATTGAATTGTATAACAATTGCGCTTTTCCCCAAAACATTGAATGTTATATTCTTTCTGACGGTGACTTCGCAATAACACTTCCTGCAGGAACTACCATACCAGCAAACGGATTCCTCGTTGTTGGATCATCTAATTCTGGAATACCGGTAGATGTAAACATTGGCACATGTGGTTGCACTACCGGACCGAATTCACAAGTAGGCATTTTCACGAATAGCGCAGAGCAATTGCTGTTTTTTGATAATTTGGGAACCATCATAGATGGTATCGTTTGGGGCGGTGGACAATGGAATCAGCAGACTTCACTTACGACTACCGCAGTTGGTTCATGTCCTACTTTAACCGTACCTATTCTTCCTGTTTTCCCGCAAATTCAATCGGTTCCCGCTCAAGGAAGCAACGATGGATTAACTATTTTCAGAAGTTGCGACGGAGTGAATCCGTGGGTGTCTGGAACTCTTCCTCCTTCACCTGGTGCTTCCAACAACAGCGATGTACCTGTAACTGCCAGTTTCACTGTTTCTCAAAACAGCGTCTGCGAAGGTGATTGCGTTCAGGTAATCAATAACTCTGCGGGGAATCCTGGTGTTTGGACATGGCTCGTAAATGGAATTCCAGATGTTTCATTGGACAGCATTGCTCCAACCAT
>CANGEF010000214.1 GCA_947452685.1 Flavobacteriales bacterium | reverse complement strand
GCGGTATTCAGAGACACACGTCTTTTTTCTCGCTGGTGTGTTTCGTAGTTTTCGCGAACGCGAGCGTAGTCTAGTTTTATTTGTTGAAGGAAAGCTTCGCTTTCTTCTTTGTTGAAGAGACTGCGCACGGCAGGAACTACTTTGCTGGCATCGTTCACGTGAATAACAGGAACGTGTGTGCGAGGTTCAATCTTCACAGCGGTGTGCACGCGCGAAGTCGTTGCACCTCCAATTAGAATTGGGAAGTTTAATTTTCTTCTTGAAAGGTCTTCGGCCAAGTCGCACATAATTTCCAACGAAGGTGTAATGAGACCGCTTAGTCCAATGGCATCGGCGTTTTCGCGAATAGCTGTTTCAATAATCACTTCATTCGGAACCATAACACCGAGATCAACAATATCATAGCCGTTACACGCTAAGACAATGCTCACAATGTTTTTTCCAATGTCATGAACGTCTCCTTTCACAGTGGCAAGAACAATTTTTTTCTTCGCTTGCGCTTGAAGCGGATTGCGTTCTTTTTCGGCGAGCAATTGTGGTTCAAGCACAGCTACTGCGGCTTTCATGACACGTGCACTTTTTACGACTTGAGGCAAGAACATTTTTCCGCTACCGAAGTAATCGCCAACGATGTTCATTCCGTCCATAAGTGGACCTTCAATAATGGAAAGCGGAGATGGGCAGTGCAGCAGCGCTTCCTTCACATCCGATTCAATGTGCTCGGTTATTCCATGCACAAGCGCATGCGAAAGTCTTTTCTGAAGCGACTCGTTACGCCAAGCCGCGACGGTTTCAATTTTATTTTTTTGTGTGTTGAATTCTTGCGCTATTTCAAGAAGAGCTTCGGTTGCATTTTCAGTTCGATTGAAAATGACATCTTCCACCTTCAACATTAAATTCTTATCTACCTCGTCGTAAACCGCCAGCTGCGCGGTGTTCACAATGCCCATGTCCATTCCGGCTTTCACTCCGTGATAAAGAAAGGAAGCGTGCATGGCTTCGCGCACGACGTTGTTTCCGCGAAAGGAGAAGGATACATTCGAAACTCCTCCGCTTACTTTGGCGTGAGGAAGATTTGCTTTGATCCAAGTTGTCGCCGCGAAGAAGTCAATGGCGTAGCGCTTGTGTTCGTCGAGTCCTGTTCCAATTGGAAAAATATTCGGATCGAAAATAATGTTTTGCGGTGGGAAGTTCACTTGTTCAGTGAGCACGCGATAGGCGCGTTCGCAGATAGCTGTTCTTCGTTCAAACGTATCTGCTTGTCCGTGCTCATCGAAGGCCATCACGACCACAGCAGCTCCGTATTTCCGCGTCAGCTTAGCGCGCTCAATAAACAGCTCGTCGCCGTCTTTTAAGCTTAACGAATTCACAATGCATTTACCTTGTGCGCACTGAAGACCGGCTTCGATTATTTCCCACTTCGAAGAATCGATCATTAACGGAACCCTTGAAATGTCTGGCTCTGCAGCCAAAAGATTCAGGAAGGTGCGCATGGCTTCAACACCGTCGATGAGCGCGTCGTCCATGTTAATGTCAAGGATGACCGATCCGCTTTCGACTTGTTCGCGCGCAATGGCAATAGCCTTCACATAGTCTTTTTCTTGAATGGCTCTTTTGAATTGAATGGAACCTGCGACGTTGGTGCGTTCTCCTATGTTTATGAAGTTGGCTTGCGATTCAATGCGAACCACTTCGAGTCCAGAGAGGAAGAGTGTGTTAGTCATTGTTCGAATGGGTATGAATGAGTGAGTGCAAGGCTTGAATGTGTGCAGGCGATGTGCCGCAGCATCCGCCAATGATGCGGAGTTCAGGTTGATTTAAAAAAGGTTGAATTTTATCTCGAAAGGTTTCTGCACTTTCGTCGTATCCGCCCATGGCGTTGGGTAAACCTGCATTTGGATAGGCGCTTAAGTACGCATTCGTGAATGACTTCAAGGCCAATACTTGCGGAAGTAATTGTTCTGCACCAAGCGCGCAATTGAATCCAATGCTGAATAACGGAACGTGTTCCAGTGATACGGCAAACGCTGCAGCGGTTTGTCCACTGAGTGTTCTTCCCGCTAGATCGGTAATGGTTCCGCTGGCCATAATAGCGATGTCGCCAGAAGGATTTTCTTTGGTTATGGCTGAAAGCTTCCGGTCTTCAAGCACATCGAGAATGGCGTGGAATGCGGCTTTCGCGTTAAGTGTGTCGAAGATGGTTTCAACCAACAGGGCATCAACACCACCATCGAGTAGGCCTTCGACTTGTTCGCGGTAGGCACTTTTAAGTTCGTTGTAATTCACAGCACGAAACTCGGGGCGCTCGACATCTGGGGAGAGTGAACAGGTTTTCGAAGTAGGACCAATAGCTCCAGCAACGAAGGCTGGTAAGGCATTTGGATGTTCTTGTTGGAATTTGTTTCGAGCATTCACTGCAACTTTCGCTGCAGCGACATTGAGTTCATATGCAATGTGTGTGAGACCGTAATCGTCGAGCGAAATGCGTTGCGCGTTGAATGTGTTGGTTTCAATGATGTTCGCTCCAGCTTCAAGGTAGTTGAGGTGAATGCGTTCAATGAAATGCGGACGTGTGATGCACAGCAGGTCGTTGTTGCCTTTCAGTGAAGAAGGGTGATCTTTAAAATCTTCTCCGCGGTAATCATCTTCTTGCAAATTCAACAATTGAATTTGAGTACCCATGGCACCGTCGAGAAGTAAAATGTGTTTTGAAATTTCGTCTTGTATTCCCATAGCATGTATTGCACTGCCCAATGGGACGGAAGTGAAAACTTCCTTTCTTATCTCCCCTCGAAATAGTTTCGAGGTAGGAATTGGCACCCTGCTTTACCGGGTTGCCAAGACATCTAAGGGCCTATTCCCTCCGTCTTTCTGGATAAGTGCGGAGCAAATATAGGACAGAATGTTCTTCGAACGAATGCCTTTCAGGCGAATGCTTCGCGAATGTCTTCGACTGGTTAATTGCAACGCAGTTCCAACAACGCAGTTCTAACAACGAAGTTCCAACAACGTAGTTCTAACAACGAAGTTCCAACAACCTAGGGTTACAACAGTTTCTTCAACTCCCTTTTCAACTCAGGTAGGTTTTTACGGACGATAGCATACACTTCTTCATTCGAAATGTCGTCGTAACCGTGAATG
>CANGEF010000213.1 GCA_947452685.1 Flavobacteriales bacterium | reverse complement strand
TTGCCCACTTCTTCAAGAAGTAAAGCCGTTTTATATCGAATGAAATCCTTCGCGTTATCCTTCACATACAGCTGAATCTCTTCGCTGCTGTGCTTTCTAGAATAACTATCAGGGTCATCGCCATCTGGAAATGTTGCAACGCGAACGTTTAACCCTTCCTTCAATATCATGTCAATACCCCGGAAACTCGCTTTAATTCCAGCTTTGTCACCGTCGTATAAAATGGTAATGTTCTGCGTGAATCGACGAATCAAACGAATCTGACCTTCGGTCAAACTTGTACCGCTACTCGCTACAACGTTCTCTACGCCTGCTTGGTGCAGCGCAATAACGTCTGTATATCCTTCAACCAAAAAACAGTTGTCTTCCTTCACCATCGCGTTCTTCGCGAGATGCAAGCCGTACAGGGTGTTCGACTTGTGATAAAGATCGCTTTCCGGACTGTTGAAATATTTCGCAATGTCCTTTTCTGCTTTCAGTGTTCTTCCGCCAAAGGCAATCACCTTTCCACTCACATTGTGAATGGGGAACATCACCCTTCCGCGGAAGAAATCATATGGCGAACCGTCCTTCTCGCGTGTTAAGCCCGTCTTCAACAAATAGGTCAACGAATGCCCCGCAGACAGCGCTGTTTGCGACATCTTATCCCATCCGTCTGGACAATAACCCAACTGAAATTTCTTCAGAGTGTCTTCACGAAATCCGCGCGATTCGAAATAAGAGAGCCCAATGGCTCTTCCCATTTCCGAATTGTACATCTGATCTTGGAAATACTTGTTGGCGAAATCGGTGACAACAGAAAGTTGTTCGCGTTCGCTCTTTTCGGCTTTTTGTTCTTCGGTCTGGCTTTCTTCTTCAATCTCTATGTTGTACCTGTTGGCCAACCAGCGCAAGGCTTCCGGATAGGAAAGCTTCTCGTGTTGCATGAGAAAGTCAATCGCATTTCCGCCTTTGCCAGAACTGAAATCTTTGTAAATTCCTTTCGCTGGAACGACGAAAAAACTCGGTGTTTTTTCATTCACAAACGGAGAAAGACCGCGATAAGAAGACCCGCTTTTTTTCAAATGAACGAACTCACCAACCACATCCTCAATAAGAGTGGCCTGAAAAATTCGATCTATGGTGGAACGGGAAATCATGGACTACCAAAGGTAGTGCTACATGACTACATTCACAATACGTTTTGGAACAACAATAATCTTTTTCGGAGTTTTTCCCTCCAAATATTTCGCTGTGCTTTCGTGTGCCATTACCTGCGCCTCAACATCTGCGGCACTCATACCCACTGGAAGCGACAAAAAGAATCTGGTTTTTCCGTTGAAAGAAACGGGGTATTCGAAGTTATCATCTTCCAAAAACTTGTTCTCGGCAATTGGCCAAGACTCGTTCATGACAGAGGTGGAATGACCCAAGTTCTTCCACAGTTCTTCCGCCAAATGAGGCGCATACGGAGAAAGCATAATTACCAACGGCTCCAATGCCTGGCGCTTGTTGCACTTCAGATCTGTCAATTCATTCGTTGCAATCATGAAGGCGCTTACAACAGTATTCCAAGAGAAACGCTCCAAGTCTTCAGTGATCTTCTTAATGGTCTTGTGAACCACGCGCATTTCAGCTGCAGTAGCCTCTTCCGAAGAAACGGAGAACGTTTCGTTCTCTAGGAACAAGCGGTGGAAACGACGCAAGAAATTGTGAACGCCGCTTATTCCCTTGGTGTCCCAAGGTTTGCTTTGCTCAACAGGGCCTAAGAACATTTCGTAGCAACGCAAGGTGTCTGCTCCGAATTTCTCTACCAACTCGTCTGGCGTTTGAACGTTGTACTTCGACTTCGACATTTTCTCAACTTCCCAACCGCAGGTGTATTCGCCGTTTTCATTCAACATGAATTCTGCGTTTGCGTATTCTGGAAGCCAATTCTTGAATGCTTCAATATTCAACTTATCGTTGTCTACCAAAGAAATATCGGCATACAAGCGTTGTGTTTCAAACTCTTTTCTACGTTCGAACGTAATGAAGGTGTTGCTGTCTTTTATGCGGTAAACAAAGCTGCTGCGCCCAAGGATCATTCCTTGGTTAATCATCTTCTTGAACGGTTCATTGAACGGTATGTAGCCCAAGTCGAACAGCACTTTCGTCCAAAAACGAGAATACAATAAGTGACCCGTTGCGTGCTCTGCACCGCCCATATACAAGTCTACTTGACCCCAATATTTTATTCGCTCTTCCGATGCAAAAACCGAATGATTATTCGGGTCCATGTAGCGCAAGAAATACCACGAAGATCCTGCCCATCCTGGCATGGTGTTACACTCCATAGGCATGCCGTTTCTCTCCCAATTCTTCGCGCGAGCCAAGGGCGGTTCACCCGATTCTGTTGGAAGATAAGCGTCTACATCGGGCAATTGCGTTGGCAATTCTTCTGTGTCTATTAAACGTGGAATTCCGTTTTCGTAATAAATCGGAAAGGGTTCTCCCCAATAACGCTGACGGCTAAACACGGCATCGCGTAAACGATAGTTCACGCGTTTTTCTCCTGCGCCAATTTCCATCAAACGCTCACAAACCGCATCAAATGCAGTGTAGTAGTTCATTCCATTTAGAAAATCGGAATTCGCAAGGGTCGCTTCTTTCGAGGTTTCTGCCTTCTCTGAAAGATCAGATTCAGCAAAAATATTTTTTATTTCTAGGTTGAAATGCTTCGCGAAATCATAATCGCGCTGGTCTCCCGCTGGAACAGCCATTACAGCCCCGGTTCCATATCCTGCTAACACATAATCGCCAATCCAAATGGGAACTTGTTCTCCCGTTAACGGATGCAATGCAAAGCTTCCTGTGAAAACTCCCGAAATCTTTTTCTCGGCCATGCGATCGCGCTCTGTTTTCAGTTTCGCATTGGCAACATAATTCATCACAGCATCGCGCTGTTCCGCTGCTGTCAACACTTCCACACTTTCGTGTTCAGGAGCCAATGTTAAAAATGACACGCCGTACAAAGTATCTGGACGTGTTGTGAAAACTTCAATCGTTACTTCCTTTTCTGCTTGAAAACGAACGCGAGCTCCGGAAGATTTTCCGATCCAGTTGCGTTGAATTTCTTTAATGTTTTCAGGCCAATCGATTGTGTCTAAATCAGAAATTAAACGCTCAGAAAATGC
>CANGEF010000212.1 GCA_947452685.1 Flavobacteriales bacterium | reverse complement strand
GCAAATTATTTATTTAAGGCTTCGAAATTAGCTTGAATGAACTTGGTTAATTCAGCTCCTTTCAATATTCCTTTTGAAAGCATAGCCAATTGAACCGCTTGCTGCGCAAGGCCTTTGCCTACTTCTTTATCGGCGTTGATCTTCTGCATTAACGGATGGTTCGAATTCACCACAATCGTATAGCTGTCGGGAAGTTCTCCGTAAAAGTTCATTCCTCCGCCTCCGCCTAAGGCGCTTTGCTCTTTCATGCGACGCATGAATTCGTTTTGCGTAATGGTTACCGGCGCTTCCGTTGAAGACATATTTTCAAAACTCACGTTGAACGATTTCGTGTCGAGGTTCTCTTCGAACAAAGGCTTCAACGCTGTTTTTTCTTCTTCGGTAAGAAGTGATGCTGAGTTCTCTTCCTTCTCTATCAACTTATCCAGCACATCACTGTCCACACGCTTGAACTTCAACGTTTGATCTTTCGATTCCAATTGCGAAATTAAATGTGGGGTCAATGGCGAGTTCATTTCAATCACAACATACCCACGATCTTTCGCTGAAGCAATGAATGAATCTTGCGCCTGGCTGTCGTTGCTGTAAAGAACTACAGTATTGCCGCTCTTATCTTTTTGAAGCACGTCTACTTTCGCTTTCAATTCTTCCAAATTGAAATATTCGTTTTCCGTTGTTTTGAAAAGATTGAAGTTCACCGCCTTCTCGTTGAACTTTTCTTCCGACAACATTCCGTAATGAATGAATACCGAAATGTCGTCCCACTTCGATTCGAAATCTTTGCGATCTCCGTTGAACATGCTGTTCAACTTATCTGCAACTTTCTTTGTGATGTGTGCAGAAATCTTCTTCACGTTTCCGTCTTCTTGCAAATAGCTGCGAGAAACGTTTAACGGGATGTCTGGAGAATCGATTACACCGTGCAGCAAGGTTAGAAAATCGGGAAGAATGTTCTTCACTTCATCGGTGATGAAGACTTGATTGCTGTATAACTGAACTTTGTTTCGGTTGTTCTCCATGTTCGCTTTCAACTTCGGGAAGAATAAAATTCCGGTTAGGTTGAAAGGATAATCTACGTTCACGTGAATATGGAACAACGGATCTTCGAATGAGTACGGATACAATTCACGATAGAATTTATCGTAATCTTCTTGTTGAAGATCGGCTGGTTTCTTTGTCCAAAGCGGGGTGGTTGAATTGATGATGTTGTCAACGGTAGTTTCAACACGCTTCGCGTTTCCTTTGTCGTCTTTCTCTCCGCTTGGGTCGTCGATGTATTCTGTTTTCGTTCCGAAAACAATTTCCACCGGCATGAAGCGACAATACTTATTTAAGATGCCTTCGAGACGAGACTTCTCTGAAAACTCGGTTGAGTCGTCTGCAATGTGCAAAACGATATCGGTACCGCAGGTATCTTTCTCCACTGTTTCCATGGTAAAGTTCGGCGAGCCGTCACACACCCATTTCACTGCAGGCGCATCTTTTCTAGACTTCGAAATAATCTCAACTTCCTTTGCCACCATAAAAGCGGAATAGAATCCTAAACCGAAGTGGCCAATGATTTGGGCGTCTTTGTATTTGCTAACGAATTCTTCCGCGCCACTAAAAGCAATTTGATTGATGTACTTATCTACTTCTTCTTCAGACATACCCACTCCGTTGTCGCGAATGGTGATGGTCTTGTCTGTTTCATTCAAGATAACCTCAACTCTGTAGTTCTCTGCGCCTTCTTTAAGTTCGCCCAGGCTACCCAATGTTTTTGACTTTTGACACGCATCTACTGCGTTGCTCACCAACTCGCGTAAAAAGATCTCGTGATCTGAATACAAGAATTTTTTAATAATGGGAAAAATGTTTTCGGTTTGAACTGAAATATTTCCTTGTCTCATAGTATTGATAATTTTCGCTCGCACTTTCAAGCAATATGCCACGCGCGGCATTCCGACAACCTGTCAGCGAACACTGACAAATAAAAAAGGGGCCGATTCCTCGGCCCCCTTTCTTATGCTAAAAAGTCTCTTAACGAATAACAATGCGTGAAGAAGATGCTTTACCATCTTTCACCATTTGCAATTCGTAAATACCTGGAGCAATCCCGTTAAGGTCTAGTTCAATGTTTTGAGTACCTGTGCTAACAGTTACTTGTTTCGCTTGAACCATTTTACCTACAGCATCAATAAGGTTTACATTCATTGCACCGCCTTTTGTGCTGTTCAAGCGAACAGTCAAGTGGTCAGTAGCAGGATTCGGGAATACCACTACGTTAGAGATAGTTTCTAACTCTTCAACTCCAACAATTGAGATAACAACTTCTTGTCTTGGACCAGGACAGTCGAAAGAAGGTGTGTGTGCATGCCAGTTGTAGAAGAAGTAATGGTAGTTATCTCCGTCTTGGTTGGTGTTAGCATTGGTAACTGTAGTACCCGTGATGCTAATTAATCCGTTTACATCATATGGATATTGGTATGGAGAAGCAACAGAGATGTCGCGGTCTCTCCACAATCCTGGGTTAGCGGTAGAAGTTCTCAAACCGTATCCGTTTCCAGCAGGAATAAAGAAGTTCAAAGGAACATAAGACTCTCCGTTAGGAATGTCAACAGTTGCCGTTGCAATAACGGTTAAGTTAGCATCAACTACTTCAATGGTACGAAGACCTTGAGCATTTGAATAAACATAAACGCTATCTAAAATCACATCTTCCAACGCGTTGAACTTGTTGAAGTTTGTTGGTGTGCTTGCGAAGTAAGCACCGTTAACAGCGTCGTTGGTTGCTTTACCACCAATTCCTACAACACCACCGAAGGTTGCAACGTCTTCCACCCAATATGAAGTTGGAGAAGTTGTGATTGTTGGAGTGGTGAATGTTGAACCGGTTCCAATTGGAGAACCGCCTGTAGCAACGTCATACCACTGAAGGTTTGTTCCTGTAGCTGTTAAGTCAGCAGTTAAACCAGCAGCACCGATAGTTACATCGGCAGAAGTTGGAGCAGCTGGCGCATCGTAAACGATAACAGTAGTAGCTGGAGACAATGCGAATCCGCAACCGCCTTCTACTTGAACGGTGTAATCACCAGGTAAAGTGGCATTGATTGTTTGCGTTGTTTCTCCGTTGCTCCACAAGTAACTCGCACCTGTAGAAGCCGTTAATTGAACTGAAAGTCCTTCGCAGAAATCCAAAGCACCT
>CANGEF010000211.1 GCA_947452685.1 Flavobacteriales bacterium | reverse complement strand
GCTTCGTAGGCCTCTTTCTTCCCACGTTCTTCTTTCATCAATTCAAGAAGTCCAACGTTATCGAGGGCTTCTTCATGAGCCGCGCGCATGTTCTTCGCGGCCTCTGAACCGGGAACATAGGCTTCCATGTCTTTCACCAACTCTTCGTTTACGAAAGCACTCATTTGCATTTTACGCTCAATGGTTTTCTTCTCGGCTTTTGTAAGCGATTGATAATAGTCGAGCATTTGATTGTTCAGTGCAAATACACGTTCTGCCAATTTCGTTGCGGTCTGCGTGTCTCCGGCTTTGAACAACAACTCTGCAGTTTGCCACATGATTTGTGGTTGATCGTAGGGTGCGTTCTTTTCAGGAAGAGACGTTAACGACTTGTTCAAGACAGCTGCTGCCTTGTCCATTTTGTTTTCAATGATGAACTGTTCTGCCAAGTTGTTCATTTGCATGCGTAGGTTGGTTACCATGCGGCGGTTGTTCTCATCGAGGTAGATGTCTTTCGTATCGATATTTCCCCATTGGAATTTATTCATTACGTTGTCGTACATCAGCTCAGATGCTACTCCACCCGACATGTTATCGCGATCGAAATCGGTGTGATAAATTGGAGTCAAGCGATACGCCAATCCTTCCAATTGGAAGTAAGGCTCGAGACCCATATAGGCTTCAGAACCGGTAGTTACTGCGAAGTAAATTGGACGTTCCCAGTTGTTGTGAACGATGAGGTCCATAACCATCAACTGCGCTTTCGTAATGAACTGGCGTGGGTTTTCCCCATCGTCATCCATTAAAGCAAATGTTAAGTTGCTTACCAATGAATCGTTCACGCCAACGTATTGACTAAACTTAGCTTGGTTCTCTTTCGAAACTGCAAATGAGAATTGGTAGTTTGGCATTACGCTGAATTTCTTGTAGCCGAAGTCTTGAATCTTTGAGTCATCTAGGCAATAAGAGAGAGCGTCTTCCAACGGGGTTAATACCGAGTCGTCGTTCAACACAATAAGGTCACGTGTACCTTGACGGTATTTGAATTCAGGAATTGAAAATGGAACAGGTGCGCTTTCGTATTGACGACGTTTCATTTGATCGATGTACCAATCTGTATTCAACAGTGAAAGGTTCACCACGCGAACATCGGTACGAACGCCTTCCACTTCTTGTGCATACCACAATGGGAACGTATCGTTGTCTCCGTTGGTGAAAATGATGGCGTTGGGTTGAAGTGAGTTCAAGTAGTTCTTCGCCATATCTATTCCTGTTCTGCGATCTGAACGATCGTGATCGTCCCAACCTTGCGCAGCCATAAGCACAGGAGCGACAAGAGAAAGCAAGAATGCAATTCCAGCTAATGCCGTTGAAGGCACATTCTTCAACATTAATTTCAACCAGAAATAAATGGCTGCAACACCCAAGCCTATCCAGATGGCAAAGGCGTAGAATGAACCGGCGTATGCATAGTCGCGTTCACGCGGTTGAAGGGGAGTTTGGTTCAAGTAAACCACAATTGCGAATCCGGTTAAAACGAAAAGCAAACCAACTACAATGAAGTCGTTTCTGTGACGAAGCAATTGATACACTAAACCGAGTAATCCGATTAAAAGCGGAATCATGTAATACGAGTTATTCGCCTTGTTGTTCTTCGACAGTTCGGGAACAGCTTCTTGATTACCCAAGCGCGCCTCGTCATAGAAACCGATACCTGTCTTCCAGTTACCGTCTAAGAAATCTCCATGTCCTTGCGTATCGTTTTGCTTACCGGCAAAATTCCACATGAAGTATCTCCAGTACATCCAATTCACTTGATAGCTGAAGAAGAAGCCCATGTTCTCTCCGAATGTTGGTGTGCGCTTCACGTCTTTTAAGTCTGCCCAAATCTTGTATTGTTGAATGTGGCTTCCTTGGCTGCTGTACATGCGCGGGAACACGTGTGTTTGCGCGTAGTTTGGTTCAGTGGCTTTCTTCTCGCCTGTTTCCAAATACTCTTCCTTCACCATTAATTTTTGATCGGTGTTGTTGGAAATGTACTGCTCGGCTTCGAATCTGTTTTTGAAAGAAATGACCAACTTATTTTTGTTGTTGTCTTCGCGCACGCTAAACGATTTCACATAAACTTCGTTTCCATCTAAATAAGGTTTGGTGCGCACTTGTGGGGTGTTGAAGTATTGTCCGCGAAGAAGAGGACGGTCACCGTACTGTTCACGATTCATGTACGACACCAGCGCGAAGAAGTTGTTCGGTTTGTTTTCGTTCATGGGCGTGTCGGCCTGTGAACGAATTACAATTGTTGCAAAAGTTGTGTAACCAATCAACGCAACAGCAATGCTCCATGTAAGCGTGTTTACCGCTACCCAACCGCGTTTCTTCGAGTAGACAATTAATGCAACCAATCCGCCAATAAGAATCAATGCGTAGAAGAAAACTCCGGTGTTGAAAGGCATTCCAAGTGTGTTCGTGAAGAAACGCTCGAACCACGCTGCAATTTGAATAGACCAAATGAGGATAACGGTTTGCATCAGGAACAACAGACCCAAAGCCACACCTGAAGTAATGGCAACGCCTTTCCAAGAGAAGGTGTTCTTCTTGAAATAATACACGAAGCAGATTGCAGGAATAGCCAACAAGTTTAATAAGTGAACACCGATTGACAATCCCATGAGGTAGGCAATTAAGATGATCCAACGCAAGTTGCTTGGCTCGTCTGCCTCACTTTCCCATTTCAAGATTGCCCAGAAAACGACTGCTGTAAACAATGACGACATCGCGTAAACTTCACCTTCCACGGCGCTGAACCAGAAGGTATCGCTGAATGTGTATGCAAATGCGCCGATTAATCCGGCTGCGAAAATGATTAGATTTTTGTTGTCGCTTTGATCTCCGTCTTTGTCAACCATTTTCTTCGCGAGGTGCGTGATGGTCCAGAAGAGGAACATGATGGTTGCTCCAGAAGAAACGGCTGAAAGTGAGTTGATCGCATACGGAACATTCTCTACTCCAACGAATGCAGAAAACAAACGTGCTATAAGCATAAACAAAGGCGCCCCCGGCGGGTGACCTACTTCGAGTTTGTAGGCTGAGGCAATGAACTCTCCACAATCCCAGAAAGGCATTGTTGGTTCGAGGGTCATCATGTACACAGCGGTTGCTGCCATAAACATGAACCAACCTAAAATAATGTTTGCACGTTGAAACGAAAT
>CANGEF010000210.1 GCA_947452685.1 Flavobacteriales bacterium | reverse complement strand
TCAGGCGGGTATGTACGAAAGAGGCGCATACGTAGCGTCACTTCCAATTACAATCATGGCGAAACTGAGCGACAGCGTACTCTTCAGCGGTATGTCGAAATTGCAAGAAGAGACCGAACGCCTGAAGCGCGTAGTGTTGGCAGCCACCAATGTGCTGAGCATTTTAATTTTTCCAGTGGCTTGTTTCGTCTTTGTATTTAGCGAAGATATTCTTCGTGTTTATTTAGGGAACAGCTACATGGGTGCGGCGCATCTGTTGCAATGGCTCTTCGTAGCCGTTATTTTTAGAACCTTAACACGCCCCATCGATTCGCTGCTTCGCGCGAAGGGAGCGGTATACAAGGGTAGTTGGATCAAAGGGATTTATCTGATATTAATGATTGTTGGAGTCCTGGTTGCGGGACGATATTCGATTGAAGCCGTGGCTATTTCCATTGCTGTAACAACCGGAATTCATTACCTCATGATGATCTCGTTTGCACATCAGATTGCGAGTGTACCGATAAAGGATCAGCTTGCGGCATTGGTTCCCGGATCGCGCATTGGAGCCATGACCTTGCTCGCCGCTTACCTTTCAAAATATATGGCGATTCGTTCGCACATCGATGGAATTTGGTTGTTGCTGTTTTCCATGTGTTGTGTGGTGATTGGCGGTTGTATTTTGGTGTACATTCGTCCACAATGGCTGGGCGAAAGAAGTGTGAATCCGCTTTTTATTGTTCCAGAAAGATTTCGGAAATTTCCGTTTTTAAATAGAATTTATAAAGCTTTCGATGAAGAGTAGAGGAGTAGTTGTTTGTATCATTTGTTTGTTGAATGTGTTCGGCACTTTCGGACAAAGTAAGTTGGTGTTGAATGCTCCAGACAGCTTGTCATTCCTCTTGTTCGTAGATGAAGCGCAAATCAATACAGTTCCTGTTTCGTCGGTTTCAATCTCAAAATTGAATGTTGGAAAGCACAATGTAAAAGTTGTGGTTCAAGCGCAAGAGGCCACGTTCTTGTTGAATGCGAAAAATCTCGTTTCGCACAGCTTCACGGTTTCTGTGTTGAACAACAAGCTCGAGTTGGTTCCTTCGGGCGAATTAAAACTGCAAGCCAAAGCATTTCAGTTTTGGAAGAACAGTTCAATTCAAATAGAAACCAACGACAATGTTTATGTTGGGAAAAAGGGATGTGAGAATCCGGCTTCAGAAACATCTGTAGATTCACTCGTTGCGGTCCTTCATTCAAAATCGTTCGACACCGAAAGGAAGATGATTGCGCGCATGCAGTTGCAGGAATCTTGTTTCCAGGTAAAGGATATCGTAAGAATTATTTCAACCATTGAGTTGGAAGAAAATCGCATGGATTGCATTGTAGCTTCGTTAAGTCAGGTCTACGATATAGAGCTAATCAATGAACTACTTGACTTGGTTATTCTTGAACGAAACAAGGAAGCCATTCAACAGAAAATTTCACAATTACAAAATCAGTAAGAAAAATTTAAAGACTACATTTGAATCATGAAAAAAGTACACAACTTTAGCGCGGGTCCTTGCATTTTACCCCCATCTGTTATTGAAGGTTCAGCAGATGCTATTCGTGAATTCGACGGCATGGGTTTGTCGTTGATTGAAATTTCACACCGAAGTAAAAACTTCGAACGTGTCATGGACGAAGCGCGTCAATTGGTGAAAGATATTTTGAATCTCGAAGATCGCTACGAAGTTCTTTTTCTTCAAGGCGGCGCAACACTTGGATTCTACATGGTTCCTTTGAATATTTTGAAGGAAGGTGGAAAGGCGGCTTACGCAAACACAGGTGTGTGGGCAAGCGGTGCAATTAAAGAAGCGAAGTTGGTAGGAGACATTGATGTCATTACCGACAGTTCGGCTTCGAACCACAATCACATCCCTGAGTTACCTTCTGTAGATGGATACGATTATTTCCATTACACTTCCAACAACACCATTTTCGGAACGCAATATCAGTATACGCCGAAGGTAAATGTGCCGTTGGTGTGCGACATGAGTTCAGATATTTTCTCGAAACAATTCAACGCAAATGATTTCTCGTTGATCTACGCAGGTGCGCAGAAGAACATGGGTCCTGCTGGAGCAACTTTATACATCGTAGACAAAGAAATGTTAGGCAAGACCGGAAGAAAACTTCCTTCGTACTTAGACCTTGCTTCTCATATTTCAAAAGACAGCATGGCGAACACGCCTCCAGTGTTTTCGGTATATGCAAGTATGCTAATGCTTCGCTGGATCAAAGAAAACGGTGGATTGAAAGGAATGGAAATTCACAACCGCGCTAAGCAAGAGTTGTTCTATGCTGAATTGGATAGAAACAGTATGTTCCATGGACATAGTGTTCCTGAAAGTCGCTCTTGGATGAATCCAACCTTCCGTCTGAACAACGAAGAGCACACTGCTGCATTCGATGCCATGTGGAAAGATGCGGGAATTAGCGGAATCGCTGGACACCGCAGTGTTGGCGGATACCGCGCTTCCATGTACAACGCACTTCCTTTGGAAAGCGTTCAAGTGTTGGTAGATGTAATGAAAGAATTCGAACGTAAAAACGGATAAGATGAAAATTTTAGCAAACGACGGAATAGACGCAAAAGGACAAGCTGCTTTGGAAGCCATGGGCTGCGCGGTTCTTACTGAAAAAGTAAGTCAAGATGCATTGGCTGGTTTCATTCAAAATGAAAACATAGACGGACTTTTAGTGCGCAGCGCAACCACTGCGAGAAAAGAATTGATAGACGCTTGTCCGAATTTGAAGTTCATTGGTCGTGGTGGAGTGGGTATCGATAACATTGACGCGGTTTATGCGCGTGAAAAAGGAGTAGACGTTTTCAATACTCCGGCTAGTAGCAGCGCTAGCGTAGCCGAATTGGTAATGGCCATGATGTTCGCTTCGAACAGATTTCTTTATCAAGCCGGTGGCGCAATGCCAGTAAACGGAGAAGAAACGTTTGAAGTGTTGAAGAAGAATTACGGAAAAGGAAAAGAGGTGAAGGGAAAGACATTGGGAATTATTGGCTTCGGCCGCATTGGTCAGTCGTTGGCTGAATATGCCTTGGGATGCGGCATGCGCGTGATGTTCTTCGATCGTTCGAAGACTGAACAAACAGTAACGCTTTCCATTAACGGTTCTCCGCTTGAAGTGAAATTGAATGTTTCTTCTTTCGAAGAAGTTCTTCGCGGAAGCGATTTCATTTCGTT
>CANGEF010000209.1 GCA_947452685.1 Flavobacteriales bacterium | reverse complement strand
TACATTCCTCGTCCAACCGATCAAAGAATAAGTGTCTCCATGCTCTTCTTAGATGAAATGCCGAACCACGAGGAGTATAAAGTCATGTTGAACTTTTATTATGCAACTGGACTACCCTATGGAATTCCAGACCACCAGCGATACAACGATATTTTTAGAACGCGGGCCTACTTGCGCGCAGATTTAGGACTTTCGCGAGATCTTTTTGTAAAACACAAAAACAAGTTCTTCGACTCCGGAAACATTGCACTTGAAATCTTTAACCTCATGGGGGTTAACAACATCATCAATCACCAATGGATTGAAGACGTGAACGGCAGACAGTATGGTATTCCGACATACTTAACCGGACGAAGAATAAATCTTCGTATGACGCTTTCTTTCTAATCTACTTCAAAGTAATATTCAAACTTTTACCGAAAGTTGCTTGCACGATTCGAGAGAGTGTTCCCAATTCAATGTCTTGCCTTCCTGCTTCAATCTTGGTAATATAACTTCTTGAAGTACCCGAACGTCTTGCTACTTCAGCCTGAGTAAGTTCAGCAGATGTCCTCCATAAACGTAGCATTTCGCCAATATTAATGTTTCGGCTATCGTCTGGATAACTCAATTCATAAAGTGTATCCGGGCCAGGCCCATAAGGATAAAATTTTTCTTTACCTTTTAAATTAATCCCGGGAATTAGAACGTTATGCCACGTTAATGTTCCTTCTTCCAATGTCACTTTTTTAAACTCTTTAGGATCTTTTAATGGGTATTCAAAATCTCTAGGTGTGCTCTTCCAAACATTGTTGAAAATATCATTAAAGTCTAACCACCTATTTTCTCCATTAGAGAACAATACAGAAACCATCAACTTTGATTGAATTACTTCATTAATTCGAAGCACATGCGGTAGTATCCGAGGACTGTAATTTTCAGCGTATTTAATATTCATAATTTCAAGCGTGGATTTATTTTATAAAATTCTTCCAAAAGCATTTGTCTGTTTTCTTCAATGGACAATCTTTTCATTACTCTCTTTTGCTCTCTTGGTGGAAACCAGCCATCAATTATTTCAAGAGTAACCAAATTTACCATCAATTTATACTCAGCATATCTACAATGACAATGCGGAGGCAAATGTTCATTGGGATAAACTTGTATTTTGATTCCATAAAAAAAAGAAATTATTGGTGTCATAACAAAAGTAATAAAGTATCTAATTGAATACATGATTTTTCAACTGAAAAGTGAAACTAGATTGTAAATTGACATCCCAATACAAAAGCCTATTCCTTCAAAACATATAAATCATTACCTTTATCGAGTATGAGAAAACTTCTAATCCGAAGCGTCATTGCGCTTGCAACACTTGCACTCTTATGCCTTGGAGTAGCATATTTTTGGTTGAAGAGTAGCCTTCCTGTTTATTCAGGAGAAAAGAAATTGGCTGGTCTGCACGAGCCTGTTGATGCATATTACGACGAATACGGAATTCCGCATATCGATGCGAAGAATGCTGAAGATGCCTATCGCGCACTCGGCTATCTGCATGCGCAAGAGCGTTTGTTTCAATTGGAATTGCTTCGCAGAGCCGGTAGCGGAACATTGTCCGAAATCATTGGTGAAGACATGGTGAAGGTCGATCGCATTTTCAGAACGCTCGGTATTTCAGAATACGCGAAAACTTCCGCAGCGAATTTTCAAAAGAATCACGTCAACGATGAAATGTCGAAGGAAGTGAACGCTTACATGGACGGTGTGAATCAATTCATTCAAAACGGACCTACCCCTCCTGAATTCGCACTAATGGGAATTCCAAAAAGAAACCTGACCGTTGAAGACATGTTCTGCATTAGCGCTGCCATGAGCTTCTCGTTTCAAATGGCGAATAAGACTGAACCCGTTATGACGCACATTGCGCTTACGCACGGAGAAGAATACCTCTTCGATCTCGGACTGCATCACGATTCAACCGAATCTGAAATTCGTCACTTTGATAGTCGCGGACTCGATTCAAGTTTAATGGAATTGAATACTTTATTTCTTGAAGCAGAAGCCGCACTTCCAGTAGCACCCTTCGATGGCTCGAACGCGTGGGCTGTGGCAGGCAGCAAATCGGTTACTGGAAAACCCATCTTCTGCAACGATACGCACATTGGCTATGCCCTTCCGCAAACGTGGTTTGAAGCACATGTGAAATGTCCAGAGTTCGAAATAACCGGACATTTCCTTGCAGGAATTCCTTACGCCCTCATTGGCAGAACACCCAATCACGCTTGGGGAATAACCATGCTTGAGCACGACGAAATGGATTTCTATGCTGAAAAAAGAAATCCGAATAACCCGAACGAGGTTTGGTACAAGGGTCAATATGTTCCAATCACTTTCAGAACAGAGGAAATTAAAATAAAAGGAAAAGAACCGCTCGTACTTCTTATATCCGTTACTCCGCATGGTCCTGTGGTAAACGATGTTTTTGTTGGAATGAATAGCTCTACCCCTATCTCTATTTCTTGGGTGTACACAAAAGTGGAAAACAAATCATTTGAAGCCTTTCGCGAAATGAATCTTGCGAAAGACATGAACGAATTCGAAGCAGCTCTTCCGCAAATTCACGGTCCAGGTTTGAACGTTAATTACGCCGATACAGAAGGAAACATTGCTTGGTGGGCATGTGCTCATTTAGTAAAGCGCAATCCAACGGTCAACTCGTGGATCATCCTCAATGCCCGCGACACCACCAATGAATGGAAGGGCTATTATTCTTTCAAGGAAAATCCAAGATGCGTAAATCCTTCCTGGGGATACATCTACAGCGCAAACGATTGGCCCGGAGCGCTTGCCGACGGAACGTACTATCCGGGATACTACAAACCGCAATACCGAGCCGACCGCATTCGCACGTTATTGGAAGCTAGCAACGAATGGACGGCAGAAAAAATGAAGACGGTTCTGAACGACGTTACTTCAACGGTTGATGCAAGTTTGTTGAAGGAGCTCGAGCCACTTGCCAAAAAGAGCAAGTACTACGAAGATGTGGCTCCTGCCTTCAATTGGGACGGTGCCTATGAGCCAGAAGCCGCAGGTCCTGTGCTCTTCAACAGATTCCTATATTACTATTTGAAGTTCGCATGCGAAGATGAAATGGGAAAAGAAATTTTCAATTTGTTCCTAGACACACATCAAATGCAGCGCACGCAAATGGATTTATTCCACAATGAAAAGGCAGTTTGGTGGGACAATGTGAATACGAAGCAAAT
>CANGEF010000208.1 GCA_947452685.1 Flavobacteriales bacterium | reverse complement strand
TAAATGAAGAGATGTCGAAGTTGAGCCGCTACAATCAAAAGCATCAAATGTTTCAGCGCAAGTTCATGAAAGGTGCAACGCATCTTGAGTTGGATAGCGTAGGCCGTTTGTCTTTGCCTGCGAGTCTTTTGGAATATGCAGGAGTAGACGGTTCGAAGAATGAGTTGGTGATCTCAGGCCTTGGTCAAAAGATGGAGATCTGGGCGTTGGATCAATACAATGCTGAAGTGTTGGGAGAAGAGATGGATTTTGGTGCATTGGCAGAAGAAGTGAGAAAGGACATTGACGCAAAAGGCGACAAATAATGGAGCAGGTATATCACACCCCAGTGTTGTTGAGCGAGTCGATAGAGGGGTTGAACATTAAGCCCGACGGGGTTTATGTAGACGTAACTTTTGGAGGCGGAGGCCATTCGAGAGAAATATTGAAGCACTTGACCACAGGAAAGCTTATCGCGTTTGATCAAGATGCTGAAGCGGCGAAGAATGTACCTCAGGATGAGCGATTGATTTTTGTCCCGCAAAATTTCAGATTCATTAAGAATTGGGTTCAGCTTCATGGGTTTCAGCAGGTCGACGGGATATTGGCCGATTTGGGAGTGAGCAGTCATCAATTTGATTCAGGCGAAAGAGGGTTTTCAATTCGCTTCAATGGTCCGTTGGACATGCGCATGAATCAATCGACTGGAATTTCTGCCGATGAGTGGATTAACAAATCGAGTGTTCAAGAAATTACAGATGTCTTACGCATGTATGGCGAGCTTGACGGGGCGTACAAGGTGGCGAAGGAGATTGACATGTATAAGCCTTTGGGAACAACGCAAGCTCTAATCGACTGCACGCAGTCGTTCGCGAAACGCGGGAAGGAGAAGCAGTTTTTGGCTCAGATGTTTCAAGCGTTTCGAATGGTTGTGAACGATGAGATTGCAGTGCTGAAGGAATTTCTGCAACAGGCAATGGAGCTTTTAGCACCCGACGGAAGGTTAGTGGTTATTAGTTATCACAGCTTGGAAGATCGTTTGGTGAAAGATTTCCTTCGATCTGGAAATCTAGAAGGAGAGATGAAGAAAGATTTTTTCGGAAATCTAGAGCGTCAGATAGAACCGGTGAAGAGCAAACCGATTCTTCCATCACAAGAAGAAATTGAAAGAAACAGTAGAAGTCGAAGTGCTAAACTTCGAATAGGGAAAAAAAAATAAAACTTTAAACCGAATGAATATTCGTTCGGTATTTGAAAATGGCAAAGAAAGAAGAGAACAAACGCAGAGGAATTACCTTCAGAGAAATCATAGGGGGAGAATTCTTGACACGCCAGTCATTGGTTCGTCAGATGCCGTTTTTCTTTTTTATTGTGGTGTTGTTTTTTATTCAGATTAGTATGATTTACTATTTTGAATCGGTTCAGATTGAAATTAAAAACACCAAGGAAAATCTGAAGAATCTGAATTCGGAATACAGTACGAATGCGAGTGAACTCAGCGTGAAATCTCAGCACAGCGAGGTGGTAGGACAGGTGGCACCTTGGGGATTGGTGAATTCAACCACCACGCCTTTCATCATAGATGTCGATTCAAATTTCTTCAAGACGAACCATGAATGAGTTGAAGAAAATATCTGTTTACATCTACGTTCTGTACGTGGTTTTGTGCGTTTTAGCCTTAGTCATTATTGGTAAAGTATTCTACATACAAGCCATTCCGAATGAAGATGCGCAGCGAAGAGCTGCCCAGTTTACTTACAAGATTCGCGATATTGAGCCGGAGCGCGGAAGAATTTTAGCTGCAGACGGTTCTCCACTTTCAACGAGTATTCCAGAATATGAAATTCGTTGGGATAGCAAGGGCGGCTACAACATTGAACGCTTCAATTCGAAACTGGATAGTCTGAGTCTTGGTATTGCTCAGATTCTTGGAGACAAGACTCAACAAGAAGTGAAGCAAATGTTTTTGAAGGCTGTTGAATCGGGAGCGCGATACATGAAAGTTGGAGATCATTTGAACTACAACCAAATGCAAAAGTTCAAGTCTTTGCCTTTCGTAAAAGAGAAAAAATTAAAGAACGGATTTCGAATTGAATCGAGAGAGAAACGCGCAAAGCCTTATGGCGCCTTAGCTGCAAGAACCATCGGAATTTTCAGAGAGAGTAACATGGTAGGGTTGGAAGCATCTTACGATTCGTTGTTAAGAGGAAAAGCGGGTAAGCAAATGCAGCAAAAGGTGGGTGGAGACACGTGGGTGCCTATGAGCGATGAATTTATAGTTGAGCCAGAGCCCGGATTCGATGTGGTGACTACCCTAGACGTGCATTTGCAAGACGCCGCTCAAAGTTCTTTGCGTCATACCATGGAAGTGAATCGCGCGGATTGGGGTTGTGTGATTTTAATGGAAGTGAAAACCGGATACATCAAAGCGCTTGCGAATTTGACATACGATTCGGTTTCGAATAAATTTTATGAAATTGAAAATCTCGCTCTGACACAAAGTGTAGAGCCGGGGTCTACCATGAAGTTAGCGAGTTTACTTGCAGCCATGGAAGAGGGTAATCTGAATATAGATAAGGTTATTCATACAGGTGGGGGAACATTTACCATAGGCGATCACACCCTTCGCGATGTGAAGCCTTGCGGGTCAGTAACCATTGAGCAAGTTTTTGCGAAGTCTTCAAACGTAGGAACAGCAATGGTTGTGCGTGATGTCTTTGGAAGCAACCCACAGAAGTTTTTAGATTACCTCGATCGTTTCGGTTACGGACAATTGGTTGGAATTGATTTGTTAGGTGAAGGGAAGTCGGTTGTGAAGCGTTCTACGAAAGATCAAGGTTGGAGCGATTTGAGTTTAACGCAAATGGCTGTTGGATATGAAGTTCAGGTTACACCTCTTCATCAATTGTGCTTCTATAACGCCATTGCGAATGGAGGAAAATTCATGAAGCCTCGTTTGGTAAGTGAGATTCGTAAAAATGGTTTGACCTACGAGAAATATGAGCCTGTTGTTATTCGTGAAAATTTCTTGAAGCCAGAAACCATTGCGAAAGGTCGCAAGCTGATGGAAGCTGTAACCACTATTGGAACAGGAAAGGGCGTATTCAAACATTCTCCATACAGAGCAGCTGGGAAAACAGGAACTGCGCGTATCAATGAAAATGGGGTGTATTTAGAGAATTTTCACAGAGCTTCTTTTGTTGGATATTTTCCGGCTGAAGATCCGAAGTATTCGTGCATTGTTGTAGTCAATAAGGCAAGAGTATTCGAGGCATTC
>CANGEF010000207.1 GCA_947452685.1 Flavobacteriales bacterium | reverse complement strand
TTCAGTATTTATTTGTGGTGGAAGAAAAGAGTTTGGAATTTATCTGAACGAATTTTCCTCGGGTTTTTCGGAGTGCTTGGAATGGTCTTGTTCGTGATGTGGTTCCTTACCGATCATACCACCACCAAATGGAACTTCAACATTCTTTGGGCAAACCCGCTCTTGCTTGCGTTGGCCTTTGCACGCATGAAAGCTCTCAAGTCATGGATTCGAAAGTACGCGTTCATTCAAATGGGTCTTTCGGCTTATGTGCTTTTAGCGGTGTTTGTTCCCGCTGTTGGAATTCAAACTTTTCCAGATGAAATAGGAGCGTGGCTCGTTGCTCAAATGATTTTGTTGTATCGCTTTACCCGAATCGCCAAACCTGTTCAAGGATAGATTATATTTGATACCATGCACGCGAGAATTTACGTTAGTCTACTCTTCTGTTTGGCTCTTCTGTCTTCCTGCAAGAAAGACGAACCCACTACTTGGGAATCGAATTGGGTTGCACCTCTGGCTCATGGAAGATTAACCCTAGCAGATTTAACAGCAGATCATGGATACGCAGACAATGCAGGTATCTATCATTTGTATTTCGAAAAAATAATTTCAGGATTTGGAACAACAGATATTACACAGATTCCAGACACCAATATCTCACAGAAATTTGTTGTTCCACTTTCAGGCGGTCCGTTTCAAATTCCAGGGAACACCGCAATCATTACGCAGAATCAGAACTATGCTGTTGAAACGAACGGCACCGGTTTGCGCATGGTGAAAGTGAAGTCTGGACAAATGATTGTTCATGTGAAGTCATACGTGAACGCATACTTGCATCCAAGCTTTACGCTGTACAATGTGTCCGAAGTGTATGGAAATAATACAGACATTGATTTTGCTCTAACTCCAGGTAGTCCTGCAACGCCTACAGAAGGCTATTACACCGTTGACATGTCGAACAAATATGTGGTTCTTTCCGGCACAACAGGATTCGAATACAACAAGCTTTCAACACATCTTGAAATCAAGACAGAGCAAAACACCACGGCCGATCAAAACACCATTTACGGACAAGATTCAGTGCGATTTGAATTACTTATGTCGAATCTAATTATCGATTACGCGAAAGGATATTTCGGAAACGAAAGCTACAACTTCAACGAATCATTCAATCTTTCCGAAGGAGCGAACATGCCCACGGGCGCTTTAGCTTTGGAGCAAGCCTCGCTTGGATTTCATGTTACGCATAAAATGGGATTCGACGGAAAGTTGAAGATTAACAATGTTTCTGGAACGAACAATGGAACCGGAAATACAGTGCAGTTGTCTGGTGGAAATTTGTATGATCCGTTTTTCATGACGCGCTCAATCGACAATGGCGGAACCGCTTCAGTTTCCAACTATGATATTAACTTGAATGAAGGAAATAGCAACATCACTTCTTTCATGGGCAACTTGCCGAACGCCATTTCATTCCAAGGAAATTTGCAATTGAATCCGTTTGGAAATGTTAGCGATGGAAACGATTTCTTTTATTCAGATCAATTGACCGAAGCGAAATTGGTTGTTGATGTTCCCTTGCGTTTGGCCGCAAACGACCTTTCGCTGCGCGACACGTTGAATGTGGAAATTACCACCGATGTAGCTCGTGTAAGCTCGCTAACCCTAGATATTCAAAATGCGTTTCCGATGGAATGGAAACTGAATTTGACAACGCTTGGAGGAACTGTGATTGCTGCAGATCTCAATGTCCCGAGCGGAAACAGCATTGATGCTCTGGCTCTGCCAATAAGTTCGACGTTACAGATTCCAATTTCTGAAGCGCAATGGAACACGATTAAGTCGGAAGGAAAATTAATTCTGCAAGTCGTTTCAAACACACCTTCCTTCCCGCAGTTGGTGAATCTATACAATTCATATTTCATTGACGTTCGTGTGAAAGCGGGTGTTGTACTAAATGCTGAAGTGCAATGAAGAAGATAATCCTTGCTTTAGCCTTCACACTTCTTTTCGGAAGCACATTTGCGCAGACTTCTTATTTGTGGTTGTCGAAATCGGACACCACTGGAAAGGCGTTTAGAGGAATTCTAGATATTCAAGGCCAAGCAACTGCAGGCAGTACATTTCTAACGAAAGAGTTGGTGAAACCATTTGTTGTTGGAGGAAATATTTCTGCTGATGCAAGAAATTCTGCCATTGATGGAATGAAAGATTTGGGCATCTTCGGCGGAAACGCAAATGTCCGCGCTCGCTATTACGGTGGACGTGACAGTTTGTTCGGAAACGAAATGCTTGACTTGTATATTCAAGTTGGAAAGGGATATTTTGGAAGCGGAAGAATTTCGAAAGATGCTTTCGATTTAATAAGTAATGGCAATGTGAACTACCAAGGGACCCGTGTTCCTTTGAATTCAATTCAGGGTGAAGCGCAAGGATTTCAATCGATCGGATTTGGAATTTACGATAAGCGAACGTTTAGTTCGATTGGAATTTCTATGGTGAACGGATTAACCTATCAACAGTTCAGCATGTTTCCTCCATCGTCTTTTTACACCTCTCAAAATGCCGACACGTTGCAACTAGATTATGCTGGACAATACATGCATTCTGCTTCAGCAAGACCGAATGGAAATGGTATTGGATTCAGTATAGATGGCGAATATAATTTTGTTCGCGATAGAGGTGAAGACAAGAAAGAAGTTTGGAACACACTTGGTGTTCGCAATCTCGGCTGGGTAAATTGGAACGGACAAAGTGAAGTCGTGAATTTCGATTCTACGCTTACTTGGACAGGAGTTGATTTGAATGGAATTTTAAACGGAGATTCGCTTTGGAATGGGACATCTGGATTTGCAGACACGTTAGTCACCACTTCTCAGAATGTTTCTTTTTGGAGACCATTACGCGGTTCATTTTATGTGCGTTCCGTTTATCGTTGGAATGAAAAGCTTCGCTTGACTGCTGGATTGGAAATGTATGCCGCACCTCTGAAGCCACTGGCAACCGTGGGTTGTATGTATTTACCGAATAGAAACTGTATCACGTCTGTCAATGTTTCGAATGGCGGATATGGAAATTGGAAGTTGGGAATGGGCGTGCAATGGCTCATTGCTAATCAGTTTTATTTAGGCGTTCAAACTTCGAACATGCCGGGCTATTTTTTCAAGAACACCCGCGAGATGCAAGCCTCGATTCAAGTAAGTTATTTATTCAAAACAAAAAAGAAAGACAATGAATAGTGCAGATGTAATGAAAATGGCGCAAACCAAATCATT
>CANGEF010000206.1 GCA_947452685.1 Flavobacteriales bacterium | reverse complement strand
ATGCTGTGAATTCGAATGCCGTATTGTTGAGAGATATCGCGAATGTTTTCTCCTCGTTTCACTTTATGCTCCTTCACACTTCCCTTGAAGCGCTTGGGTTGTAGGTAAACGATTTCCTTTTCTTGGAAAATATGTCCGTCTTCAATGTCGTTGTATTTCGCCAATAGACGCTCAGAAATACCTGTGCGATCTGCTAGCTCTTTCAGCGTTTCTTTCTTCTTCGCAGAAACGTATTTGATTCGATTGTTTGAGATATTGACAACTACCGAATGTTCGTTCGGTTTTTGTTCAGTATCGAATTGCGTGAGTTCATACTTTTCAATAAGATCTATTAGATTCTTGGCATAGGTTGAACTTGTTGCGTATCCACATTTCTTTAGTCCTTGCGCCCATCCCTTGTAATCGGTAATCTCCAATGCGAAAAGCTCTTCATAGCGTGGTTTCTTCAGAAAAACACTGTGGTCTTCGAACGACTGATCCACTGATTTGTATTTCCGGAAACATTCATTCGGAGCGTCATCGTCGATGTGCATGGTTGCGCCACTCCAGGTGTCGTGACATTTAATTCCAAAATGATTGTTTGCTTCAACAGCTAGCTTCGATTTACCGCTGCTGCTTTCAAGAATTCCTTGCGCCAAAGTGATGCTTGCAGGTATTCCATATTCTCGCATTTGATCTTGCGCAATGGAAGAGTACTTTTGAATGTAAGCCTCTGGAGATTGGGCTAAAGAAGAAGAGCCAGAAGAGAGAATGATTAGAAGAAACAGAATGGAAATGAAGAAATACTTAGTATTTCTTGCGTTCTTTCTCGGTGCCGTCTTCGTTGTAAAAGATCCACTCACCCACTTCTTTTCCATTTTCATATTCACCTTCAACATATAGTTTTCCGTTTTCATGCCAAGCCTTGTAATCGCCTTCTAGCACTCCATTCTCATACGTATTCAAGCTCCACTTGTTGCCGTTTGAATAGAATGTGTAACACTCTCCGTGACGCTTCGTGTCTTTCATTCGCATTTCAATGTAGCACTGTTGGCTGTTTGGATAGAATGCGCGTTCGCCAATTTTATTGTCCGTACCTTCTTCGAAATACCCAACGATGCGCATGCCATCTGCTGTTGTTTTGATTTCGCGCGCTTCAGCGTCGTCTAACGATGGGGTACATGAAGTTAGAATGAGTGTGCAAATCGATAGAATCCAAAAGGCTTTTTTCATACTTCTATTTTTTTCGTTCAATGGTGTAATTCACCAACAATTTCAAGGATTCGCGAGCAGGTGAATCTTCAAACTGATTTAATATTTCCATGGCTTTGTCTCGGAACTCGAACATCTTTTCTGTGGCATATGTAATTCCACCCAACTTCACCACTTGAGCCATGAGCTCTTCAACTTTCTCCTTATCTGTGTTGTGCTTTCGAACGGTTCGAATCAATTTTTTCGCGGTGTCGCGATCTACTTTTCCTAAAACATGAATCAATGGAAGCGTTAGCTTTCTTTCTTGAATGTCAATGCCCACGGGCTTTCCAATGGCATCGGTTGTCCCATAATCGAACAAATCATCTTTAATCTGGAAGGCCATTCCCACGTATTCTCCGAACAGCGCCAATTGCTTGACTTGCTCGTCTGTTGCAGAAGTGGAAGCTGCTCCGCTTTCGCAACACGCTGAAATAAGTGATGCGGTTTTCTGACGAATGATATCGTAATAGACCTCTTCCGTAATATCTAATTTTCTCGATTTTTCTTGTTGAAGCAATTCTCCCTCGGCCATATCCTTCACGGCTTTGCTCATGATTCCCAAGAGACGAAATTGATTGGTTTTCACACTCAATGAAAGTCCTCTTGACAACAAATAATCTCCAACTAAAACGGCGATTTTGTTTTTCCAAAGCGCGTTAATGCTGAAGAATCCGCGACGCATTTGCGCGTCGTCTACCACGTCGTCGTGCACGAGCGTTGCGGTATGCAGCAGTTCAATCATGGTTGCAGCAACGAACGTTGGCTCTTCTGGTTTTTCAAAAAGCTTTGCAGATAAAAAAACAAAAAGCGGACGCATCTGCTTCCCTTTTCTTTTCACAATGTAATTGGTAACCTTATCCAACAAGCGATGTTCGCTTTTCATCTGTTCTTTGAAGAACGATTCAAACGCATTCATTTCGCCTTCAACGGGCGCTTGTATTTGGGATAGAGCTGACACGGGGCAAATGTATAACAAGATTCTTACGAAAGATGTTGAACAAGATGCCGCAGGCAAGATACTTCGTAAGATTCTTGCGAAAGATGCTTCGCAGGAATAGCCACTAGCCGAAGGCTTCTTTTGCAAAATCTTGACAAAGTCATCTTTCATCAGAACAACCCTGTTAAAAAAACAATTATTCCCAAGGAAATAAGCCCGAAGAAATCCTGTTGTTTTGCATAATGAGAATCTCCATCTTCGCGATATTGTTTTTCGTTAGTGCCTTGTCATTCGGACAGCGCAGAACGACCTTGAAAACGCTTTTCTATGAGCGCACTTCGTATATGCCGAAGGGATTAATCGTTTCCATTGGCCCCACCATTGCCTATGGAAAAAGATGGAATGCAACAGATACAATCGTTTCTCCTGTTTTCTCTGCAGGGACATACAAAGCCAGGCCACGCGTGGGTTGGACTGCTGATGTTGGGAAATACTGGGTTACAGACAAACTTATTTTCTTGAACAGATTCGACTTGAACGTTCATTACATTCGATTCAATGGATCAGAGAAATTCAGCGGAGAAGATGAATACGGACAATCGATTTACGAGAAGCGTATTTTCCATGAAAACAGATTTGGACTGACCTTTTCAACAAGTAATATTACACCATTTGGGAAAGGAAAATGGATTCTAAATGAATTCGGTATTTTCGCAGATTACGCCTACAAACGTTCTACATGCGGCGAATACAATGCTCTTCCAAGAGCCTATTCTGAAAAAATTCGTTCGCAAGTGTATTACGGCTTAGGTTACGGAATGTTGGTCAACGACGGTCTATACGCCACTTTCGAAGTTGACGTTCCTGTCCTTCAAATCTTCCCAAACACTTTGGGTGATATTCGCATGGACTATTTCCATTCGCATTACTGTCCTATTGTTTTCAAGGCCTCGCTCCTCTTCGCTAAACACAAACCCGATCGCACCTGCGACGATGTGAACAAAGGTCCAAAGGATGTCAGCACCGACAAACCAGGCAAACACGACGGTGGTGATCTTTTTGGTCCGGATATTAAGAAGAAAAGGAAGAAGAAGTAATTCTT
>CANGEF010000205.1 GCA_947452685.1 Flavobacteriales bacterium | reverse complement strand
TCAATGATGTGCTCGTACTTGTGCATCCATTCTTCGAAAAATGCAAACTCCTCAATTATTTCCTGCTGCTTTTGCTCTATCATTATCTCAACATGTTCACGCTTTTCTTGAGCGCTTCAATAAATAATTCAACTTCTTCTATGGTATTGTAACAAGCGAAGGAAGCTCTTACAGACCCCGTGGTTCCTAGCTTTTCCCAAAGAGGTTGTGTGCAATGGTGCCCCGTTCTTACAGCAATGCCTTGCTGATCGAGTAATGTTCCAATATCGGCAGAATGAATTCCTTCCACATTAAAACTCAATACACCCACTTTGTTTTCAAGGTCGGCGTAAATCGTTGACCCTTCAATTTTTCTTAATTCTTCAGTCGCCAATTTCAACAAGTTAAGTTCATGCTTATGCATGTTAGTTCTTCCAATTTCATTGCAAAATGAAATGGATTCGTTGAATGCAATAACGGCTTCAATGTTCGGAGTACCCGCTTCGTATTTAAAGGGCAAGTCGTTGAAGGTGGTTCCTGTAACCGAAACCTTACTGATCATCTCTCCACCGAAGCGGTAAGGAGGAAGTTTTTCAAGCAACTCTTTCCTTCCCCACAAAACACCAAGTCCAGTTGGACCGTACATCTTGTGCGCAGAGAACAAGAAGAAATCGCAATTCAATGCTTGAACATTTACATCGAAGTGTGCTACTGCCTGAGCACCGTCTACAACTACATAAGCACCTGCGTTTTTTGCAAGTGCTATTAATTCTTCAACGGGATTAACAGTGCCGAGCGCATTTGAAACCCAATTAAAGGCAACAATTTTCGCGCGTTCTGTTATCTCGTTTTTTGCATAGTCTAAATCCCACTCCCCTGAAGGAAGCATGGGTATGTATCGAAAATGTGCTTTTTTCTTAAGCGCCAACATTTGCCACGGAACGAAATTCGCGTGATGCTCCATCTCGGTCACCCAGATCTCATCGCCTTCTTCCACTTCATTTTCTAAAATGGTTGAAAGCATGTTCACACTGTCGGTGCTTCCTTGAGTGAAAATAATTTCTTCACGGAAATTAGCATGAAGCATTTCTGCTAAGGCATTGCGTGTCGCTTCGAATTTTTCTGTTGAAGCATTCGCCAAGTAATGCGCTCCTCTGTGAATGTTTGCGTTCCATTTTGAATAGTATTCTGAAATGGAATCGATCACGCGCTGTGGCTTCTGTGTGGTAGCAGCGTTATCTAAATACACAAGGGGACGTCCGTATACCGTTTGATTCAACGCAGGGAATTGAGTTTTCAATTCTCTCATTTTATGTTGAAGGGTATCGTTGTCCATATTTTAAAACCGAATGATTATTCGGTTATGATTTCATTTTGAATAAGTGTCTGAAGAACGTATTCTTTCCAACTTGGAATGGAAATGCGATTCATCACATCTGAAGTAAAGGCTGAAACCAAAAGTCGTTTCGCTGACTCTTCGCTCAATCCTCTTGCTCGCAAGTAAAACAAGGCTTCTTCATCGAATTGTCCGGTAGTACTTCCGTGACTACACTTCACATCGTCGGCATAAATTTCCAACTCAGGTTTCGTGAACATACTTGCGTTGTCGCTCATCATGATGTTCGCATTGCTCTGGTAGGCGTTGGTTTTTTGCGCATCGATGTGCACATAAACCTTCCCGTTGAACACGCCTTTTCCGTTTTCAAACAACACCCCTTTGTACAATTCGTTGCTGTAACAATTTGGAACCTGATGGTCTACAAAGGTATGGTTATCGATCAGCTGATCTTGCTTTGGGAAGTATGCACCGCTCAAGAATGTTTCGCAGTGTTGTCCTTCAATTCGAATATTCAATTCATTGCGTACCCATGTTCCGCTTGCGGTAACAGTGGTGATTTTGAAAACACTTTTTTCTGCTTGAGAAATAGACTCTCTCAACAAGATACATTCGTTCTTCGATGTGTTTTGAAGTTGGTGAATCTCGAGTTGCGCAGATGCTTCAACATGGGCATATACATTCACCAAGTGAAAAGACTGCTCTGATTCTCCTTTGAAGTCAACGGTGAATTTTGCAGCAGAGTTTTCTTTCGAAACTATGAATACGTATGGCGCACTCATGCACATGTTCGAAGAGTTTCCCAATTCAATGGCTAAAACTTCTTCAACCAATTTCCCTTTTTCTACTTCAATTAAAACAAGATCGTTCGAAGCGTTTTCAGAAATTGCATCGAAGACATCTGTTCTGTTTTCTTTCGACAATAAGGAAAGAATAGTTTCTTGTTGACTGGCAGAAAGATCTTTTCCCAACGTCAGATGAATTCCAGCAATACTTGTTGAAGGAAGAGTAATGAATCCGTTTTCAATGCGAATTGCATTTTCTAACGCAGTTGAATTTGCATTGCGTTCCGCTTGTTTCCAAGTAGTGTCAATGGCTCCAACACGTGTGTATTTCCATGACTCTACCCGGGTAGTGGGCATTGGAAAATCAGCAACCGAATGTTTGTTCGGTTTGAAGCTGAATGTGCTTGTGGGTTTTATTTCCGCTACAATACTCATTTTGCGTCTTCCGTTTCTTTTAACCAGTCGTACCCTTTTTCTTCAAGCTCTAACGCCAACTCTTTCGTTCCACTCTTTACAATTTTTCCTTTGTAAAGCACGTGCACGAAATCTGGAACAATATGATCCAAAAGTCTTTGGTAGTGCGTAATCACTATAAACGAACGCTTTCCGTCGCGCATCGCATTCACACCCTCAGACACAATGCGCAAGGCATCAATGTCAAGTCCACTGTCGGTTTCATCTAGAACGCACAACGACGGATTAAGCATTGCCATTTGGAATATCTCATTGCGTTTCTTTTCTCCACCACTGAATCCTTCATTCACTGCGCGGTTCGCAAGTTGACCGTCTAATTCAACCAATTCAGATTTTTCTTTCACCAGTTGCAAGAACTCTTTCGCTGTTAAGGCTTCAAGTCCTCTGTGCTTGCGAACCTCGCCAACTGCCGCTTTCAGGAAGTTCATGTTACTTACTCCTGGAATTTCTACTGGGTATTGAAACGCTAAGAAAAGTCCTTCTCTTGCGCGCTCTTCAGCGGGCATGTCTAACAAATCTTTTCCGTTGAAGGTCACAGCACCTCCGGTTACTTCGTAGTCTTCTCTTCCTGCAAGGACAGATGCTAGGGTACTTTTTCCAGATCCGTTTGGACCCATAATCGCGTGCACTTCGCCTTCACCAATGGTTAACGAAAGTCCTTTCAGGATTTCTTTCTCTTCAATGCGCGCTTGTAAATTTTCAATCTTTAACATAATTATCTTTTTTATCCTACGCTTCCC
>CANGEF010000204.1 GCA_947452685.1 Flavobacteriales bacterium | reverse complement strand
GGGTATTTTTCATGTTGAAATTCAAACGGAAGAAAAAACGGAAGTAAAGAAACTTGTTGTTTCGCATTAACCGAAAATTTCTTTCACCCTTTTTTCTCTGTAGGAAAAGATTCCTGCTAATCTGTTCTTGATGTATACCGAATAGGCGAAACGCCCTAAGATACCCATTCCAATGGCATAGTGAACCGTGTCTGTCATTTTCACTCCGCCTGCAACTGCCTCGAAGTGATGCTGATGATGCCACATGGCGTAAGGACCAAATCTTTGCTCATCTACAAAGTACTTTCCATCTTCACAATGTGTGATCTCTGTTGTCCATCCCATTGGAATATTTAGCAACGGACGAACCTTGTATTGAATGATCATGCCTGCGTACATTTTCACCCCTTCCACATCTGTTAGAATTTCGAAACTCATATCTGGTGGAGTCATCTCATTCAAGTTGATGGGTGTTGCGAAATAGTTCCAAACGGTTTCAATTGAACCTGGAATAAACGTTTCTGTAGATAGGCGATATACTTTCATAACAGCAACAACAACCTAGCTGCTGAAATGTTTTTAAGAGCGGTAGCGAATCTTTTTTGTCCAAGCCAACGAAGGCTTTTCAATAAGGTGATACATGATCCAAGCACCTATGACGGCGTATACTTGTATAGCAACAAACACAACCCAAACCAACTTACCGTCTTGCGCTTCGTGATAGAACATTCCGTAAATGAATGAAACAAAAAACAAATGAAACAAATAAAATGAATAAGAGACTTCTCCTAAAAAGTTCAACCAAGTTGGAGCGCGTTTGATGACGTAAATTGCGAAGAAAGTCATTGCAGCCACAATCGTAATGTGAGTACCTAGATGCAATTGATCATATATGTTGAACAGTCCTACGCCGAGTGACGCCACAACTCCACTCCAGAATTCCAATTTCGAAATATTCTTTTTGTAGTAAAGAAAAAGAGAAAACCCTAGAGCGAAAACTGGTAAATGGAAGAATACATTTTCTTTGGTGTGAATGGGTACAAAAAAATGTGAGAGGAATGTCAACGCCAACGTGCCGTAGTAGGCCATGAGTCGAACAGGCAACTTATTGCTTGCTAGGAAAGGAAAGATGAGTGCGAGATAAATGTAGTATTGAAATTCAACGAACAAGGTCCAGTAAACTTCAATGACCCATTTCGATTCTTTGAATGGAACTTGAAACGTTACGCTGTCAATGAAGCTCTGCATAATTTCAACATCGAAGAACGAGCGGTTGTCCTTCATAATCCAAATCCCAAGCACGAAAATCAACACTGAAATAATGAAAGGCGGATACAATCGAACGATCCGTTTGAACATGAACTTATCTAGATTCTTGAAACTGTACTTTCCTTGATCCATGGACCAAGGAAGAACCACGCCGCTGATTACAAAAAAGACATACACACCCTCCTGTCCCCAATCGAGTAGGTGGTGAAATTCCGGATAAAAGGGTTGAATGATAAAAGCGGAATGGAACATACATACCATCCAAGCTGCGACTCCGCGCAGGGCATTTAAGAGTCCAATTGGATTGGTGGTTGCTTCCATAGTTAAATAAAAAAATCCTTGAATTTCTTCAAGGATTTAGTTTGTGCGATTACTCGCTAATGTACCCGGAGTGGGACTTGAACCCACACGACCGCAATGGTCACAGGATTTTAAGTCCTGCGTGTCTACCGATTCCACCATCCGGGCAAAACACTCAGATAAAAAAAAACCTGACAATCAATCAGGCTTTTTTAAAACTTGAGCGAGAGACGAGACTCGAACTCGCGACCCTAACCTTGGCAAGGTTATGCTCTACCAACTGAGCTACTCTCGCTTAACTATAAAGAACTTTCGGACTGCAAAAATAAAAAGAACTTGCTATTCCACAAGACTTTTTTTCGTTTTTATTTTCATTGCTCCATTTATCGCTGCACTTCAAAAATCACCGCACTGAAAACAAGCACTCTAACTCCTTCCTGCAAAAATATTATTGTTTGTTTTTCGCTTTGAACGCAGCTAAAATTTCTTCGTCGGTTTTTCCCAATACTTGAAGCGCCATTTTTGCTTGTTCCGCCCAAAAAGATTCTGGAAAGTCTGTAATGAGCAATTGATATTCTTGACGTGCAATATCGAACTGTTTCAGTTTCGCATCGTTAATGAATGCATAGGTGTAGTGAAGTTCCGCTAATTTCTCTTTATCATTTTCCAAAGCAAAAGTACTTTCGAAACAACTTTTTACTTCTTCGTTGAAATGTGCTTCACCGCTTATGCTTCCCGCTTTTTCGAAGTACATGACTTGCGTATTTCTATCCGTTGTAATGAGAGCAAGTTCCTTGTAGGCTTTAACCACATTCGCAAGTTGCTCACGCGACATTTTAACGATTGGATTTCCCGCTTTGATATTGGCGTCGAAATCATTGACCACTTTCAATAGCGAGTCGCCATTGATTTTCTTTTCTTTTGGTGCTTCGGCCGTTTTGTTTCCGCCACATGAAGCAAATACTATTGCAGAGATTGCGATAAAAAATAATGTTCTCATCCTTTATAAAATTTCATTCTGTATTCCGTTGAAATATTTCCTTTTTGAATGTCACGAAGTTTTCCTTTCAGAAGTTGTTTGCGAAGCGGATTGATGCGATCGGTAAAAAGAATACCTTCTATGTGATCGTATTCGTGTTGAACCACGCGCGCAGCAAAGCCTTCGAGTTCCTCTTCGTACAATTCCCAGTTCTCGTCGTAATATTCAATTTTTAATTTTGGCTTGCGCTTTACCTCTTCCCGAATTCTTGGAATTGACAAGCAACCTTCTTCACACGACCATTCGGTTCCAGATTCTTCAAAAATAATTGGGTTAATGAATACGCGTTTGAAGTCTTCGCAAGACGGGTCTCCGTCTTCTCCTTCTGCAACCGCAGAGGCGTCTATGACAAACAGTCGAATTGACCTTCCGATTTGCGGAGCTGCTATTCCAACGCCATTGGACGCATACATGGTTTCAAACATGTTTTCGATGAGCTCCTTCAAATTCGGATAATTCTCGTCGATCTCATCCGCTTTTTTCTTCAAGACGGGATCTCCGAAGGCGATAACTGGCAATATCATAACTTCAATTTATAACGTAATGTATTCTGAAATCTCTAAACCGTATCCCTCTAGGGCGCTACGTTTGATTTGAGATGAGGAGATTAACTTCATTTTGGACACGTTCAGCGCGCGAATAATTTGCGCTCCAATTCCGTAGTCGCGTTCATCGTTGTTACTTTTCTCGTTTTCCAACAAGACGAGTAACCCTTTTCCTTCAGTTTGAATGGTATTGAGTGCGG
>CANGEF010000203.1 GCA_947452685.1 Flavobacteriales bacterium | reverse complement strand
TGTTGGTGTTACCGTAATGACAGATGTAATTGAAGCCGCTGTGTTATTTACTGCAGTAAATGAAGGGATTGTTCCTGAGCCTGTTGCAGCAATACCAATTCCCGGTTGAGTATTGGTCCAATTCAAAGCTGCGTTAGCAGGGGTGCCTGTAATAGTCTGTGTAGGAATGGTTGCTCCAGCGCAAACGCTATAGGTACCTCCTGGGCTTACCACTGCTGTAGGGGTTGGACTTACCAATACAACAACAGTCTGCTGAGATTGACAACCGGCTTGCAAGGCTGTACAAGTGTAAGTTCCGCTATTAGCCACTTGTGGGCATGCAATGGTAGGATTCGCATTAAGAGCTGCATAACCCGGCCCTGTCCATGCCACCAACAATCCAGGGGTAGCAGTCAATCCTGAAGACAATGTCAAAGGATTACATACGCAAACAGGTCCGTTTGAAGTTGCGTTTAATTGTGGAACTGGGTTTATAACTACGGTGGTAGACCCAGAACAAGTTGCGGCTCCTGTTGCAGTTACGGTGTAAACACCTGCGCTTGCCACTTGAGCTGCGGGAATAGTTACTGATTGGCCTGTAGCTGTGTATCCATTTGGACCAGTCCAAGTATAGTTGGTAGCACCTTGTGCGTTAGAGGCTGTTAGAGTTACAGGGGCACCCGCGCAGTGATTCGCGCTGGTTGAAGAGCTTGTTGCAGTAACAGCACATAGTGGAACACCCGATATTGATGTTGAAGGAGGTAAAACTGTGCTTGGAGTTGCATAATCGCAACCGTTTCCACCCCAACTTCCCCAATAGCCATCCGAAGCAGCGTTTACTGAAACTGATAAGCTACCGGCCGATGCTGTATTAGCTACAGTTAAATTCACACAAAAACTCCAAGTGCAATTACCGGCATCTCCCCAGTCGTTCGATGGATTACCATCTATTGGACCTGTTGGCCCTTCATAAAAATAACCTGGACCCACGGGACCAACTGCAGTATTGTTCGTTGTTAAATAAATCCAGCCTTGTCCACCCCCTGCTGCTCCTCCGCAATCTGCAGGCGCAGTTACCGGGGTTACATTTACCCAACCTGGACCTAAGTCTAGATCAAACCCCTCGAACCACTCTGCGGTTCCGCATCCGCCAAAACCGGTCATGGTGTAACACATCGTAACCACAGTACCCGTAGAATATTGGCCGTTTACAGGTTGCGGATTTAATGTATAAGTTGAAGGCCCTGGTTGAGCTTTTGCCAAAAAGACAAAAGACACAACTGCAATGACAGTAAATAAATATTTTTTCACGGCTTAGTAAGTTAGGTCCATTAAAAAGGATTTCTCCTTTATAAACAGTAGACTAACAAAAGTACAAAATAGTTGCGAGACTTCCGAAATTACAACGGTATAAATTTATCGCACCAAAACTATTGATCCAACCTTTCTAAACGGGGGCTCTCCTGCTCTTAATTGAAGAGTTATCTCATAAACGTAAGCATCGGCTTGAGCATAATAACCTCCATCGTGAACGTTTCCTGTCCAAACATCACTAGGGTCATTCGTTTCGAAAACAACATCTCCCCAACGATCATAAACTCTAAAAGAGTACCTGTAATCTTTTGTTAAACCCACAATTGTTGGAGCAAAAACATCATTGGTTCCGTCAGCATCAGGTGTGAATGAATTCGGAACAAATATGTAAGATTCGGTGCTTACAACTACCGTGTAACATTGAGCGTCCATACAGCCTCCTGGACCTACAACTTCTAGGCATGCAGTAAATTGGCCATCAGCTTCGGCAGGGACGTTGTAAGTCACGCTTTCTCCTGTAGCACCTTGACCGTTGATGTCCCATGTATAGGTGGTTCCGCCTATAGACGTATTTTCAAACACCACTGCACCGCCTAACATGGGCTCAATCGGCGACCATGAGAATGAAGCCGAAGGGTTTGGATTTACACAAACCAAATCAGTCATAGTAATACTTTGACTACAGCCTGCGGCATCGGTAATCATGATTCCTATATCTTCACAAGAACTTCCTGTGAATGTTTCCGAATGGGTATTTCCATTGCCTGCCGGAGAGCCGTTGACGTACCAAACACAGCTGCTTCCAAGGGGGTTAGAAGTATTCGTAAAAGTCACTGAAAGTGGAGAACAACCATTCGTTGTGCTTGCTGTAAAACTTGGCAGAGGCAATGCGTTTACAGTTACTTGAACATTGTCGCTACTTAAACAGCCGCTGTTGTTCAAGTTGTAATTAAAAGTGAAAGTTCCTGCACCTAAAATGCTCGGGGAAATTTGACCTCCTACAGTTATTGCACCTGTTCCACTCCAAACTCCTCCGGGACTTGCAGCAGTAAGAGTAAATGGGGCAGCATTCTCACAAAACGGACCCGCTGAAGCAATTGTCGCATTTAGATTTTCAATAACCTGAATAACTTGATTGAAAGAATGTGAGCACGCACCTGGGGTTGTGTAAGTGATAGAGTAGTTTCCCGCTGGAGTGTTTGTTGCTCCGAAAGAACCTGTTGCCGCATTCGTAATACCTGTGCCACTCCATGTTCCGCCAGCGCTTGCAGCTACAAGTGTTTGAGGCAATGCGTTTTGGCAAAATGGCCCAGCTGGTGTTATCGTTCCGTCGGGAACAGGCAACACAACAATGGTCTGAGTGTCCGTGTCGGGGCACGCTCCACCAATTGCATAGGTTATCGTGTAGGTGTTAGGAGTAACTGAATTCGGAGTGAAAGTACCCGTTGCACTAACACCTTGTCCACTCCATGTTCCGCCGGCATCGGCCGCTGTTAAATTAATCGGAGGAGCATCGTTACAAAGATTAGCAACGTTTGAAATAGTGGCGTCTACGTTCGCATTCACAACAATAGTTGTTGTGTTTGCCTGCGAACAGTTTCCTTGCGTATTGTATGTAATGGTGTATGTATTCGCAGCTAATGAAGGAGAACCAAAGGTTCCTGCTGAGGCACTATTGATACCCGTTCCACTCCAGGTTCCACCTGTACTTGCTGCAGTCAATGTAATAGGAAGATCTGCTTGACAGAATGGTCCTACCGGTGTAATTGTTCCGTCGTAAACTGCATAAACCGTAATTACTTGAGTATCTGTACTCGGACAAGATCCAGGAATGGTGTAGGTAATGGTCGGATTTCCGCTAGCAATACTCGGATCGAATGTTCCTGCAACTGCATCTGTTATTCCCGTCCCGCTCCAAGTTCCGCCTGGATCTGCTGCGGTTAAATTAAACGGAGCAACGTTTGCACACAATGGATTTACGTTTGAAATAGTGGCGTCTACGTTAGCGTTAACCACTATTGTTTCTGTGAAAACTCTTGG
>CANGEF010000202.1 GCA_947452685.1 Flavobacteriales bacterium | reverse complement strand
TTAGAATTCTATAAGCAAGAATTGCAAATTCACGCTCACCGTCTTTCCGATGTTTCAAGCATGTATGATTCAAAGGCCGAATTGAAACCCAATGTCGAGCACTTCCAAAATCAATTCATTGTACAACAGGACAACATTGATCAATTGGCTCATGACTTGGGTTCCTTTGAAAAAAAGGTAAGCGCAGAAACATTAAAAATGGCGGAACACGTTTCGGCTGATACGCTTGTTCAACACGATGTTTTAAGAGACCGCTATTCTGCTCTAGAAAAAACCATTAACGCTTTGCGTCACGAGCATAATAAGTTTTTGGCGAAATACATCTAATTCCCTTCGGGATAAGTCCGCGAAGCGGATAAGTCCTTTCAGGATAAGTCCGCGAAGCGGATACATCCCTATGGGATTCGTCCACGAAGTGGATTGGTCCGCAGAGCGGATATATCCCTTCGGGATTAATCCACAAAGTGGAACTATGGCTTTGCGTTTTGTATATTTGACACTCAATTCATTTTTATGTCAAGTATTCTATCTCACGCGTTGCGTTATTTCCCGGCAGTTATTCTGCTACAAACGCTTTTCTTCAAGTTCTCTGGAGCTGAAGTTTCCATTTATATTTTCAAGTCTATTGACGACTATATGCATTGGAATCATATCATGGAGCCTTACGGACGTATTGGAACTGGAGTTGGTGAATTGATTGCTGGATTGCTTTTGTTGTGGCCGAAGAACAGTCATTACGGTGCTGCGCTTTCGCTTGGATTAATTACTGGGGCGCTGATTACGCACCTCATGATTTTGGGTATTGACGTGAAAGGAGATGGTGGAAAGGTATTCTACCTTGCTGTTGCAACATTCATCTGCAACATCATTGTTGTTTATCAAAGCAGAAAGTCGCTTCCTATTCTTAAATCAATTTTCAAGTAAGCGCGCATGCTCGCTACCATTGAACATACCCTGAACGAATTGTCTCATGTCATCGGTCAGTTGAATCCACTGGATTTCAGCAAACCGTTGCCCGTATTGAGTAATTCAACAATCGGACAACACACAAGACACAGCATTGAAATGTTTCAATGTTTGTTGAAGGGATATGACAGCGGGGAATTTTCTTATGACAATCGTGAGCGCAATTTGCTTTTAGAAACAGATATCGCCTTTGCTCAACATCACTTGAAATTGATTTGTTCCGAAATAAATCTTCCGAATAAATCTTTAACAAGCACATACAATCTTGGAGAATCCATTATTCAAGTTGAAACAAATTTCTTTCGAGAATTGGTTTTCAATCTGGAACATTGCATTCACCACAATGCACTCATTCGCATTGGTGTAAATAACATCTCAGACATTGCCATTTCGGAACATTTCGGAGTAGCGCCTTCAACCATGGAATACCGTAAATCATGTGTATTCTCAGCATAGTTAAGTCAGAAAAAGGAATTATCATTACTTCGAATCGCGACGAACAGCGTTCTCGAAAAAACTCACTAGCCCCTGAACTTATTGAACTCGGAGAACGGAAAGCCATTATTGCGCGTGATGCTCAAGCCCAAGGCACATGGTTCCTTACAGATACTCTTGGAAGAACAGCCATCCTGTTAAATGGTGCTTTTGAAAGCCACATTCCAAATCCTCCCTACCGAGAAAGCAGAGGAATTATTTTAATCAATCTCTTTCAAGAAGAAAAATTCAAATCGGCATTTCTGTTTTACAACCTTGAAAACATTGAACCTTTTCAAGTCATTTATATAGACCCTGATCAAGCTTTTCAATGTGTTTGGGATGGAAGTCAAAAGCATCTTTTCGAAATAGATCTTTCCACTCCAAACGTCTTCTTCTCGCCCACTCTTTATGCCAGAGAAATTCAAGAAGAAAAACGAAAACACTTTTTCAAGACATTTTCGAATCGTGAATCATTCATTGCCCGCACCATCTTCGAATTCCATATTGAACAAAATGAACATTCTGAATTCGATTTTTTCATGAATCGAGAACATCAAACAACCAAGAGCGTGACTCAGGTCGAATTGAATTCAGCACAAAGCAAATACCTTCATTGGCAGGCTTGGGACAATGAACGACATGAACACACCCTTCAGCATGTCGTTAACCTTTAAGCAACGTTGGACGCGTTTCACCCATTGGGAATATTGGCCCATGTGGACCATCTATTTGCCTTTGGGCCCTTATTATTTTTTCGAAAGTTTTCGTTCAGGTGGATTGGGGTTTTTCACGCGCACCAATCCAAGTATGCCCACTGGAGGAATGGGACTCCTAGACAAAGAAGACATGTACAATCTTCTTCCGCAAGGAACATTTCCAACCACTACTTATTTCAATCCGAAAACAGATTTCTCTTCCATTCAAAAATGGATTTCAACATACAACATTGATTTTCCTGTTGTAGTGAAACCCGCTAAAGGTTGCCGTGGACGCGGTGTTGAGTTTATTCATTCGGAAAATGAACTTCAACATTTCATCGCGAATAGCCAAGAAAAAATGGTTCTTCAATCGTTGATCCCCTTCAACAATGAAGTTGGAATTTTTTATGTGCGAATGCCCAAAGAATCCCGCGGACGAATTACTGGAATTGTTGAGAAGAAAGGAATTGAAGTAACTGGAGATGGTGTTCATTCCATCAAAGAACTTGTTCTGCTCAGTGAGCGTTACGCGTTGCATTTGATTCATTTGGAAAAAGATTGTTCACTTGATTTGAACGAAATTCTTCCGACAGGAAAAACAAAAGAACTCTCTACCATTGGGAATCACGCGCGGGGCGCGACTTTCTTCGATATCACGTTTCGAAACAACGAAAAACTCGAGCGCCTATTCGATTCCATTTCAAATCAAATTGAAGGTTTTTATTATGGAAGATTCGATGTGAAATTTGAATCTTGGGAGCTTCTTGAAAAAGGAGAAGCTTTTTCCATTGTTGAATTGAACGGCGCAAACAGTGAGCCCACGCACGTTTATGATCCCAAGCATTCCTATTTCTTCGCTTTGAAAGAGTTCAGAAAACATTACAAAATCATGGCGGAAATTTCCAGAAAAAACAAACATGTATGTCCAACCCTGCCTTGGAAAAAGGCGTTTCAATTGTTTAATGATTTATGAGAAAACTCTTTCTTTTATTTTCCGCATCAACCATTCTTGCAAGCTGTATCACTTCGAAAAACGCCTACGAATTCAGTAGCACTTGGATTGATTTAACACATCCGTTCGACAGCACAACGCTTTATTGGCCGAACAACAAAACGAATTTCGTTCACACAACCGATTACAAAGGAATTGTGCGACCCATGGGATACTTCTATTCCTCTTACTCTATTTCGGCACCGGAGCACGGTGGGACGCAC
>CANGEF010000201.1 GCA_947452685.1 Flavobacteriales bacterium | reverse complement strand
TTTTTTTCTGACGGAGAGAGAAGAACCGTGGACTTCAAATCTTTTTTATCTGCCGCTTCCAATCCCATGACAAAAGCATTTTTAGATTTATCTAAATTCAAGAATTTCGAAGTCACTCACGGTTATCTTTCTTGGAACAACGGTGAAATGGATTTTTCTGCAGACTCGCTGTATTCATGGAGCAATCAATAAAGAATGCCCTTCGGGCGAATGCCTGCGGCGAATGTCTTTTTAAAAGGTAAGAGAAGTTAAGAAAAGTTAAGAGAGGGGAAGATTAACAAAGTAGTTCAAACAACGCAGTTCAAACAACGTAGTTCAAACAACGTAGTTCCTACACTAGCAGTCCTGCAGAAACAATTCCCAACAACACCATCACAAACTTTTTCCAGTTGAACGAATGGCCTTCTTCGCTTTCGAAAAGGATGATGGTTGAGACGTGAAGCAAGATTCCGATTAAAACGCCAATCATGGCCGTGTACCACCAGCCTTCAACATCCCAGCCTTGAGAGTCGACGAACAAATGAAACGCTGCGCCAAGTGGAGCAATGCATGCAAATAAGACAAGTAAGAACCAAGCCTTCGCTTTCTTCACCCCAGCATGCAGAAACAACGAGGCCAAGACAAAGGCTTCAGTAATCTTGTGCATGGAAATTCCCAACAACAACGGATTGTTGTGATCGTGATGCTCGTGTCCGTGAGCGGCAGCGGTAACGTCTTCCGCATGCACGTGCGCATCTGCGCCAAACGGCATGCCTTCAATGAACGCGTGAATCCACAACGATGCCATGACTAAGAACAAGAACGATCCCGAAATGTGATCGTGCGTATGCGCATGTCCGTGCTCTACTCCGTGAGAGAAAAAGTCTAAAATAACTTGAAGTAAAAATCCAGCTATGACAAACCAACCCGCATATTCCCAGTCTGAATGATACAATTCAGGAAACAAATGCAACACCGTTAATCCCAACAAATACGCCGCGCTGAACGACAAAAGCAATTTCAACCATTGGTTGTTTTTCATCTTCCACAACAACGCTAACGAACCGCCTAACATAGATGCGCTAAAAAGCGAAAGCACCGATACCCAAAATGAACCTTCCATTACTTCGAACAAATAATAATACAACGATCCGAGTTCGCTAAGTCAAACGACCCCAACTCATAATCTCCGTATGTGTTTATATTTTTAAATCCTATTACTTCAAACATTTCAACCAACTGCTCCTTCGAATACAACGCTACCGATTCTTGAAAATCCATGCGCGCAGCCTCTTTCTGAATACGAATGTGCTTTATGACGCGGTTGTTGGTAATCTCTTTCGTTATGTGAAACTCAGCGCCGTCTTTCACCACCTTGCGGTCTTCACTGCCAGCAGCACGAACTTTTTCAGCATTGAAAAAATCGAACACAAAAACTCCGTTGTCTTTCAAATGCTCGTAAATACGCTGAAGCATTTCAATGTGCTCTTCCGTTGTTTCAAAATATCCGAAGCTCGTGAACAGATTTACCACACAATCGAAGCGCTCGTGCATCTCGAAATTGCGCGCATCGGCGTAATGAAAATGAGTATTCGATAAATTCCGCGCCTTCGCCTCTTCTAAACTCTTCTCGCTAATGTCTATTCCAACTACATTGAAATTCTTCTCGTTAAAAACTTCGCTATGTCTTCCGTTGCCGCAACATACGTCTAGAACGCTTGCTCCCACAGGCAAATTCAATTCTTGAATCAACTTCAACACAAACGCCCGTGCTTCTTCTCCTGTTCTGTGTGCGTACAATTCGCGGTAAAAGGGAGAGTTGAACCACGACGCAAACCACTCTTGAGTATTCTGCATAACTAATTTTCGAAAACAAATATACTCGCTTAATTTTGCTTCAAAGAAATTTCTATCTTGCACACATGAATTCAATCGTTCGCGAAGCTTCTCCCAAATCTCCACACGTGCATTTCAATGCTGTTGGAGGTATTTTAGAATTGAAAGGAAGATCTATTCCAGAAAATGCATTAGACTTCTACAAACCGCTAATCGAGTGGATGGGTGAATGGGTGAAATCTTCACCAGCCAAAACAGAATTTCAAGTTCATTTGGAATACTTCAACACGAGTAGTTCGAAATGCTTGCTCGATCTTTTCCGCAAACTAGAACCACTTGGAGATAGCGCAACGGTGCTTTGGCATTACGAAGCAGACGACGAAGACATGCTTGAAGCCGGAGAAGATTACGAAGCCATCTTATCTGTACCTTTCCGAATGGTGAAGGTGTAAAGCTTCGATATTTTATTCAATCCGTCGAACACCAACAAGAACGTAAGCGCCACAGTCATTAACCAAATGACTATCGTGTTCGCCCCGGGCGTATTCACATAATTCCCACTCTCCTTTCCTCCTATCCACTTCTTCGGTGCATAGAAATGCGATTTTAAAAATGCAGTTCCTTTATTCGGAATGAAATATATAGGCGTGGCTTTTCGAATCAAGCCGTTATCGGTCACCACAATTTTCTTCACATCATTCTTCGCGGTAACGAACTCTTCCAACGATTCGTTGAAGTAGTTGTCCATGTCTTGCTGATATTGCTTCTGCTTCTCTTCCGTGTCGCGCAAGGAAGACAACCACTGCTCTTTCGCGTCGCTCAAGTTGTTGTAGCGGTCTATAAGCGCCGACTCGTAAATACTCAACACACCCAAAACAGTATCTCTCGCCCCTATGCCATTCGTTTCAATTTGTTGCAACGCCCAATTGAGTTCAGCGGTGCTTTCGGCGCGTTTCGCAAATTCATTCTTCATCAGTTCAACCGAAGTCGTGTTGTTCGGCTTGTCCCAATTATTCAGTTGGTTGCGCATTTCAACCACCCAAAAATCTTTTTCCCAGGTCAACGATTTCAACTGAACATCGGTTTCGAACACGCGTGAAGTAAAGTCGTTGTTGCAGTATTGCTCTACTGCCAAAGCTTCATAAGCCCAGCGACTAGCCATAGCGTTTCCAACCCACGACACCTCACCTTCGGTTACCATGGATTTGTGCAGTCTGTCGAAACGCACAATGACACCGCTGAACAACAGCTGTGGAATAATGAGAATGGGAATAAGAATGTAGATCACCTTCGCACTGTTGAAAGTAGCGCTAATGTTCAGCCCTAGCACATTCGCAAAGCACGCGGTGCTGAACAAGATGATCCAGAACGGCCAGAACATGCCTTGAATTTCCAGTATTGAATTTCCAACTAAAACATACGAGGCAGTTTGAATGGCCGAGATTAAAAACATAAGTCCCAACTTCGAAAACAGATAACTGTTCTTGTTGAGGTTCAAGTATTTCTCGCGCTTCAGAATCTTCTTGTCCTTAATAATTTCTTCCGCGCTCACGGTTAATCCCATGAACAACGCCAC
>CANGEF010000200.1 GCA_947452685.1 Flavobacteriales bacterium | reverse complement strand
TGCAAGAACAATTAAGTCGGCCATAGAAACCTTCTTGCCATCCTTTGTTTTGTTGTTGAATTCCTTTTGAATCTTTTCGTAAGCAGCAAGAACCTTCGCTAGTTGTTTCGGATTGTTCACTTCCCAGTCTTTCTGTGGAGCAAGACGAATGCGCGCTCCGTTAGCACCGCCGCGTCTATCTGAATTACGGTAGGTAGATGCAGAAGCCCATGCAGTGGAAGCCATTTCACTTAAGGTTAATCCAGAGGCAAGCAGTTGTGTTTTCAATACCGCAATATCATTGTTGTCAATAGTAGCATGATTTAAAGCTGGAATAGGATCTTGCCAAATCAAATTTTCTTTTGGAATCTCAGGGCCTAGGTAAGTGGTCTTCGGTCCCATATCGCGATGGGTTAACTTGAACCAAGCACGAGCAAAAGCATCTGCAAATTCTTCAGGATGCTCTAAGAATCTTCTTGAGATTTTTTCATAAGCAGGATCTACGCGCAACGCGATGTCGGTGGTAAGCATTCCGGGCAATTGTTTTTTAGAAACGTCGTGTGCATCGGGAACATTGGCAACACCGTTTTTCGGAGTCCATTGTTTTGCCCCCGCAGGACTAGTTGTCAATTCCCATTCGTTGTTGAAGAGTGTGGTGAAGTATCTGTTGCTCCATTGTGTTGGAGTAGAATTCCATGTTACTTCCAATCCTGAAGTGATCGCATCTTTTCCTTTTCCTGTATTGAAGTCGCTCTTCCAACCTAAACCTTGTTCTTCAATTCCAGCGCCTTCTGGTGCTTCGCCCACATGCGAAGCGCTTCCCGCACCGTGCGTCTTTCCGAAGGTATGTCCACCCGCAATAAGCGCAACGGTCTCTTCGTCGTTCATTCCCATTCTTCCAAATGTTTCGCGAATGTCTTTCGCTGAAGCCAATGGATCTGGATTTCCGTTTGGTCCTTCCGGATTAACATAGATCAATCCCATTTGAACAGCAGCCAAAGGCTTTTCGAGTTGTCTTCCTTCGGTGTAGCGCTTGTCGTCTAACCAATTCGTTTCAGGTCCCCAATACACATATTGCTCGGGTTCGAAAACATCGGCACGACCACCTCCAAAACCAAAGGTCTTAAAGCCCATGTTTTCAAGAGCAACGTTTCCTGTTAAAATCATTAAGTCGGCCCAAGAAATTTGGTTGCCATATTTCTGCTTAATAGGCCAGAGCAATCTTCTCGCTTTATCTAAGTTCGTATTATCGGGCCAGCTGTTTTGTGGTGCGAAACGCTCCATTCCCGATCGTGTGCCTCCACGGCCGTCGCCGGTTCTGTACGTTCCTGCGCTGTGCCAGGCCATGCGCACGAAGAATGGTCCGTAATTGCCAAAGTCTGCTGGCCACCAATCTTGGCTTTGCGTAAGCAAGGTGTTGATGTCTTTCTTCAATGCGAAATAGTCCAACGTGGTGAAGGCCTTTTCGTAAGAAAATTGAGCATCCATTGGATTAGATAAATTCGAATTTTGTCTCAGGACATCTAGATTAAGTGCATTCGGCCACCATTCTTTGTTGCTCTGTCCACTTCCAATGACTTCAGTCTTTGTTGGAGTGGTTGATGAGTGGAAGGGACATTGTCCGGTCATACCTTCATGATGCTGCGCAAAACTGCTCGCAGATGCGGCTATTCCCATAATTAATAAGATTTTTTTCATACTATAATTTATTTAGTGAGTCTTATTTTGACCCACCAAAAGTAGATGCGATACTACGAGAGTATTCATCAATAGTTTTTATGAAATTATAGATATTGTTTATGAAAGAAAAGCGGGGTTAATTTCCGCCATGCTGGTAGCATCTACCATTTTCACTTGATGTCATTCGCTTGCAGCGCGTCCCTGCTTTGGTAATGCCTGAACATTGAACAGTGTTTCCTGATTTGTGTGTAGAACCAGAACCATGGCTTGTTTTAGTAGCTTGCCAGCTCCAACAATTTTGACAAATTTCTTTTTCAAGTTTCGTTTCTTGATCGTCGGGAAGGGCAGGGAAGAAGTCAATGCCAGTTCGACTTTCAACTTCGTCAACACTTAACGCGAAAGTGTTGAGCGATGCACTTGATGAGGCGTTTGGAAGAATGAATCCGATGGCATGGACTTCCGGTTGTGTGTAATCTAAAATCACTTTGTAATATTCAAGCGGAACTGAAACACGATTGCCTCCGATGGTTGGCAATCCAGATTTCAAAATGGGGCCGGTGACTATGTATATCGCGCTGCAATCTAATGCCCAAGAACGCATGAGTTCTTCCAGTCGTTTCCAAACACCGCGATTAAATCCAGGAAGCTGCGGACTCATGTTGCTGAAGTAAAAGCTTTCTTTCATAGATTCTGCTGACCATCCCATATCAGCCGCTGGTGCCAAGTGTCCTTTGTCGTATCCGGAATTCGCATAGTCTGAATTCTCTGCGGTGCCCGTTGAAACCAGAGGGTCGACCAAGAACTTGTCGGTCCGTTCGTAAAGACTGTTGGTCTCTTCTTTGGTTAATTCATAAGCAATCCATTTCGCTTGCTCGTGTTCTTCCGAATAGACAAAAGAGTAGCCCGCGTGGGAAATTATTTTCTCGTTGGGAAGTGTTGCGGGGTATTCAAGATGCGAAATGTTTTCGGTTGGAATAACTTCTTCCTTTTGTTCTTCTTTTTGCGATTCGGAATTTGAAACAGCAGGAGCACTGCTCGACTGGAAAGCATAAACAATCACAACGACCAAGCAGAGCAGGGCGATGAGTAGGATAATTCTTCTAGATCGATTTGGACTGCTCATTTCAATTTGGTTAGTCGTTCATGCCTTTGCCGTTAAAAATGGCTTCCATGCACTTTTCTATACGAGATAGGCGAGTGGCGGATTGCTTGGCTTGAGAGAAGTGTAGTAAATATCCGCGTTGTCTTCCTGGAGTGAGCTTTTCGAATGCAGCCTTCAATTCAGGAAGTTCTTTGAATTTGTTTTTCAACTCATCGGGCATGGGGTATTCCGAAGTCTTCTTGGCCTCAACCTTTGCTCCAGTTTTTTCAAGTTCAATGGCTTCGAAAAAATAACTGAGAATCGTTTTTTTTAATTTAAGAATCTCCTTGGCATGGGTGAATCGAAGTTGTCTTCCTGAATTCGTATTCTCAGTCGGTTGAACCAATAGTTGTTCAGGATCGCTGAGCAACGCTCCTTTGAAAAACATGACCGTTGAGTGTTCCTTGAAACTGCCCAACATAAAAATGTTTTTCTTCTTGAAGGTATAAGCAGGAAATCCCCATTTCACTTCTTCGTCTAATCCAGTTTCCAAGGCTATCTCTCGAAGTGCTTTCATTTCAGCGTTTCGAATAATGATTCGGCATTGCGGAGTGCCGACGAGTTTGCATCGGCCGCAGCCTTCTGCTAGGATGGTGTCTACTTGAGGGTTCATGATGTATCAAAGATACGAATGT
>CANGEF010000199.1 GCA_947452685.1 Flavobacteriales bacterium | reverse complement strand
TGGATCGCTCGCCAATCTAGCGTATATGCCTCTAGCCACTCTTTGGAGTTCATTGCTTATTACCAATCGTTCAAGAACCTTAGATACAGCTTTGGCGCTACCAAAAGACAGAAAATCATCCGTAAAAAAGAGCGTACCCCTAGCGGCTTTTCTTATTTTTATAAGAATATTATATTCAGTAGTTTGGGTTGTCATTTTATCTAATATCTGTCGCAAAAGTAGTAAATATTTGCGACAAATCAATGAGTTTATTTGGTGTAACACAACAACGTAGTTCCAACAACGCAGTTTCAACAACGCAGTTCAGACAACGAAGTTCAAACAACGCAGTTCTAACAACGAAGTTCCAGCGTTTCGAAAATCGCATCTCTTAATTTCGGAGAGACACCAACGGCTTTGGCGTAAGAGGGCCAGTGTTGAACGACGGACTGAATTTCTTCGATGATCTGGGAAGCGTTTTTGCAGCGGATAGAGTCACCAATAACAAGTAGATCTTTGCGCGCAATTGCAGTGCGCTTGCCGTTGATGCTTAAGGCATGCTGACTGACCCATTGGTGGTTCGGAGCGTAGGCGTGGCAGATGTCGTAGGCAGGAGCTAATTCCCATAAGCCGCCTTCCTTCAAACGGAATGCGAAGTTCTTCGTGTGGTCGTCGCAATTGCGCGCCAAGACATTAAACACCATACGCCTGAACATTTGCTCAGCTTCGGCATACGATAAGCGCAACTCGCGCATGGTCTGAAACAACTGCTCGTAGCTATAACTGTTCACCTCGTTGAAGTCGAAATGATTCATGGCGCAAAACGTTTGCACGTGGTGCTTCACCTCACTGCCCTCGCGATCGAAACGCTTGGTTAGAAAATGCGCCCTTCCATTTTCTTCCAACAACATACAAGGCATCATGTGAATGCCGCAATCGGTGGCCATGTTGTAATAGGCCATTTCAACTCTTCCGTATCCTCTTGATTTTCCCAATTGAACATCGCTAACACCGTCGAGCTTAATGAGCCAATGCTCGAATCCCTTCGGCGCTTTGGTTTGTCCAGACCGAACTTCACCAGTCTTTTCGTTGTAGGCAATAACCGCTTTTGGTCGCGCTCCTCCGGCCGATGTCCCAATGCGCAGAATATCTTGCATCGATTTCAGATCGTCGCTCTTTAGTTTCGAATGAAATTGCGACTTCTCGTTCAGCACGTGCTTGGCTGTTTCAACCAACGATTCCAATTCCACTTGAAACGCCCGTTTATTCTCGGTAAGCTGCGCGGGTTCAAATTCCAAGGCACCCATGCCGCGCGTTCCGATGAAGCAAAGCATTTCAACCGGATTCAAACTGTTCTGCGGTCTTCCGTTTGTGGCCAACCACGCGTTAATCAGTTGGCTTCCGTATTTATCTGGAAGCACATCGGCTAACAGTCCGGGCAGTCCTTTGAACGTATCAAATTCAGACAACGCCGCAACGCGTAATTCAGGGAACTGAAAAATGCGAGCATTCGATTGAACAGGCATTTTCAGTGGGGAAAGATCCCACTCCAATTTTTTGAAATTGGCGTCGTATTCGAACGTGGCAAGTCTTTGCTCGGCATCCCACGCAATGGCCCCAACTCGCTGTCCCCATATTTTTACATAAGCGGCATTCATGGTTACCAATCGGATTTAGGTTGTTGTGAAGAAGGCTTCGTGCGGACGCGTTGGCGCTTTTTCATTTCTTCTTTCGCCATAAGAAGCGGACTTATCACAGGCGTTATTTCAAAGGCGGCTAACACATGCAATTGATTCAGCATACGAAGGACTTGTAGCAATGAACTTAACGAAGCCGTTTCACCCTTTTCAAGCAGCACTAGGGTAGAGCGACTGATGCCGGCGTCTTTCGCTAGTTTTGCTTGGGTTATGTTTTGTTCAATGCGTTTACTGCGAATAAATTGTCCAATAAAGGCAGCCAATGCCTGATCGCTCATGGCGTTCCAGTTCTTGTATTTTGCGTTGCTTTCCATATGGCGTTGTATTGTTAAACAAATATATTAAAAAAACGCTTACTACATATGAGAATTCAGTCTTTAAAGTGATAAAATTCGTTTAATGACTGAAGAATAATACAAAAAATAGTTATTTCGTTTAAAAGTGAGATTTAATCAATAATTTTTTCCCCCACCTTCAGTGGGGGCATTTCGAATGCCGCTCGCTCTGCGAGCTCTGGAATGCCGCTGAGAACAACGCAGTCCCTATTACGAAGTAGGAATTACGCAGTAGGAACAAAATCTTCGGTTTTCCAATTATGAAATAGGAATAAAACTGAAAGTTTTCTAATTACACAGTAGGAATAAAACAGTAGGTTTTCAAATAACATGGTTCACAGTTCCAACAAAACTATACAACGGTATGTTGGTCATATAGGCTTGCTCTTTGTAGGGGAGAAGGGAGAGGCGGATGGCTTTTGCGGTGGGATATTGGGAGTGGTAGACAGACAAGCTTTTCGACTTTACATTGCGAGCGGCTTTTACCTCGATAGGAATTATTTCGTCGTGGTGTGTAATAAGAAAATCGACTTCGGCAGTGGCGTTTTCAGGATGCCAGTAAAAACCACGTTGGCCAAGAGCAATCAATTGCTGTAAAACAAATTGCTCGGTAAGAATGCCCTTGAACTCAGTAAATAATTGGTGATCTTTTAAAACAACATCGGTCGGCAATTGGGCCATAGCGCCTAATAAGCCAGTGTCGTTTAAATAGATTTTGAAATCTTCCCAAGAGGCATATGATTTGAGCGGATGGCCGGGCTTTTTAACGCGAGATACAATTTGAATCAATCCGGCATCACTTAACCATTCAATAGCCAACTCGAAGTCTTTCGCACGAGCTCCTTTTCGAAGAACACTGTATATGAATTTGGAATTCTCCTTGGCCAATTGCGATACGATGGATTGCCAAACCTGTCTTATTCGGGGCAGCTGTTGAATAGGTGCGTGCTTCGAAAAATCATTTTCATAGGCTTGCAATATTTCCAATTGCGTATTTCTGCAGGCCTGGTATTGTCCGGTTGCTGCAAATTGCACGACTACCGCAGGCATTCCGCCAATAACAATGTAGTCCTTGAGCAGAGCTTCTAATTGAGGCGCAAGCGTAGCAATCATTTCATGCTGCTGTTCTTCAATAAGATCAACCCATTTTTGCTTGCCCATTGCAGCAAGAAACTCCAAGAAATTGAAAGGGTACAAGTTTAAAAAACTCACCTTTCCAACTGGAAAAGATACACCTTGGTGAATAGCTACTCCGAGCAAAGAACCGGCGGCAACTATAAAGTATGAATGATCATCTTCCTGGAAATACTTCAGCGAAGTAATGGCATTTTTACAAGCTTGAATCTCATCGAAGATGATGAGTGTTCGCTTCGGATCTATGCTCACATTGGACAAGAGCTCAAGACCTTGGAGTATTTTATTTGG
>CANGEF010000198.1 GCA_947452685.1 Flavobacteriales bacterium | reverse complement strand
GATGAAGAAATTCGTCGTGTGCTTCAAATTCTTTCACGCAGAACGAAGAACAATCCAATCCTTATTGGCGAACCCGGCGTAGGTAAAACAGCAATTGCCGAAGGCATTGCGCACCGCATTATAAACAAAGACGTTCCAGAAAATCTTGTAGATAAAATTATCTACAGCCTAGATATGGGCGCTCTTGTAGCCGGTGCGAAATACAAAGGCGAATTCGAAGAGCGATTGAAATCGGTGGTGAAGGAAGTGCAAGAAAGCGATGGGCAATTGATTCTTTTCATTGATGAAATTCATACGCTCGTTGGCGCAGGCGGTGGTGAAGGCGCAATGGATGCGGCGAACATTTTGAAGCCTGCTTTGGCTCGCGGAGAGCTTCGCGCCATAGGCGCAACTACGCTCAATGAATATCAGAAATACATTGAAAAAGACAAAGCACTTGAGCGTCGCTTTCAGCAAGTCATGGTGAACGAACCAAGCCGAGAAGATGCCATTTCCATCCTTCGCGGATTGAAAGAAAAATACGAATCGCATCACAAGGTGCAAATTAAAGACGACGCGATTATTGCTGCAGTGGATTTTTCAATCCGCTACATCAGCGATCGCTTCCTTCCAGATAAAGCCATTGATTTAATTGACGAAGCCGCTTCGCGCTTGCGCATGGAAATAAATTCCAAGCCCGCTGAACTCGATGAGATTGAACGCAAAATTCTTCAATTGGAAATTGAACGAGAAGCGATCAAGCGTGAAAACAATGTTACGCGATTGAACGAAATTGGAGAAGAGATTGCGAATCTTCAAGAAGAGCGCAACGGATTATACGGACAATGGAAAGCAGAGAAAGATGTTGTAGAGCGCATTCAGCAAGCGAAGAAAGACATTGAACATTTCAAGGTTCAGGCGGAACAAGCCGAGCGCGAAGGAAACTTCGGTTTGGTAGCGGAACTTCGTTACGGAAAAATTCGCGAGAAAGAACAAGCCATTGAAATCGATCGCGAAGAACTTCAAAAACTTCAAACCAATACAAAAATGGTGAAGGAAGAAGTAGATCCGGAAGAAATTGCCGATGTAGTTGCGGCATGGACAGGCATTCCTGTTTCGCGTATGATGGAAAGTGAGCGCGAAAAATTATTGCGCATGGAAGAGGAATTGCATAAGCGTGTAGTTGGACAACAAGAAGCCATTGCCGCGGTGAGCGATGCGGTGCGTAGAAACAGATCTGGATTAAGCGATGAAAAGCGTCCGATTGGTTCGTTCATTTTCTTGGGAACTACCGGAGTTGGAAAAACAGAATTAGCGAAAGCGTTGAGCGAATATTTGTTCAACGATGAGAACGCCATGACGCGCATAGACATGAGCGAGTTTCAAGAGAAGCACAGCGTGTCTCGCTTGGTAGGAGCGCCTCCGGGCTATGTCGGATACGATGAAGGCGGACAACTCACCGAAGCCGTTCGAAGAAAACCCTATTCTGTTGTGTTGCTCGATGAGATTGAAAAAGCGCATCCCGATGTGTTCAATATATTACTTCAAGTGTTAGATGATGGAAGATTAACCGACAACAAAGGACGCGTTGCGAATTTCAAGAATACCATTGTGATTATGACCAGCAACATTGGCTCGCACATCATTCAAGAAAATTACAATCATGTCGACGATAAGACGAACCTGACTACGTTATTCGAAAAAACAAAAGAGGAAGTGATGGAAGTGGTGAAGAAATCTCTTCGTCCTGAATTCTTAAATCGCATAGACGAAGTCATCATGTTCCCACCTTTGTTGAAGAAAGAAGTACGCGAAATCGTAACCATTCAACTACACATCTTAGCGCAGCGTCTTCGCAAGAACGACATTGTTCTGAAGGTTTCTCCAGAGGCTTTGGAATGGCTGAGCGAAAAAGGATACGATCCGCAATTCGGGGCAAGACCTGTTAAGCGCGTGTTACAGAAAGACGTGTTGAACATACTTTCGAAACATTTACTTGCTGGAACCATAGATAAATCAGCACCTGTAGTGCTGGATATGTTCGAAGGAACGCTTGTCTTCCGAAAAGAAATTGAAGGCGAGAAAATAGAAGAAGCATAAACTCTTTGGTGCACGAATTTTAAAGTAAATTCGTGCACCATGGATTTAAAAAAGACAATTAAAGAAAAAAGCCTCGTTCGGAAGTTTGCGAAAACAGAGATTCAAGTTTTCGCAACGTACGGTGTGCTCATTGGCTTACTCTTCCCCATTTTCGGAACTCTGATTGAATGCGGATTTCGTGGAATGGGATTTTCTTTTAAATCACTTGCCAATTGTCAAATTCAAACCCCTTTGCTTTGGATCATTGACATTGCCCCCATTATGCTCGGCGTAAGCGGTGGATTGTTGGGGAAGCAGTTCGATAAAATTCGAAATACACACAAAGAACTAAATGTTCGTTACGATCAAATGGTTTCGTTGCGTGAAATTGCAGATGCTGCGAACGCTTCCAAAAGTGAATTCTTAGCGAACATGTCGCACGAGATTCGCACCCCAATGAACGCCATCATTGGTATGAATTATTTGTTGAAGAAAACCGAGCTTTCTGAAAAGCAAGCCGATTATGTTCAGAAGGTAGAAGTCTCTGCGAAAAACTTGTTGCGCATTATTGACGACATTCTCGACTTCTCGAAAATTGAAGCCGGAAAACTCACACTCGAAAGCACGCATTTGTATTTGGAAGAATTGGTGTCTGACGTTGCAGATGCTGTAAACGTTAAGCTTCAGAAAAAGAACGACGTTGAATTGGTTACGCACATTGACCCGAACATTCCTCCGGTAATTCTCGGAGACTCGGTGCGTCTTCGTCAAGTATTATTGAATCTCGCAGACAACGCCGCGAAATTTACTGAAGAAGGCGAAGTGCATTTGATGGCGAAGGTGGTCACTAAACTTCCCTACGGAATCATCATTCGCTTTGCAGTAAAAGACAGTGGAATTGGAATGACAGAAGAGCAAGTGAACAAACTCTTCCGCCCGTTTCAACAAGCCGATCTATCGACCACTCGAAAATTTGGCGGAACAGGATTGGGTCTTGCCATCTGCAAGAAAATTGTGGAGATGATGGACGGAGAACTTTCTGCCACCAGCATCCCAGGACAAGGTTCTGAATTTTCGTTCAACGCGTTTTTCTCTTTATCTAACGAAGAGTCGAACAGCATTACGAAAGTAGAATCGATTAGTGGAATGCGCGCATTGCTTGTAGACGATTCCGACAGCGCAAGAATTGTTCTAGAGGAAATGCTTTCTTCATTCGGATTTGAAGTCCTCATGACAGACAATGCGAAAGAGGCCATTGAAATTTTTGAAAAAGAAAACGCTGCAAACCGCCCAATATCGCTCATGGTAGTCGATTGGCGCATGCCCGGTATGGACGGACTACAACTTGTTGCTGAGCTGCGCAAAAAAGAAGGGCAACCCGTTCCTTCGGTTCTCATGGTGACCGCGTTCGG
>CANGEF010000197.1 GCA_947452685.1 Flavobacteriales bacterium | reverse complement strand
TAACGCTCTCTAGAAAAAAGTCTAGATCAGAGATTGGTACGTGAGCGTTAGATGTTGCACAAGATGCCGAAGGCAAGATGCAAGCAAGATTTTTCAAAAGATGTGGGACAAGATGCCGAAGGCAAGATGTTGCACAAGATGTGGGACAAGATACTTCGTAAGATTCTGCGAAAGAAGCTTCGCTAGTAGCCGCTTGCCGTAGGCATCTTGCTTGCATCTTGTGCAACATCTTACGAAGTATCTTTCGCAGAATCCGTATCTTTGAACCCCATGTTCCTAGAAAACACAGTAAATAGAGGAAGAAGCGCCGGCTGGATTGAAGTCGTGTGCGGATCTATGTTTTCTGGAAAAACGGAAGAGTTAATTCGACGTTTAAAGCGCGCGGAATTCGCGAAGATGAACGTTGAAATTTTCAAACCGAAATTCGATATTCGTTACAGTGAAGAAGAAGTGGTGAGTCATGTGGGAACGAGTATTCGCTCTACTCCGGTTGAACATTCTTCGCAGATATTATTGCTTGCTTCGACAGCTGAAGTGATTGGAATTGACGAAGCACAATTCTTCGACGATGGACTTCCGGAAGTTTGCAATCAACTGGCGAATATGGGTGTTCGCGTTATTGTTGCGGGATTGGATATGGATTACACGGGCAAGCCATTCGGTCCTATGCCGCATTTGTTAGCCATTGCGGAATATGTAACGAAGGTTCATGCTATCTGTGTTGAAACAGGACAATTGGCGCATTACTCGCACAGAATAATTGAAGGCGACAAACAAGTTCAATTGGGTGAAAAGGAATCGTATGTTCCTCTTTCACGAGCTGCGTTTGTGAAGAAGCAGAAATAAAAAAAGACTTCCGAAGAAGTCTTTTTTCACTTTATTGAAAAAGAAATTATTTCGCTTTATAATGAACTTCGTAAGTAGAACCGTTTGAATCGGTTTCTTCCAACCAAAGTTCTTTATTGGTTAAACGCAAGATTTTAGAAGACGAAGTAGAACCGCTTCCATCTTTAATATCTAATGTTACTTTATCATCTGAAAAATCCCAAGTTCCATTTAAAGTTCCGCTAAGGTGTTGTCCGAAAACAGTGTAGTCATAGGCGTACGTATAGACACCGTCTTTTGTGAATGTCAAGTTAACAGTTCCGCCAGAAGTAATACTACTTGTAATATCTACACCCGCTTGAACAGCAGATTCAACGGTCCATTCACCTACCACCCGAGATTTTTTCGAACGTAGAGAGAATCCAGGTCCGTCTGTGTATTTTCCACAAGATGCAAAAAGAACAACTGCAACTGCAGCGAAAAGAATTGATAATTTTTTCATGATTTTTTATTTATAGTTCAAAGATAATAAAGTTCACTTCTTTAATTCGGAAGATAGCCCGTCAAGGTAACAATGTAGGCGAAATTGTATTTAGGCAAATCTCCAGGTTGATTAAACAGAGAGGTAAGACCTTTGTTGAAACGAACTTCAACAGAGTAATTATCATTGCCGTATCCAACCGCAGCAATCCAACCGAAATCTTTTTTCGGATAAGCGAAAAAACTTTTTGCATCAATAACGGTATCAGTAACTGCAGCACCCGTTACTAAAATCTGCTTGCCCGTAGTTCGAGAACCCAACATTGATCCGTAATAGGCACCCGCTTTAATTATAAGTCCATCGCTATCTTCTCCCATGGGAATATTCAATCCAACACACAAAGGCACTTGCATATAATAACGCATGTTCTTGTATCGATTGATTGAAGTTATGGTTGTGTTGTTAGCAACCACACTGTTCTTGTAAATGGTAGAATCTCCGAATCCCATAAAGTTCGCACCTATGGTAATTACAAATGGAGAATCGAATCGATGCTCACCTACCAACCCCAATGAGAAATTTTGTATTTCTTTTACTCTTTCAAATTCTGATCTTTCTCCCAATACCTTAGATTGGCCAAAACCAACAGACCCTCCAACGTGTGTGAACAACTGCGCAGATATTTGCGTTAGACTAAAAACAAAAATGAAAAAGCTCAGAAAACGTTTCATGCATTAATAAAACTATTAGCTGTGTTTAATACTTCTTGAATTCCACTGACATCGCTTCCTCCAGCCGTTGCGAAAAACGGCTGTCCGCCCCCGCCGCCTTTAATGGCTTTCGCCCATTCACGCACAAGCTGACCGGCATTCCATTTCTTATCGTTCACCAACGAATCGCTTAAAGCCAAGGATATGGTTGGCTTTCCGCCTTGCACATTCGCCAATAAAATAAACGCATTTGGAATTTCTGATTTCAGTTGGAAACAAATATCCTTGATGGCATTTGCATCTAAATCTACTTGATCAATCAAGACACTCATTCCATTTTTCTCTTCGAACTTCTCTTTCAACACGCCTTTCATTTGCATGGCTTTCTCGTGCTTCAAAGCGTCCAATTCTTTTTCCAACAAAGAAAATTTGCTTAACAAATCTTCTACTGCTTTGCTTGCATTTTTGTTTTTCACCAAGGAACGAACCGCTTCCAACTCGTTGCGTTCTTCTTCCAACAACGCATCTACCGCATCGGCTGTAATGGCTTCAATTCTTCGAATACCCGCAGCAACCGCAGCTTCCGATGTTATCTGGAATGAACGAATGTCGCTGGACTTTTGAACGTGCGTTCCTCCGCACAATTCAACGCTGTTTCCGAATTGAATTACACGAACCGTTGATCCGTATTTTTCACCAAACAACATCATGGCACCTTGCGCTTTCGCCTCGTCCATGGTTGCGTTTCTATTTTCATTCAATGGGAAAGCTGCGCGAATGCGGCTGTTCACCAATTGCTCTACTTGCTTCAATTCTTCGTCGGTCATTTTCGCGAAATGCGAAAAGTCGAAACGCAAATAATCTGCATTCACCAACGATCCTTTTTGCTCTACGTGCGTTCCCAACACTTCGCGCAATGCCTCGTGTAGCAAGTGCGTTACGCTGTGATTGCGTTGTGAGCTTTCTCGCTTCGTGCGATCTACAACCGCAGTAAAAGTTGCGTTCACATTCTCTGGAAGTTGCTCTACAAAATGAACACTTAGGTTGTTTTCTTTCTTGGTGTCTATGACAGCAATGCTCTCGTTAATGGTTTTCAAAACACCGGTGTCTCCTACTTGTCCACCGCCTTCCGCATAGAAAGGTGTGTTGCTCAACACCAATTGAAAACTCTCTTTTCCTTTCGCTTTAATCTTTCTGTATTTCAGAATTTTCGTTTCGCATTCCAACGAATCGTATCCAACAAATGTTGGATCTCCTGCTTGCACTTCAACCCAGTCGTCGGTCTCTAATTTCGTAGCACTGCGACTGCGTTCTTTTTGCTTCGCGAGTTCTTCTTCGAATCCTGCAGCATCTACGCCCACGCCCTTTTCAGAAGCAATTAACGAGGTTAAGTCGAAAGGAAATCCGAACGTATCGTACAATTCGAATACAGTCTTTCCATCTAACACTGAAGCGCCTTTGCT
>CANGEF010000196.1 GCA_947452685.1 Flavobacteriales bacterium | reverse complement strand
TTCTTATTTACCAAAACGACTGGTCTAATTACCACCCTGGAGTGCCGAATAGTTGCTGCCCAATTATTTCTGTTGATGAAACAACGTTTAAATCCTTCAAACTCTTCCCCAGTCCCGCCACCAATCAAAGCTCCCTTCAATTCGAATCCGCTCACATTCCACAATCCATTCAAATCTTCAACGCAACCGGACAGTTAATGCATACCGAACAAGTGTTAGGAAGAATACAAATGCAAGTGAATGTTTCGGAATACGCGAAAGGCATTTATACGGTAAGAGCAAGATTTGAGAATGGGGAAGAGGTGAGTGAGAAGCTTGTTGTTGAATAATGAACAAGGAACTGCGTAATTGGAAAATCGAAGATTTTATTCCTACTACGTAATTGGAACTGCGTTGCTTAGAGCTCGCTCTGCGAGCGGCATGGGTAATGCCCCCAGTGAAGCTGGGGGAAAGATTTAAAAAAAAGAAAGGTTATTGAAATAAAAAAGATTACTATGAAAAAACTTGTACTCCTACTCGCAATCTCTCTTCCAATGCTTGCAAAAGCACAAATCACAGATGCATTACCGATTCCGACAGATGGCATCTGGCAGATAGTATGGCGTTCTTTTATAATTAATAATGATCGAGGAACTGAATCCTATCGAATAAACGGTGAGGTATCAGTAAACGACACCATTTATCACAATGTTGAGCTATTCAGTTATTGCGACCCGACTGTTCCCGCCACTCCGGCTCTTCTCATTCGCGAAGATTCAAGCAAATGGTATACCCGCAACAATGCGTTGGAATCGGAAATGTTAATGTTCGATTTTACTATGGATGTAGGCGACAGTATTTCAATTGAATCTTGTTGGGGTTTTTTTGAAGCACCACAAACACTTGTTGTAACTAGCATAGACACGATTACTATGTACGATGGCAGCACAAGAAGAATGTGGTCGCTGGTTTACAGTCCAACTTCCGATTTACAAGGCAACGAAGAATTTTGGATTGAAGGGATTGGCAATATTTATACGTGGTTCTATCATTCTATGAGTTTTACCTGTGTAGATATTAATTCAGGGCTACACTGCTTCTTTGAAAGCGATGTCAGGAAATTTCCATCAACTGAATTTCCAATTGGAATAGATTGTTGCAATCCATTCTCTGTTGAAGAAATGTCGACTTCCTCTTTCTCCATCTTCCCGAGCCCAGCAACCAGCCAAACCTCCCTTCAATTCGAATCCGCTCACATTCCGCAATCCATTCAAATCTTCAACGCAACCGGACAGCTTATGCATTCCGAAAAAGTTTTAGGTAGAATGCAAATGCAAGTGAATGTTTCGGAATACGCGAAAGGTATTTATACGGTAAGAGCAAGATTTGAGAGTGGGGAAGAGGTGAGTGAGAAGCTTGTTGTTGAATAAGGAAATTGAAAATGAATTTAACGAAATGAATAAAAGAATATTCCTTCTATTAACCATCGTATTTCCGCTGGTCGCATTAGCTCAGCCGAATCATTTGGCATATTCGTCATTTGTTACATCTGACACTTCGGCCATTATTTCCAAAATATCATGTGTAGATAGCCATGGAAATGTATATGTAGCGGGACATATCTACAGTGCATGTTTGCCTACAAATGAGAACTCATTCGATACCACTGTTTCCGCAACTATTTTTGGAGGACAAGATATATTTCTTATGCAAATTAAACCCAATCACGAAATAGGTTGGTGCACTTACTTCGGCGATACTGGTTGGGAGGAAATTAATTCGATTACGTGTGAAAATGACACCTTGTATCTCACCATGTTCACGGGCTCGCAAGATGAAATTGTAACTCAAAACGCATTTTATCCCAATTCACCACCTCCTCTCCCAGAAACACAAACAGTGTTTCCGTTTATTACTACATGGAGCACAGAAGGTCAATTAATTTATTCTTCATATCTACAGAATAGCTTGAGATGCCAAATAACAGGGGATCGTTTTTTTTTCAAAAACGGCCGCTACTATATCACTGCTCGATATCAATGGCATTACCCAAATTATTTCAACGGTGAAATGACAGCAGGGCTGGGAGATGGTTACTTCGCAATTTTCGATGAATATGGGAATTTCATTTATGACCGTTTCTTGGGAGGAAATAAAGGCGATGTTCTTCAAGATCTTTTTGTAGATGACAATTTCATCTATTGCTCATTGAGGGCTTTCAGCGACACGTCAAGTATCTATCCACCAAGCTTTATTCCTACGTCCTATTCAAATGTGCTATTTGTCAAAATAAATCAAACTACAAAGAATATAGAGTGGACATATGCCAAGAATCAGCCAACTGTGAATACCCTAGAACAAGATATTTTCGTGGATTCAAATGGTAAGATTTACATATTGATCAGTGATAGCCCCTCTGATTTTACCCCGCTTTATGGACAAGGGGGTATTCAAAGTGCTGAAATAACAGGCAATTTCCTTATCGAATTAGATCCAAACGGAGCACCCGTTTGGTCAAGTTACTTGCCAACAGACATGTATTATGTGGAAATGCTCGAGGTGGATTATAACGGGAAGTTACTTTTATATTCTTATATCAACGCTTCTGCCGATTCCCCTCAAACCGCTGACAATTGGGGTTACGCGACTGGACCAAACCAAGGATATTACATGATCTTAACGCCAGAGCACAACATTGCATTCGCTAGTTATTTGGGAGGAAATGACACCTACGAACCTCTCACTTCTTGCATATTCAACAACAAGCTCTATGCAATTTCTTCGACCTATTCAAATGATATGATGATCACCAATGAACTATCTCCTGCGTCGCCAGACAGCGATGTTGGTAAATCTATATTCATGCATATTTTCGACGATGCAGTTAATATTGAAGAGGCTGCAGGTATGAACAGCACAATGCAATTATTTCCAAGTCCAACAAGTGCCAACCTCACTATTCAACTTCCAACCAAAGACAACTGGACCGTTCGTCTTTACAACATGAACGGACAAGTGGTTTCAACAGAAAAAATAAACGGTAACAATCGCCTTTATCTGAATCTTCAAAATTTCACATTTGGTTTATACACCGTTCAGGCTATGAATGATAATGGGAAGGCTTATACGGAGGTGGTGGTGAAGGAGTAGGAACTGCGTGATTGGAACTTCGTTGTTCCTACTTCGTAATTCCTACTACGTAATTAAGATCGTCGAAGACATTCGCGAAGCATTCGCCAAAGGCATTCGTACGAAGTACATAATTCCTACTGCGTAATTGGAACTGCGTAGTTAAATTATCACGAAGTGTCATCCTTCAAAGAAGGTCATCACCAAAGGTGTCATCCTTCAAAGAAGGTCATCACCAAAGGTGTCATCGGCATTCGCTGTTGAATAAACAGCATATAACCTGCACATAAAAATTGGTGTGTTTTTCAAATTGGCGAAATAGGTTTGCTCTATGGAACAAAACCTAATTAAATCAGAAATAGAATCACGAATATTTACCA
>CANGEF010000195.1 GCA_947452685.1 Flavobacteriales bacterium | reverse complement strand
TCGAATTCAATGTTGTGTCCGGCTACAAATTGCGTTTGAGCGAGCGCCTCTTCAAATTGATCCAAGCATTCGCTAAGAGGAATACCATCTTTTGTGGCGCGTTCGGTTGAAATGCCGTGAATTTTTTCCGATGAATAAGGAATGGAAAATCCATTCGGCTGAACAATAATGCTTCCTTGAGAAATTAAATTTCCACGCTCGCCATGCAGCTGCCACGCCAATTGCACAAGCCTTGGCCAATTGTTAAAATCGGTTAAGGGGGCTTTGTAGTTTTGCGGAAGGCCGGTGGTTTCGGTGTCGAATATTAAATACATGGAAATTGTTCAGATAGGAGCATAAAATTACTGCGTCCCTTTCGAATAATTAGCCATTGTGGAAATCTTTCCGACCAGTTTTTTTGAACCAACTTGAATTTCGAAATACCAACATAGAAAATAGCCCAAGACCGAGGAAATAGACGTAGTCCGAGGTCCAAATGATGGCAACGTCGGCGTTGGTATAAAATGAAATGTAGTAGGCGTATGAGAGATAAATGACAGTGGTAGCAAGCTCAATGAAGAATCCTTGAATGGTTTTGCCGGCACCTTCAACAGCGGCCAATAAAATGCTAGTAACCGCAAAAATTGCAATAGCCGGAAATACAACATACATGCTCTTCACCGTTAACCGAACGGTTTCGTCGTTGGCGTTGAACAGATGCGCAATGCTTTCCGGATACATCCAAAGGCCGTGTGTAAGAATTAAAATAAAAGTGAAGTTCAGGAGTGCCAATCTTTTAATCACATTGAAAATTTCGCCGCTTCTCTTTTCAGCCAATAGTCCGGATACATATGTTTTCGTGGTGCTTGAAAATCCCATGACGCTAACCCAAGCGAGCATGTACATGTTTCGAACAATGAATGAACTTTGAAAAGAGTCATCGCCTTTCTTTTCTATGAAGGCGAAGAAGATGATCCAGATGCTCAGCGCTACAAGCATTTGAAGCATAATCGGAATGCCTAGTCTTAGAATTTCTTTGGTGTAATGGAAAGGAACCCGATATAAATTTCGAAACAACCGCACTTCTTTGTATTTCGAATGAAAGAGGGTGTATACGAAAAGAACAAGTGCTGCTGCGCCTTCACCCATGTTGGTTGCAATAGCAGCGCCTCTTACTTCCAGCCGAGGGAAATTCATATTTCCAAAGATGAATAGGTAGTCGAAGACGATGGTGAAAATCGCAACCGTGACGGTTGAATAGATCATGCTTCGTGTGAGTGCAATTCCAGACCAAAACGATTGAAGTACTTGTATGAAAGTGAAAAAGATGAATCCGTATGCACGCGTTTCCGCAAAGGTTTTCATGTAATTGCGCGTTTCTTCGTCTTCAATGCTTCGATCTAAAAATGTTGGGATGAAATAAGCCAATACAATAAACTGAATCAAGACAATGAATGCTCCTATGAAAAGTGCATTTGCAAATACGGTTGGAATTTCTTCGCTTCTTCCTTCGCCGCGTTTTCGAGCAATTAAGATTTGTGAAGCGTTCGCCAATCCTGCAGAAAGCATGGAAAGTGCTATGTAGATGAGTCCAACGAAACTCACCGCGCTCATGGCTTTTCCGTTGAGTTGGGCAACGAAAAAATTATCTACGAGCACAACAATAAATTGCACGAATGCACCCATGCACAAGGGAAGAGCCATTTGTAAAAGGGCTCTGTTGTTTGTGCTTAGTGCAATTTTTTCAGACATGTTTTTTGTTGTGCCATTCGGCTTCAATGTGCTTCCACCAATGAATGCTGTGACGCGCCCATTCAAGTTTCAATTCTAATTTTTCTTGGTCGCTTAGTTGCCAATCAATAGAACTGCCGCGCAAGTTAGTGGTTAAATGCTGCAACGCAATGCTCGTCGCTGCAGAGACATTGAGGCTTTCGGTAAATCCTTGCATAGGAATGTGCACAAGCACATCGGCTTGTTCAACCATGTAGTCGCTTGCGCCAGAAAGTTCGGTGCCCATGACCAAAGCTGTTTTTTGTGAAAGGTCTAATTCAGAAAGAGGAATAGAATTTCCGTGCAGGTGGGTTACTGCTAATCGGTATCCTTTGGTTTTTAAATCGCGAACACATTCGGCAGTATTGCTGCGTGTTGAATTATATCGGTGAAGCGTTAGCCATTTTCCGGCTCCTTTTGCTATGCGTTGAAGGTGTTGAAACGGATTCGTGTTCTCAATTAAATATCCGTCTTGAATTCCGAACGATTCCATGCTTCTGAGAATAGCGCTGGTGTTGTGCGATTGATAGAGATCTTCGAGCACAACGGTTAAATATCTTGTGCGCAGATGAACGACCTCGTCGAAACGCTGTTGCTTGAAGGGCGTCAGCGCTTCACAGAATAGATCGTATAATTCTTGACTCATGGTGTGCAAAAATAAAAAGGGCTGCCGAAGCAGCCCTCATATTTTTCGTTACTGAAAATTACTTCACTTTAGAAGATAACTCAGCACCAGCTTTGAACTTAACTACTTTTTTAGCTTTGATAGTGATTTCTTTACCAGTTTGTGGGTTACGTCCTTTACGAGCCGCACGCTTTGAAGTAGAGAAAGAACCGAAACCAACTAGGGCAACACGGTCGTCTTTTTTCAACGCTTTAGTAGTTACTTCGATGAATGCATCTAATGCACGCTTCGAATCAGCTTTGGTAAGCTTAGAAGAAGCTGCGATAGCTTCAATCAATTCTGCTTTGTTCATTTTGTTTTGGTTTTTGTTAATTAAACATTTGTTTGTTATTCCAAATGTAAAAGAAGCTCTTTCTAATTCGCAAGTAAACACTGAGGATTTTTATCAATTTGTTGAAAAAAGCCCGTTGATGTTCATAACCACGGGGTTTTTGCGCTGAAACGCCTTGATTTACTAGGCTGTAGCGCATGAAAAAGCCCACCGAAGTGGGCTTTTTGATCGTTTTAAATGATTTGATTAGTTTGTTTTCCGTTTTCCAATAATGAAATAAACAACAGCGCCAATCGGAATTACCATCAGACCGAAGTACGCAGCTGGATCGTCGCTCAGTGCATTCTTCACAATGAACCATGCGACAACTGCAATAAACAAGACAGGTAATACAGGATAAAGAGGCGATTTGAAAATACCATCTGTTTGTCCCAATTTTTTCATTCTGAAAATGAATATTCCTGAGCAAGCCATAGCAAGGAAGAACCATTCGGTAATGGTAACGTAAGTATACAGTGCTTCAAATTTACCCCAGACGAAGATGAGCACAATGGCCCAAGCAGATTGCAAGAGAATGGCATTGACCGGCACTCCGAATTTAGGATGCGATTTTCCGAATGCTTGAAAAAACAATCCCTCGTTCGACATCTGCTGCACAATGCGCGGAGTAGCGAGAACGTACAGACCAGCGCAACCGAATACAGAAAGTGCAATGAGAATGGATACAGCGAATGAACCACCTGGAATAATCTTTTCCAAAGCATCTGCAGCAAGTGTCTTGCTGTTTTG
>CANGEF010000194.1 GCA_947452685.1 Flavobacteriales bacterium | reverse complement strand
TTTTGCTTCGCGAGTTCTTCTTCGAATCCTGCAGCATCTACGCCCACGCCCTTTTCAGAAGCAATTAACGAGGTTAAGTCGAAAGGAAATCCGAACGTATCGTACAATTCGAATACAGTCTTTCCATCTAACACTGAAGCGCCTTTGCTCAAGTGATCGTCTAACAATTGAATGCCTTTGTCTAGTGTGCGCAAGAAGCTTTCTTCTTCCTCACGAATCACTCGCTTCACCAAATCTTTGTTGGAAACAATCTCTGGGAAGAATGCACCCATCTCTGCTGCAAGGACATCTACCAATTCAAAAATGAATGGATCTTTTCTGTTCAAGAAACTGTATCCGTAACGAATGGCTCTGCGCAAGATTCTTCGAATCACATAGCCCGCTCCACCGCTTGCAGGGAGTTGTCCGTCTGCAATGGTAAACGACACCGCGCGAACGTGGTCTGCAATAACGCGAATAGCAATGTCTTGTTTTGAATCGCTACGTGTGTAAGCCACACCCGATGCTTTCGAAATGCGCTCAATCAGTGGCGAGAACACATCGGTGTCGTAGTTCGATTGTTTGCCTTGAAGGGCCACGCACAAACGTTCGAAGCCCATACCGGTATCTACGTGTTTGTTTGGAAGGGGCTCCAGCTCTCCGCTTGCTTTGCGATTGAATTGCATGAACACGTTGTTCCAAATTTCAATCACTTGCGGATGGCTATCGTTCACCAACGCTTTCCCATCGACTTTCGCACGCTCTTCGTCGGTGCGGATGTCAATGTGAATTTCGCTACACGGACCGCACGGACCCGTTTCGCCCATTTCCCAAAAATTGTCTTTTTTATTTCCTTTTAAAATTCTGTCTTCCGCAATGCAGCGTTTCCAAATGTCGAAAGCCTCTTGATCGAATTCCAATCCTTCCTTTTCATCGCCTTCAAAAACGGTTACGTACAATCTGTCTTTCGGAAGTTTGTAAACTTCAGTCAATAACTCCCATGCCCACGTGATGGCCTCTTCCTTGAAGTAATCGCCGAACGACCAGTTGCCCAACATTTCGAACATGGTGTGGTGGTAGGTATCTACGCCCACCTCTTCCAAGTCGTTGTGTTTTCCGCTAACGCGAAGACACTTCTGAGAGTTCGCAATGCGCTTGTGCTCTATGGTGCCGTGGCCAAGAAATAAATCTTTGAACTGATTCATTCCCGCGTTGGTGAACATAAGCGTTGGATCGCCCTTCACCACAATGGGTGCCGACGAAACAATGTGGTGACCTTTCGATTTGAAAAAGTCTAAAAAAGTTTGGCGAATCTCTTGAGCTGTCATCATGCGCGCAAATTTACATCTCACAAGGGAAGAAGCGATTAAAAAAAGTGACGTAAATTCGCAAGGCATGAAGAAATTTAAGTACAAATACATCTTCAATCCGAATACCCTCAATTACGAGGCGATAACGTACACCATTCGCGACTACGCATGGATAGTGACGCGCTATGTGCTTGCGGGGGTTGTTTTAGGTGGAATTGGTATTGTGCTTTACGCGTCTTTCTTCAAGGATCCCGAGACCGAGCAATTGGAAAAGAAGATTAATTATCTGGAAACGCAGATTGAAACCTTCAACAGAAAGATTGACACGTTGGAATTGTTTGCGACGGACCTTGAGCGGAGAGATGAAAACGTGTACCGTTCTATCTTCGGGGCAGAGCCTTACGCGCGCAAGTTTTCTGGACTTTCATCGAAAACACACAATGACTTTGCCACCGACAAAGACGTTGAAGAAACGTTGTTCCGCATTCGCAAATTGCAAGAGATGTTTGTGAGTCAGAGCAAATCGTACGAAGAGATTTATTCGTTGGCGCGCGGACAAGACGCCATGTTGCAAAGTATTCCTGCCATTCAACCCGTTTCGAACAAAGATCTTGAGCGTATTTCTTCCGGATTCGGATATCGCATTCATCCGATTTACAAAGTGGCTAAACTTCACACCGGAATAGACTTCACCGCCGATATTGGAACGGAAATTTATGCCACTGGAGACGGCGTTGTTGAAAAAACGGAGTCTATTTATACGGGGTATGGAAATAACGTTGTAATCCAGCATGGATACGGGTATCAGACACTTTACGGACACATGAGTAAAATTTTGGTTCGACAAGGTGAAAAAGTGAAAAGAGGCCAATTGATAGGGCTTGTAGGCAATACGGGGTCTTCTACGGGACCGCACGTGCATTATGAAGTTATTAGAAACGGTGAAAAAGTAGATCCGGCGTTTTACTTTTACAACGACATTACGCCAGAGCAGTACGAAGAGGTATTGCAGCGTGCTGCCAATGCCAACCAAAGTTTCGACTAATTATGTCTAAGACCTTCGAAATAGAAAAGATTTACTTCAGCATTTCTGAAGTTGCCGAGATGTTTGATGTGAACGCTTCTCTTCTACGTTTTTGGGAAAAGGAATTTCCGCAATTGCAACCGCGTAAAAACAGCAAGGGCAATCGCATGTATTCCAAGAAAGACATTGAGTTGTTCAAGAAGATTCACGAGTTGGTGCGTGTGCAAGGATTCACGCTGGAAGGCGCGAAGAACGCGCTTCGCCAGAAAGTAAACGAGACCGATGGCGCAGCTATTCAAGCGCGTTTAATTCGCGTTCGTTCTGAATTAGTGAGCATTTTAAGCAGTTTGTAAAAACAAACGAACGCGTGGCTTGTTTCTAAGTCATGTTATCTGAAACAGACATTGATCGAATCATTGAAATGGCGTGGGAAGACCGCACGCCATTCGACGCTATTACCGCGCAGTTCGGCGTTAGCGAAGCAGAAGTCATTGCGCTCATGCGCAAAGAAATGAAAGCCTCTTCTTTCCGCATGTGGCGCGCCCGTGTGCAAGGAAGAGCCACGAAGCATGTGATGCTTCGCACAGAATCGCTGAACGACGACAGTCGCTTTAAATGCACCCGTCAGCGAAGCGTTTCCAACAATAAAATTTCCAAAAGGAAATGAAGATAGGCTTGGTCTTTCCGCACCAACTTTTCGAAGAGCACGAACTCTTCCGTTCGTGCGATTGTCTATTGCTTATTGAAGAACCTCTGTTCTTTTCCCAATACCCCTTCCACAAGAAAAAAATAATCTTGCATCGCGCAAGCATGAAAGCCTTTCTGGAAGAGCAATCCAGAACTTCTTCCAACTGGAAATACCTTTCAAACGACGAAGCCTCTTCCCTTCAAATTGAAAATGAATTGAAGTCTTTGGGAGCGAAGGAATTGTTGTGGATCGACACGGTTGATTTCAACCTAGAAAAAAAAATAAACAAGTGGGCGCAACGATTAAGTCTTGCGACGAAGCGATTCGATTCGCCGAATTTTTACAACACAGAAGACGAGTTGAAGGCGTACTTCAACAAGAAAAAATTCTTCTTGAACGATTTCTATATTAACGAAAGAAAGAAGCGCAAAATTCTACTGGAAGCCAACGACGAACCCGTTGGTGGCAAGTGGACTTTTGATACCGATAACCGCGCGAA
>CANGEF010000193.1 GCA_947452685.1 Flavobacteriales bacterium | reverse complement strand
TTACACGCCCAATTCGCAAGATGATTCAAACCTACATTGCTTTCCAGCGAAGAGGTAATCCAAAAACCAATACCGTGATTATCTGCCCAGTTCTTCCAATGTTCTGCAGCAATATATCCGCCATGAAGCGAAGGCTTTACAACCAGGTAGGCGGGCTTGCCAAAATTTAAAAACGATTCAAAATCGGAAGGTTTAGTTCCAATTAATTCTTCATCGAAGGCAATCGGAACGGGCGATTCCGAGCACAACTTGAACATGGCTTCCAATTGTCCAGCACGAATCGGTTGCTCAATGCTGTGCAGCCCGAATTCCGATAACTGCTGAAGTTTATCGAGCGCCTCTTCCGCACGAAAAGCGCCGTTGGCATCTGCGCGTATGGTCAGGTTTTCTTCATTTCCCCACGAACGAATTTCACGAATCAAATTCAATTCATCGTTGAAATTCAATGCGCCAATTTTGAGTTTGATGCATCGGCTTCCTTCATCGAATTTTCTCTTGGCCTCAAACCGCATCGCCTCTATTTCATTCATCCAAATCAATCCATTGATTGGAATAGCATTCAATTCATTTTTCGGAAGGAAAGGAAAATCTTTTTGTCCTGAATGTAATCCGGCAAATGCTGCATCCATAGCGCATTGCACGGACGATAATGTTGAAGTATCTTGATAGCAATTTCCCGAAAGTATTAATCGAGATAACTCTGCTAATACTTCCTCTTTGGTCTCTTTGCTTAATCCCCACAACGGAGCCACTTCACCTTCACCCAAAACATTTCCATTTGAATCTACCAATTGTAGAATCCAACTTTCGCGGGTAAGTAAGATATCTCGACTTGTCTTTGCCGGTTTATTGAATTGAAGAGTTCGATGCGTGAAGCTCCATCTCATTTTCTTGAACCTGAAATGTTCTTGAGCAGCCATTCCACCGGGGCCTTATCAGTGACTTTTTTCTTCCACCAAAGCACCACTAAAAACGAAACAGCGAGCATGGCTAAAGAAGTTGGGATCAGAATGTACGCAGATTTAAACCAATATATCCGCGCTTGGTTTCCTCCCTTCACCAAAGACCAAAGGATGCCCGTTTCCAAACAAACAAGAAAGTAAAGTGTATATTTTGAAGAAGAGAAACGGTCTATCCAGCCAATCATTTTTGCCCCTCGCACCGTCTCGTTCCATTTCTTTCCGAAATAGTTAATCGCACTAACAGCCATTAATACAAGTCCAGATTCAAACAAAATAAAAGAAAAACTATGAAAGCGAATTCGCATGATGCCGCTTGAAAAAACATTTAACTCGCCAATATCTCCAAACATAGAATTCAAGAACGGTTGAACGGCAATGCCTGCAATGGTCAGCACTGCGCCTACAATGGCAATTGGAGGAAACCACCCTTTCAACCTGATGTGAGATTTTCCGTAAACAATACCGAGCATGAAAAATGATATCCAAGGAAGTACCGAATAATAGCCATTAAAAAACAAAAAACCAAGGATGTTCATGAAGTTGGCGTCCAGAATTTTAATCCCAGAAAAAGACGGATAGATGGGTACATCAATACTGCCTAACACCGTTGACAGTAGGACTGTTGAAAAAAGTAAAATTTGAAGATAGATAGATTCCCAACGAATAAATAACGGCGAAACAAAAAAGCAAACTCCTGCAATCACCAAAATATTTGCAGGCCAAAAACCAACAAAGAACAATCCGAGAACAAAAAGGACCAGACCTCTTCTACTGTAGTGCCCCATTAATCGACTTCGACTCTGTTTCTTCGATTTGAAAGCTAGAGTCATGGTATACCCGTTCAAGAAAAGAAACAGGGCGGGAAAAAATCCGAACCAAATGAAATAGATCTCTTGTGTATTTCTATAAGGCGGTGTAGACTTCAATACATACAAGATGTCCTTGAGTACAAACGTTTCATTCGATAAAATTGTACCTACAATTGCGAGGAGATATGAAATAGCAATTCCCTTGATTTCTCTGTTTGAAGCCATGCTCAAATATACAATTCGAACTTACACCTTTGGCAAAAAAATGAGCAAGAGCAAGGCAATAGCGAAAGTGGAAAGCGCTACTTTCTTCAATTCAGAATCTAGAAGTTGTGGATTCGCACATGAAAAAACCTTTTTAGCATGAACCACAAGTATTGCAAACGGGAGCAAGTAAAAGGCGTAATGAATTGGGCTGATAAAGACTTCAATCACCGCGGCAAGAAATGCAGTTCCCAACCACACGAAATGTAGCTTCTTTCCTTTTTCAAAACCCAGCTTAACAACTAAGGTATGCTTCCCTGCTTTTGCATCTGAAATGTGGTCTCGAAGGTTATTCAAATGCAACACAGCCATACTTAGCATGCCCACAATAACGGTATTCAAAACAGCAATTGGCCCAATGGTTCCAGATAAAAAATAAGACATAGACAACACAGACACCACCCCAAAAAACAAGAAGACGAATAAGTCTCCCAGGCCTTTGTAGCCATATGGATTCTTACCTGCAGTGTATCTGAAAGCTGCCCAAATAGCCGAGATTCCGACACCAAGGTAGAGACCAAATCCAAGCCAGTTCTTCTTCACCACAAAGACTTCATTCAACAACAAAACACCTAGTGCAAAAGCTATTGCTCCTGAAACATAGAGACCGCGCTTCATTTGCTCTGCCGAAATATTTCCACTTTGAACCATGCGCGCTGGACCCACGCGATCTTTTCCGTCGGCACCGTTTTGAAAATCGCCGTAGTCGTTTGCTAAATTCGAAAAAATCTGCAACGCCAAAGCGGTGAAAAGCGCCAATATAAAAATTGAAGACGAAAAGACTTCAGGCTTCAAACCCGCGCTACCAGCTAAAATTCCAGCGGCGGCAAGCGGAAGCGTTCGCAAGCGCATGGCGGTTATCCAATGTTTCACCATTATGGAAACTTCGGAAATTGTTGAAAGTCGGGGTCGCGCTTTTCAAGGAAAGCCTTCTTCCCCTCTTGCGCTTCTTCGGTCAAGTAATACAGCAAAGTTGCATCACCAGCGAATTCCATTAGTCCGCGTTGGCCGTCGAGCTCTGCATTCAAGCCGCGCTTAATCATGCGAATAGCCAATGGACTTCTTTTCATTATGGTCTTGCACCATTGAATGGTTGTTGCTTCCAACTCTTCCAACTTCACAACCTTGTTCACCATGCCCATGGCTTCGGCTTCAGCCGCGGTATACTGCTCACACAAAAACCAAATCTCTCGCGCTTTCTTTTGACCGACTTGCCTTGCCAAATAACTCGAACCAAATCCAGCATCGAAGCTTCCAACTTTAGGTCCGGTTTGTCCGAAACGAGCGTTGTCTGAGGCAATGGTTAAATCGCACACCACGTGTAAAACGTGTCCACCACCAATAGCATAACCATTCACCATAGCAATCACGGGCTTAGGCAGCTCGCGAATGCGCTTGTGTAAATCCAACACGTTCAAACGCGGAACACCGCGCTCGTCAACGTATCCGCCAACACCTTTCACATTCTGATC
>CANGEF010000192.1 GCA_947452685.1 Flavobacteriales bacterium | reverse complement strand
TATTTTTTGCAAAGTTATATCAAATTAACACCTGTTGAAGTGACCTTGTTCACATAACTTCAAGATAAATTTCTTTGGCGTCTTGAAGTGAACCAATAACGGTAAGACTTTCGTTTTGAAGCGTGCAAAGTTTTTTCAATTCTTCCAACGCATCTGCTTGAAACGCAACAAGCAATCCGCCCGATGTTTGTGGATCACAAAGCACCAACAACTGCTCCCCGCTGAGTGCGCTCGACTTAGGTTGAATGTTTTGAAAGTTTTTGGTTGTGATATCTGGAAAGACAAACTGTGCCACCGCGCGTTTTGCAGATTCTAGAACAGGGATGTTCTGATAGTCAATTTTCGCAGAGCAGCCGCTGGCTTCACACATTTCAATGAGGTGTCCCGCTAGTCCGAATCCCGTAATATCGGTCATGGCATGAACACCTTCAACCTTCGCGAATTCAGCGCCAATGGTATTGACGTGTTTCATGTGTTGAATGAATTCTGCCTTCTCTTCTTCCGACAACAAGCCGCGCTTTCCCGCAGTGGAAGCGATTCCTAGACCAAGGGGTTTCGTTATCGCAACAAGATCACCCACTTTCGCTCCGTTGTTTTGTTTTAAGTTTTTGATGGGTGCAATGCCATTCACCGACAATCCGAAAAACGGTTCAGGACTTTCAACACTGTGTCCGCCTGCAATCTGAATACCCACGCTGGCGCAGGTTTCCTTCGCACCGCGCATGACTTCTCCCGCAACTTCAGAAGGAAGTTTTTCCAAAGGCCATCCTAAAATAGCCAAAGCCATAATGGGCTTTCCGCCCATGGCGTAGATGTCTGAAAGCGCATTGGCCGCCGCTATACAACCGAAGTCGTAAGCGTCGTCTACCATGGGCATGAAGAAGTCGGTGGTTGAAAGCAACGCGTCTGTTTCATTCAATGCATAAGCAGCAGCATCGTCGTTGTTGCTGTTTCCAATAAGTAGATTTAAGTCTACTTGCGAAGTGCCGCAATGCGAAAGAATTTTTGTTAGCTCTGAAGGAGCGATTTTACAACCGCATCCAGATGCTTTGCTGAATTGCGTTAATGGATAATTCATGAAAGAAGTTTTTCTTTGGCTGCTATAATTTCGTTTAAGCCTAATGATTCGTCGAGGGGAACATTAATAAATTTGGGTTGAAAGGAAAGCTTGATTCTACCGAGGTCGTAGGCTTTGTCGTAGTAATGCATAAGCAAATTCAACCATTCACTTTTGTCTCCGGTTTCAATGGCTTCAATGGCTTTTATATTGGCCTCTAAACCCATGCGCTTGGTGAGGAGTTTTGTTTTTTCAATCAACTCTTCATTTGAAAAGCAACCGTAGTTTTCCATTAAAAATTGAAAGCGATTTTCGAAGGAAGGTTCAATTTCAACGCGAGGCGATTTTACTATTCGAGTGAAAATAGAGTCGGGTACTCTGATCTTCCCAATGAATCGACTTTCATTTTCGTACCACACAGGCAAGTTCTTTTTCAATTCGAAATAAAGTGCATGACCAAGATTGTTTTCGAACTGCTCTTGTGAGGGCTGTTCAGGCAATCCGAGCGAACCGAAAGCAGAACCTTTGTGATGCGCGAGTCCTTCCAAATCAATAACAGATTCGCCTTCATTTTTCAAACCGAATAAACGTTCGGTTTTTTGAGATCCGGTTTTTCCAGATAAAACAATGGAAGAATGTTCTCTGCTGAATTTCTCTAAACACCAATTGCGGTAGCGTTTGTAGCCGTCTTTCAATCGGTAAACTTCAATGCCTTCTTTCGAAAGAAGGTCGCTGAAAATTTGACTGCGCATGCCACCGCGCGCGCAATAGACCACAATTTTATTTTCCTTCACGAATGTCTTTGCTTGCGCAACAAGACTTTCAAAAAGTGGTGAAACCAATTTGTAACCCAACTCAACAGCCGAATCTTTTCCTTCCTGCTTGTATGAAGTTCCTACAAGAACGCGGTGTTCGTTGTTCAGTATTGGAATATTGAAAGCGCTAGGAATGTGACCAGCATCAAACTCTCCTTCACTTCGAACATCGATCCAATTCAGTTCTTGAAATGGAAATTCAAAATCGTCTAATGGAAAGAGGGTGTGGCTCATTTATCTACCAAAATATAATCGAGGGTTCGTTGGTCAATGTTTCCATCTACCACAAGGATTTTAATTTGATCGCCCAATCTGAATTCGTGTTTGCGTTTCAATCCGCGAACCACGTATTCTTCCGGAGAGAAGGTGTAGTTGTCGCCAGTCATGGTATCCAATGGAATCAATCCTTCGCAACGTGTTTCGTTTACTTCCGCATACATGCCCCAGTTTGCTAAACCAGAAATTGTGGCTTCGAAAATTTGTCCTTTGCGTTCAAGCATGTACTCGACTTGTTTGTACTTGATGCTTGCGCGTTCCGCTTCTGCCGCGCGTTTCTCCATGGCTGAAGAATGTTGGCAATGAAGTTCGTATTCGTTTTCATTTACCGGATTTCCATGGTCGAGGTAATGTTGTAACAAACGATGCACCATCACATCTGGAAATCTTCGAATGGGTGAAGTGAAGTGTGTGTAGTAATCGAACGCCAATCCGAAGTGACCAATGTTGTGCGTGCTGTAGACCGCTTTGGCCATGCTGCGAACAGCCATGGTGCGAACAGAAGACTCTTCAGGTTGTCCGTCTACCAATTCAATGATCGACTTAATTTCGTTTTGCTCTTCACTGCGAACTACCTTCGGAAGTTTATAACCCAAGTGTTTTAAGAATGTTTTCAGTGAAGCAATTTTCTCCGGACTCGGTTCGTCGTGCACGCGATAAACAAAGGGCAATACCATTCCATTTTTCGGATGACCAATGAAGAAGGCAACTTCACGATTCGCCAGCAACATGAAGTCTTCGATTAACTGATTCGAATCTTTCATTTTCTTAATGAACACGCCAACAGGCTTTCCTTTTTCATCGAGTTGAAACTTCACTTCTTCTGAATTGAAATCGATGCTTCCAGCAGCATAGCGCTTGTCACGAAGTTTCTTTGCGATTAGATCGAGGTGAAGAATTTCATCTGCGAAATCGCCTCCTTTTCCTTCAATGCGTTCTTGTGCTTCTTCGTAGGTAAATCTTCTGTCGGAATGAATAACGGTTCGGCCGAACCAGCGGTTCAGCACATCGCCATTGTCGTTCATTTCAAAGACCGCACTGAAGCAAAGCTTGTCTTCATTCGGACGAAGCGAGCAGAGGAAGTTTGAAAGCTTCTCTGGAAGCATAGGAATGGTGCGGTCTACCAGGTAAACGCTGGTAGCGCGAAGCGTAGCTTCTTTGTCTATGAGTGAATTCGGTTGCACGTAATGACTCACGTCTGCAATGTGCACGCCTACTTCTAAATTTCCGTTTGGAAGTTTTTGATACGAAAGTGCATCATCGAAATCTTTTGCGTCGAAAGGGTCAATGGTGAACGTTGGAATGCCGCGCATGTCGCGACGTTTAGCAACTTCTTCTTTTGTGATTTCGGAAGGAATGGC
>CANGEF010000191.1 GCA_947452685.1 Flavobacteriales bacterium | reverse complement strand
GAACGATTTAGTTCCTAGAAGTGGTGAAGTAGCGCGCTGCACCTTGCTTTTCAAATCAGATAAAATTCCGGTTTCAACGTTGGTTGGAACTGTCATTGTTGAACGCGTGATTGACATGGTCATGTTCGGTCTGTTACTTCTAACAGGAATATTACTTCTTCCTTCCACGCTTTCATCATTAATGAACGAAACGAAAAGTCCTGGTTTCACTCTGGAATTGGGCCTAGCACTACTCGCACTAGCAATCATCGGAATTTTAGTTTTAAGATATATTTTGAAGAACACCTTCAACAATAAATTCATTGAAAAATTCGCAGAGTTTATTCGCGGCACATGGAGAGCCTTTTTGAGTGTTGGAAAGATTGAAGGCAAATTCACTTTCATTCTTCTAACCATTGGAATTTGGGCAACCTGGTTAGCCATGACCTGGTTCAATTTGCTTGCTGTCCCCGGATGCGAGCACATGGGACTGAACGAATCAATCTTCCTGCTCATCTGCGCAAGTTTGGCTATGCTTGCGCCAACACCGGGCGGATTGGGAGCATTTCATTCCATTACAATCATTGGATTCATTGTATTGGGATATGCCGACCCAAATAACGCATCTACTTCGCTGCTCGGATTAACCTTCGCAACTGTTTCTTGGTCTACTCGCACGCTAATGGAAATTGGATCCGGACTGGTTGGTTTCTTCATTGTTTCATACCGAATAAAAAATGGAAAAACTGCTTCAACAAATTAAGGCTTGGCGCGAAGCCGGAGATACCATCGTTTTCACCAACGGTGTTTTCGATATTTTGCACGTTGGACATGTCACCTATTTGGAAAAAGCTGCAGCTCTCGGAACCAAACTCATTATAGGCATCAATAGCGACGCTTCTGTCCGCAGTTTGAACAAAGGTCCTGAACGCCCCATTAATCCCGAATGGGCGCGCGTAAGAGTACTTGAAGCACTTCGATGTGTAGATGCCGCAATTGTATTTTCAGACCACACGCCACTTGAATTAATTCTAGCCATTCAACCCGATGTTTTGGCGAAAGGCGGCGATTACAATCCAGATGAAACCGATGAATTGAACAAGACCTACATGGTTGGTTCAAAAGAAGTAAAAGCCGCAGGTGGTCGCGCTGTTTCCATTCCACTGGTTGAAGGATTTTCAACAACGAATATTCTCAGTAAGCGATAAGCTTTGGAAATTCTAGCCATACTATCAAGTCTCGCATACACCGTTCTCTATCTCTTAGAGTCCACGTGGTGTTGGCCATTAGCAATTATCGGAAGCGCAATCTATTTTAATTTATGTCGAAAAGCCAACCTACAAGGAGAGAGTTGGCTACAACTGTTCTATGTTGGCTTCGCTGTATTTGGTTGGCTCAATTCTTCAAACGTGTTTGAACATCCCGAATGGAATAGCAAACATCATCTCCTATTCTTTCTTGCCGCCATTATTTTTTGGCAACTCTGTTTTCTTATTTTGAAAAAGAGGAAGTCAGCCCTTCCACAACTTGATTCACTTGTTTTAGCTTTCGCAATAATGGGAACTGTGTTGCAAATATTTTATGTGGAAATGAATTGGTTTTACTTTCTTGTGGTAAACACTGTTTCCATATACACCTATTGGACACGCGGAATGAAGAAAAGCATTGTGCTTTATCTCGTTTATTTAGGACTAAGTATTTACGGAATTATTCAGTAAAATCGTCGAAGAGAAAATCGTTGTACGGAAAACGAACAACGTGAATTTCGCGCGCACGTTCGTACAATATTTCTCGAAACTCTTCTATCTGAATTTTCTTCGAAGCACTCATGAAAACGACATCTTTAGAACCCATGCGCGCCATCCAAGATTCTTTCAACTCATCTAACGAATAATTGGCTGCGGTCTTGGGCGTAAGATCATCTTCATCCTTTTCAATAAATGAATAAGCGTCTACCTTATTAAATGCCAAAATCATGGGTTTGTCACCAGCTCCAATCTCTTGAAGCGTTTCCATAACAACCTTGTAATGATCTTCGAATTGCGGATGAGAGATATCTACAATGTGCACCAACAAATCCGATTCGCGAACTTCATCTAACGTGCTCTTGAACGATTCAATCAATTGATGAGGAAGCTTGCGAATGAAACCCACTGTGTCGCTCAGAAGCAGAGGCAAATTCTTTACAACTACTTTTCGAACGGTAGTGTCCAGTGTCGCGAACAACTTGTTTTCCGCCAACACTTCACTCTTGCTCATCATGTTCATGATGGTCGATTTCCCTACGTTGGTATAACCGACAAGAGCCACACGAACCATGGCTCCGCGATTTCCTCGTTGGGTCGTTTTTTGTCGATCAATTATCTTCAAGTCTTCCTTCAACTTGGCAATTCGATCGCGAATAATTCTTCGGTCGGTTTCAATTTGAAGCTCACCTGGACCGCGCATTCCAATACCCCCTTTCTGTCTTTCCAAGTGGGTCCACATGCGCGTTAATCGCGGAAGCAAATATTCGTATTGAGCCAATTCCACTTGCACTTTCGCGTGGGCGGTTTGCGCGCGCGCAGCGAAAATATCGAGAATCAAATTGTTTCGATCTAAAATTTTCACCTTGTGATCGTCGTCGTTAAACAAGTTTTCGAGGTTACGCAATTGCGAAGGCGAAAGCTCATCGTCGAAGATGACCATATCCACTTCATTCTCGAAAACAAAATCTTTGATCTCCTGAATTTTACCAGAACCCACAAAGGTTCTATTGTCAGGATGATCAAGGCTTTGCCAATAGCGCTTTACACAAAACGCATCGGCTGTTGTGGCTAGAAAAGCCAACTCATCTAGGTACTCGGTAAGGACATCAATGTTCTGACGCTTGTTCACAATACCCACGAGCACACAGGTCTCTTGGGGTTTCTTGGTCTCTTGTAGTTTTGCCATTTTTATCTTCCCGACAACTTCATGCAGTATGCTGTCAGCGCGTCAATTTCTTGAACGGTTAACATACTTTCAAAAGGAGGCATTCCTGCTTTTCCGTGTATAATCTGATTTTTTATTTCATCTGCGGAAAGCTGACTCACCGTAATGTTCTTGGCTCCACTCATCTGTAGATTTCCTTCACTGCCATGACAAGTTGCGCAGCGTTTTATGAAAATCGCTTGCGCGTCTACAGGCCCGCTTGACTTTGGCTGCTCGTTGCATGCACTGAAATTCCATGCGCACAACAACGCAAAAAAAACAACGAAGGAGAATTGAAAAATCTTTCTCTTCATTCTCAATGCATGAATGCCATTTTAGACCAGTATCCCATGTAGCTCATAGCAAGAATGCTAATGAATAAACCCAATCCGTAGAAAATTGCAATCTTCTTCGCGCGATCACGTCCGTTCGTTGCACGCTTTGCTTTTGAATATCCAATCGTAATAAACACAACAGCCAGAATCATCATTGCTGGGTGTTCAACTAACTTCTTACGTAGCTCAGGAGTCTTCATGATGTTGCTGTTGCTCATGATGTTCATCACCAACAAGACCAAACCTACGACTAACTG
>CANGEF010000190.1 GCA_947452685.1 Flavobacteriales bacterium | reverse complement strand
ATCTAAAAATGTTCTAGCCTTTCCACTTCCCAAATTGTAAATGCCTGAATCTTTTCTGTGGTGCATTAAGAACATGAGCACTTCAACCAAATCTTTCACATAAACGAAGTCGCGCATTTGCCCGCCGTCTGTGAAATTTGGATTATGACTGCGGAACAATTTCATTTCACCTGACTTTCCAATCTGATTGAAGGTGTGCCAGATAACGCTAGCCATGCGGCCTTTGTGGTATTCATTCGGACCGTAAACGTTGAAGAATTTCAATCCGGCCCAGAAGTATGGCGCTTCCTCTTGTTGCAGTGCCCAAACATCGAAGTCTTGTTTCGACTGTCCGTAAGGATTCAACGGTTGCAATTGTGGAATGGTCGCATGATCATCGTTGTATCCGTGCTCTCCGCCACCATAGGTTGCTGCAGAGGATGCGTAGATAAAAGGTATGGCGTGTTTCGCGCAAGTCTTCCACAACGATTGTGTGTAGTGTAGATTTAAGCGATCGAAAATTTCAACATTGAATTCAGTGGTGTCTGTGCGGGCTCCTATGTGGAAAACACATTCCACTTGATTCTGATTTTCTTCCAACCAAGTTGGAAAATCATCTCTGTGAACGAGCGCAGTGTATTTCTTTCCTTCCCAATTGCGTTTGCGATCTTCGCGTGAAAAGTCATCGACCAACACCAAATCGAAAAAACGGTCTTCGTTCAAACGCGCTACTAACGCGGAACCTACGAATCCTGCTGCTCCTGTTACAATTATCATTTTGCAAATTTAACTTAAATAATGCGCCAACACGCCTTCCTTCAAGGCGTATTCCGATTGATACATTTTGTTGAAGGACGATTGCTCTAAAACGAATTTCACCAAGTAGGTTGAAAGCGGCATGTACTCGGCACGCATCTGCGGAATACTCGGATGCTTCAAACGTTCTTCCAAGGTGCTTCCGACTAACCATTGATGAATGGATGGATATGATGAGAAGGGGATTTCATTCAAGTTCATAGAACTTTCAGTAGGTTCTTTGAAAGGTGCATGCAAGGTCGGCTTCGCCGAAGGTCCTACCGAAGGTCCTTTCGAAGAACCTTGTGCAACACCTTTCGCAGAATCTTGCTTCGCATCTTGTGCAACACCTTTCACAGAACCTTGTGCAACACCTTTCGAAGAATCTTGCTTCGCATCTTGTGCAACACCTTTCACAGAACCTTGTGCAACACCTTTCGAAGAACCTTCGGCTACGCCGAATTGGTACATATCAAAAAGCGTATCGAACGAACCCGACGACCCGACTAAAACCTTCACCGGATTTTCCTTCAAAAAAGAAATTAAATCTTGAAGTTCCTTGTTCAAATGAGTTCTTAATCGGTTAACGTCGTCTTGATTAATTCTTGACGCGGGCTTGAGCATTCCGTGTAAGCGGCTAACGCCCAACAAATAACTTTTTCTCCACAACGGCTTTTGATCGCGGACGAAAATAAATTCGGTGCTGCCGCCGCCGATGTCCATGATTAAATAATCTTCTTTCAATTCTCCAGTGGTTTGAACAACACCTTCGAAAATGAGTTCTGCTTCGCGATCTCCGGAAATAACTTCCATGTCGAAATTCAAATGCTTCTTCACGCGAGCAACAAATTCACCTCCGTTGGAAGCCTCTCTTACTGCGCTGGTGGCGAAGACGCGAACGTCTTTCACTCCCAAAGAATCTATGACGTTCTTGTACGAATACAATGCATCAATTCCGCGCGCCATGCGGTTCGGTAGAAGCACGTTTTCTGAAAATCCGCCTGCACCCAACTTCACAGGAAGCTTGGTTTTGAAAAGTGTCTTCCACTTCCCTTCCACCTTTTCCTTCACCAATAAATTGAATGTATTGGTTCCGCAGTCGATGATGGCAACGCGTTTGTTTTCGTTTAGTTCGACTGTCGTATCCATTTCCATAAATCTTTGTAACTCACTTTTTTTCCGTATGACAAAATGCCCACGCGATAAATTTTTCCACCCAACCAAATGAAGAATAAGAACGCTACCACCAATGCGGCCATGGCGCTTATTAAATGCCAAACGCTAATGTTTCCAATGGCAGTCTTCACCATGATGGTTATGGGTGAAGTGAGTGGAAATATGCTGAAGAAATTTCCAATGGGACTTTCCGGATTGGTAATGAGCATGGCCGAAACAATGTAGGAAAACACCAACGGCAAAGTCACTGGAAGCATGAATTGTTGCGTGTCTGAATCGCTGTCTACGGCAGCGCCAATGGCTGCGAAAAGCGAAGCATACAGCAAGAATCCGCCAATGAAAAAGAAGATAAACATACCCACCATGAGCGGCCAGTTGATTAAGAAGATCCAATTGATGGCTTCGTTATTCATGAGCGATTGCGCCATGGCTGCTTGATTCATGCCGTTTCCAACGACAGCGCCGTTTTCTAAAACAGCTGCGCCGTTCACCAAATGCGATTCGAAATAATTCAGACCGAAGGTTGCTAAAACAGCTGAAAGAATAACCCAAATGAGGAATTGCGTAAGTCCAACGAGTCCAATTCCAACCACCTTACCCATCATGAGTTGAAACGGCTTCACCGAGCTCACCATGACTTCAACAATGCGATTGGTCTTCTCTTCGAGCACGCCGCGCATCACTTGCACACCGTACATGAATATGAACATGTAAATAAGTATGGCGAATACGAATCCAATGACCGCGCGCTCTTGCGTGTGATCTTCTTCACCGAGTTTGTTGATGTTAATCTCTGCGAAGCTCACATCGAGCTTTGCGCGCTTGTACTTTTCGTAATCTATTTTCAACGAATCGACCACACGAAAACGTTCGAGCGATTCTTGTAAATCGTTCTTCAATTTACTTTGAATGTTTTCGGAAGGAAAATTATCGAAGTACATGTTGCACTTCCCATCGTTAATCGTAATCTCGTCGAGCTCGATCATGATGTTGTAGAACCCGTCTTTCAACTCTTCGGGTTTCTGCGTCTTTTCTGTGAATCCGTAAATTACGTTCTCATTGTCTTTGAACTGATCTGGAAATCTTGGAACCAAGGTAGAGTCTTGCTCTCCGCGGTATTCCGTAACCAATCCGTATGGATCGCTAATTAAAACAGTATACGTCTCTTGGTCGTTCAGCGTAATCCAGATGGTTCCAAACAGTAGTCCAGCAAACAAAAGCGGACCTAAGATGGTCATAATAATGAAAGACTTCTTGCGAATGCGTGTGGTGTATTCGCGCTTAATGATTAATCCTATCTTACTCATGCTTGTGCTTCGTTAAATGAAAGAACCGATTGAACAAATATGTCGTGCATGCTTGGCACTTTTTCTTCCGCGCTCAAGATGTCAACTACAGGAATTACTTGCTTCAGCAAGTCATTCAATTTAAATTCAGGTTTAATGCGAACGGTAACGGTGTGAATGTCGTTTTTCAATTCGTTGCTCATTAATTCAAAGCGCGCGCCCAAGGCAATGGTGAATTCCAATAAGGTTCCTTCGAACTTCAATGTGTATGTTTTCGTGCGGAAACTGTTGCGCACTTCGGTTACACT
>CANGEF010000189.1 GCA_947452685.1 Flavobacteriales bacterium | reverse complement strand
TTCGGAAATTACAGCACGGGAAGCAGCGCGCCAACGGTGTTCGAGCAATACGATTATTCCAATCAACTTTTGAATACGCAACTTAAAAATGAATTCGCTCGCAATGTTGAATTCGGAGTGAAGGGAGCAGGGAAATTGTGGTTCGTTGAAATGAGTTTGTACGATCAGCAGATTACAGATGCCATTGTTCCAAAAGCAGCGTTGTTTAACGGCTATTACGCAACTTACATTAACGCAGGAAAATTGGTTCAGCAAGGCTTGGAAGTAACGGCAAGAAGGACTTGGAATTTTGAAAGGTCCACTTTAGAGGCATGGACCAGCGGTTCGTGGACGAATTATCAATTGGAAGGTGAAAGCGGAACCGGACGCATGCCGGGTATGCCTATGGCGCAGTGCAACGGGGGTGTCAATTTCAAGATAGACAAAGGATTCGGAATAGGAGCAACGAATCAATGGACAGACAAGGCGCCGCTGAATTCTGCTCATACCGATTGGTCTGCTGCAAGGAATGTTTTGAATTCTGAATTGACCTACGGACATACATTTGTTCAGCGTGACGAAGTTGCTGGAAATTATGATTTGGTTCAACGCGTTCGATCTGTTGGCTCTGTGAATATTATTGTTGGAGCGAATAACGTTTTGAATACGACTTACACGACATTCTATCAATTGAACGGTGTTGGTGGGAAGTTCTTCAACCCCATGGCTAGAAGAAATTTTTATTCAGGAATAACACTGCGATTCTTCTTGTAAATTTGCAGCATGTTTAAAAAGACATTTTTCTTCGTCTTGCTTGTTGCATTTGGAACGACGGGTTGCAAACCAACGCCCATTGCTGAAGCCAATTTTGAATTCGATGAAAGTCTTCAATGGAAAAAGAGCGAGCCGGTTTCGTTGAAGTTAGACATTCGTGAAAACGCTGAGCCGTGTGAGTTGTATCTCGATGTTCGTTACACCACACTTTTTCCTTTCGATAAATTGGAATTGCACATTAAGCAAATCTCTGAGCAAGGGGTAATTGTTCCGCGCGACGTGATCATAGAAATAAAAAATCAAAATGGGTTTGTTGGGGACATTAGCGGAGACATTGGAGACATTGAACATTTGCTAGATTCGAATAAGCAATACGAAGATCACGGCGTTTATACGTATGAGATTTCGTTTAATAACTCAGTAGAGGTGTTGTTGGGAATTATGGAGTTTCGTGTTCGCGCGGTTCCAAAGCAAAAGAAATCATGAGAGACTTCAAAACATTTTCATTTCATACACTCGGATGTAAACTTAATTTTTCGGAGTCGAGCACCTTGGCGCGAGATTTTCAAGAGCAAGGTTACGGAAGAGTAGAGTTGGAGGAAGGTCCAGACGTCTTGGTCATTAACACCTGCAGCGTAACCGACGAAGCCGATCAGAAATGTCGCTATACCGTTCGAAGAGCGAAGCGTTCAAATCCGAATGTCTTCATTGCAGTTATCGGATGCTATGCTCAGTTAAAGCCCGAAGAGATTTCTAAGATTGAAGGTGTGAATGTGGTTTTAGGAGCGAACGAAAAGTTCAATTTGATTGATCGTATCAAAGCTTACGATGAGACAGAGGGAAAAATATTTGCGGGAGAGATCAAAGATGTGAAGGAATTCATTCCTTCATTTTCATCTGGAGATAGAACACGAACCTTCTTGAAGGTTCAAGACGGATGCAATTATTTCTGCGCGTTCTGCACCATTCCTTTAGCACGCGGAAGATCGCGCAGCGCCAATGTTGAAGCAACCTTGGAAGAAGCCAAAAAGGCCATTGCAAGCGGAGCGAAGGAGATAGTTTTAACGGGAGTAAACATTGGTGATTTTGGAACGGCTCACAACGAAACGTTGTTGGATCTAATTCGAAAGTTAGACGAGCTAGAAGGAATAGAGCGATACAGAATCAGCAGCATTGAACCGAATTTATTGACGAATGAAATCATTTCATTCGTGTCTACTTCAAAACATTTCATGCCGCACTTTCACATTCCCTTGCAAAGTGGAAGCGATGAAATATTGAAGGGCATGCGTCGCCGATATAGAACTGATTTGTATCGTGAAAGAATCGCATCAATTAAATCAGCTATGCCACATGCGTGCATTGGCGTAGATGTGATTGTTGGTTTTCCTGGAGAGACGAATGATTACTTCAACGAGACCTTGGCGTTTCTTAAAGATTTAGACGTTTCGTATTTGCATGTATTCACCTACAGCGAACGAGCGAATACCACCGCCTTGCGCATTGAAGACATTGTTCCAATGGAAGTTCGTAACGAACGAAATAAGATTCTACGATTATTAAGCGCGAAGAAACGGGCGGCGTTTGACGCGTCGTTTAAGGGAACCGAAGCCAAGGTCTTGTGGGAATCGGTGAATGATGAAGGAAAGATTTCAGGGTTTACCGAGAATTACATAAAGGTTCAAGTTCCTTTTGATGAGTCTCTTTCCAACAGGATCTCTTCAGTTATACTTTAGCGTTAAGCAGAGTCAGGAAGGCGTAGGATAGTTTTTTCAATGCAACCGTTTGATCTTTTTTACTCAACGGTTCAGGCGGACCATACGGAGTTTTATTAACGTCAATGATGTAGATTTTTTGGTTGCCTTTGTGGCGAAGGACATCGAACTCACAAAAATCTACTTTCATAGCCAAGGCGTATTTTTCAATTTGTGAAATTTCCTCTTGTGAAAAAATGTCCTCGGGCTTGTGCAAAGTAGCTCGATGTGCCTTGTTGGTAAAGCGGTGTTTTTTCGTTTTGAATTTTAAGTACACCAGCGGTATTTTTCCGTGAATAACGGGAACGCGAATGTCTACATATTCGCCAGCTTCGTTGGTGTTGTCTAGCACTTTTTGATAGACGGCATCTGTTTTCGGAAAAGAGACTGGACACATCACTTCTTGTCCATCGTGAACTGCATTCTCGTCGCTTTTCTCTACAGCCACTCCAATGTACGTTTTCGGATTTAAGTTCATGGAATAGCCCAATGCTTCAAGATGAACCACATGCACGCGTTCTTTTGAAATATCGGGACAGTTGACATTGATGATTCGCGCCTTCGGATATTTACGACGAAGCGAGCTTGCGCTTCCATAGGTCACGTTTTCGAAATAAATAATCACGTCAGGATTCGAGACCAGCTTGTTGGTTAACCGCACCCGATTCATGCGTGCGATTTTCGAAAGTGTAGTTTTTTTGCTGGGGTAGGTTGGCGCTGCCACCCACACCGGAAGCTTGCCATTGTTTTGCACGAAGTAATATACTTCACGAATGATGCAGGCAATGTCTTTAAAAAGCACCTCTAAAAAAGGCATGCCGCGCCTGTAATTATTTCTTAATCCCATGAATTGAATAATTTAGGATTTAATGTTTGTGTAATGAAATCATTTTTCAAGGTGCCGCGGGCAGGTGAATATTCTCTTCCGTAAAAAATAATTTGAAGGTGAAGTTTGTTCCAACTTTCTTCAGGAAATAATTTCTTCGCGTCGCGTTCGGTTTGTTCCACCGACTTGCCGTTGGTTAATTTCCAACGCGTCATGAGTCTATGAATGTGTGTGTCAACCGGAAAGGC
>CANGEF010000188.1 GCA_947452685.1 Flavobacteriales bacterium | reverse complement strand
TTCCGAAAAAATCTGTCTGAAAAACGGATCCTTCAAGTCTTTGATGAATCGAATGGCTTCGCCAGTTGATTTCATTTCCGGACCGAGTTCTTTGTTTACCTCAGGGAATTTCTCGTAGCTGAATACAGGAATCTTTATCGCATAGCCGTTGCGTTTTGGTTGGAAGTTAATGTCCTTCACTTTCACTTCACCCAACATAACTTTCGTAGCGTAGTTCACGTACGGTTCGTCGTAGGCTTTCGCAATGAATGGCACCGTGCGCGATGCACGCGGATTCGCTTCAATGATATAGACAACGTCGTCTTTAATGGCGAACTGAATGTTAATCAATCCTACCGTTCCAAGCGCAACAGCAATCTTCTTCGTGTGCTCTTCAATCTGCGTCATAACAAGGTCGCCCAAGTTATACGGAGGAAGAACACCGTACGAGTCGCCGCTGTGAATTCCAGCAGGCTCAATGTGTTGCATAATGCCAATGATGTAAACATCCTCGCCGTCGCAAATAGCGTCGGCTTCGGCTTCAATAGCGCCTTCCAAGAAGTGGTCTAACAAAATCTGATTGTCGGGCATGTCGCGAAGAATGTTCACCACGTGCTGCTCCAATTCATGCTCGTTAATCACGATCTTCATCTTTTGTCCACCCAATACATAACTCGGACGAACCAACAACGGGAAACCTAAATCTTTCGATAATTCAATGGCTTGCTCGGCGTTTTCCACGACTCCGAATTTCGGGTACGGGATGTTGTTTTCCTTCAAACAATTTGAAAAACGACCTCTGTCTTCCGCCAAGTCTAAGGCGTCGAAAGAGGTTCCTAATATTTTAATTCCGTAGCGCTGTAATTTTTCAGCCAGCTTCAAAGCAGTTTGTCCACCAAGCTGAACAATGACTCCCACGGGGTTTTCATGACGAATGATATCGTAAATGTGTTCCCAGAAAACGGGTTCGAAATACAACTTGTCAGCTGTATCGAAATCGGTTGATACGGTTTCCGGATTGCAATTGATCATGATGGTTTCGTAACCGCATTCTTTTGCGGCAAGGACTCCGTGCACGCACGAGTAGTCGAACTCAATACCTTGACCAATGCGGTTCGGGCCGCTTCCCAATACAATTACTTTTTTGTTTTCGGAACGAACACTTTCGTTCTCGTATTCAAAGGTGCTGTAGTAATACGGAGTCTTCGCTTCGAACTCCGCCGCACAGGTGTCTACCAATTTGTACACACGCTGAATGCCCATCTCGTCGCGCTTCGTGTACACTTCGCTTTCCAAGCATTTCAGAAGGTGAGCGATTTGTCTGTCGGCATAACCTTTTTGCTTCGCTTCGAACAACAATTCTTTCGGAATGGAAGCGAGCGTGTGCTTTTCAATCACGCGTTCCAATTGAAGTAACTCTTCAATTTGTTTCAAGAACCACAAGTCGATGCGTGTTTTCTCTTGAATGGTTTTGAACGGTATTCCCAATTTAATGGCGTCGTAGATATGGAAAATACGGTTCCAACTTGGGTGTTCTAATGAGTCTAAAATCTCTTGCTGGTCGCGAAGTTCTTTGCCGTCTGCGCCTAATCCGTTTCTGTTTATTTCTAAGGATTGACAAGCCTTTTGAAGGGCTTCTTGGAACGTTCTTCCAATTCCCATGACTTCTCCCACACTCTTCATTTGCAAACCTAATTCGCGGTTGCATCCAGGGAATTTATCGAAGTTCCAACGAGGTATTTTTACAATTACGTAATCCAAGGTTGGTTCGAACAATGCCGAAGTGCTCTTGGTGATCTGATTTTGAAGTTCGTCGAGGTGATAACCTATCGCCAATTTCGCAGCGATCTTCGCAATCGGATATCCGGTTGCTTTCGATGCTAATGCTGAAGAGCGCGAAACGCGCGGATTAATTTCAATGGCAATGATGTCTTCGTTTGAATCTGGAGAAACCGCGAATTGAACGTTACATCCGCCTGCGAAATTTCCAATGGCGCGCATCATCATAATGGCCATGTCACGCATCTTTTGGAAGGTGGTATCGCTCAGTGTCATAGCCGGAGCAACAGTAATGCTGTCTCCGGTGTGAATTCCAATTGGATCGAAATTTTCAATGCTACAGATGATTACCACGTTGTCGTTGGCATCGCGAAGCAATTCCAACTCGTATTCTTTCCAACCCATAAGGGCCTTGTCAATCATGACTTCATGAATAGGGGAAAGGTGCAGTCCGCGTGTGAGTAAGCGATCGAAATCTGATTGGTTGTATACGAGGCTAGCGCCTGATCCGCCTAGTGTGTATGAAGGACGAATACAAAGAGGGAAACCGAATTGCTGTGCAATTTCTTTTCCTTCAAGGAAAGACTTTGCAGTTAACTGAGGCGCCATAGGCACTCCAATTTCAATCATTAAATCGCGAAACGCCTCGCGGTTTTCAGTGATCTCAATGGCCTTGGTATCTACTCCCACCATGCGAACACCGTATTGTTCCCACATGCCGCTTTCTTCGCACTGAATGGCTAGGTTCAAGGCGGTTTGTCCGCCCATGGTCGGAAGAACTACGTCTATTTTGTGTTTTTGAAGAATGGTTTCAATGCTTGCCGGTTCGAGGGGAAGGAGATAAACATTGTCTGCAACAACCTTGTCGGTCATAATGGTTGCAGGGTTGCTATTGATGAGGGTTACTTCGATGCCTTCTTCACGCAACGAGCGCGCAGCTTGGCTTCCAGAGTAATCAAATTCACATGCTTGTCCGATAACGATGGGTCCAGAACCAATAATAAGGACCGACTTAATGCTTTTGTCTTTAGGCATTTTTTTTTTATCTCACTTCGTAGGATGAAGTAAGAGGCGTTTTTCTAATACGTTCGCGAAAGTACAACCCGAAACCGTTTGGGTGCAAGTAGAGATTTTAACAGTTGTTGACAAACCCTGATTCCAGAGGAAAGATGCGGAGCAAGATTCTTCGAAAGATTCTTTACAGAAAGATGCTTCGCATGCAAGGCATCTTGTGAAACATCTTGCAACGCATCTTGTGAAACATCTTGCAACGCACCAGCCCTTTTGAACAACTTGAACAACTTTTACTCCCTGAATAATTCGGTTGATTTGTTTTAGTCGTGATGTAAATTCCTGCTTGTTCTTTGTAGACAATTAGGAAATGAGATTTTAATGATTCAGACCTGTAGAAAGATAAGCTTGCCTTCCGAACTGAGCAGCTTAAACGAGGCGGAAAAGCTTGTTCAAGAGTTTTGTTTAGATTGTAATGTTACACATGCTCGTCAGAGCGACATTCAGGTAGCTGTTTTAGCCGCTGTAGGTAACGCCATACAATTCGGACATCAACATCATGGACCACGATTGTTTTACCTGGAATGTAATTTAACGGAAACCAATACAATGGAATTTATTGTCACGGATTCAGGCAAAGGTTTCGATTTTGAAAATGTTCCAGATCCAACAGATCCTTGGAACGTTGAACAGCCAACAGGACGTGGGATTTATCTCATGCGGAAATTGGCCGACAACTGTACCTTCAAAAAGAACGGTTCACAGGTTGTCTTAGAGTTTGGAATTAGGTGAGAGTTAATAATTAGTTTATGTAGGCTTCGCGCAAGGCACAACGGTGC
>CANGEF010000187.1 GCA_947452685.1 Flavobacteriales bacterium | reverse complement strand
GCATCTCGAAAGGTGTGTATTTTCAATCCCATCGCCAATTTGGTATTGTTTGTTTCCATAAGACAAACCTATTTCGGGGATTTGAAAAAAACACTAATTTTTATATGCAGTTTATATGCTGTTTATTCATCGGCAGAGCCGATGACACCAATGGTGATGACCTTCTTTGAATGATGACACTTCGTGATGACCTTTCAGGATTTAAGAAGAAATGAAGTTAAATTACGCAGTAGGAATTACTTCTCCACTTCGTGGACCAATCCCAAAGGGACAAATCCTTTCAGGACCAATCCCGAAGGGACTTATCCGCTATGCGGACTGATCCACGTTGTGGATGTATCCCGAAGGGAACTTCGTTCCTACGTCTTTCGACGTATTTTTCACCCCCACCGCTCCTACTCTATTTCTGGTAAATGCTCTCAAGCGCCCGATAACACTAACGAATAAACTCCAACGGTTTTTAGGAAGGACAGAAATGATAAAATCTGGTGTGAAATGGAATGGTATTTTAATTACTTTTAATATGCGCAATTACACCTCGCCAATCAGACTATGATGGAATGTATTGGGAAGGTTTGTAGCGCGTATAAGTCAGTTATGCGGCACTTTAAAACGACCGACTGAAAATGATAAATTGGTTTAAAGGAAATAAATATTCAAAATATCTAGAAATCCTTCTCAATGCTTTCCCACGGACTTTGAAAAAGGACTTAGAAAGTGTATTGGACATTTTACCCTTTGACGTGAACGAAATAAAATTATGTGACGGGCAAACTCACAAGGTAGAAAACCTAATTCATCCTGACTTTCAAACAGTCAACCTTGACGGAGAACTTTTGACAATACCATACAGGGTTTATTTCAACGAACCTGAATTAGAAAAGGAAAAGACTCTTACTGACCGACAAAAACAAATTCTCAATTGTATTTTTCTTAGACATCATAATGGTTATATAAGACAAAGACGATTGGAAAAAATTGAAAATAGCGAATATTGGGTAACACCTTTTACATTTCAGCTTTTAGGAGAATATGTTATTGAAATTTTAGAAGTCTTAGACGAACAGCTTGACGACAACAAATTAGAAAACTACAAGCGGTTTGCTATCGAAAATTCAAAATATTATCAGAAGACAGAAAGCCGAATGATAAGTTATTGGAATGAATATTATAGACGCAGATTTCCAAAACTGAAAAATTATGTTGGCAGAATCATTTTCGAACAAATAAAAACTAAAGAAATCGGAAAAAGGCAAGATGAAATTATTGAAATTGGAATTGACAAGAATGAACGACTTTTTATTCGACCTAAAAATGAACGTTTTACTCTTATTTATAGAACAGCAACAGAAGTTCATTGGGACGAAAAGGAATTATTCCTTTATTCACCAAAACCAAGAGAATGGAATTACTACGATTGGTTTAGGCATATAATAGATGTTGCAGACAAAGAATGTAATTGTAAACTTGTTCTGACACATCGAACTATTTGGACAAACATTGAAAACGAATTAAAGAAACAAATAATTGAAAACAGAAAAGCGACCGCATAACAGCCGTTTTGCAGCGGCAAACCGTTATAGGCAAGCATAAGACCGAGCGTAAATTGAAACAGAAGAACGACAATTGACCGACAAATAATTCAAAAATGAGAAACTTCATTTTGACAATTTTAATTATTTCATTTTTTTTAGCAATTGTATTTTGTTTGGCAGAAAACACAAGTGTGGAAGGAAATAATTGTTTCGTGTCTACTGTTTTGCTGACATCTAGTTTTCTTTTTATACCTGTTTTCCTTTCAACGTGTTTACTATTCATTATTAAAGCTATTTTCAAAAGGACACGCATATCCAGTTCCTTGCCACTGCAAATAACAATTATGTTTCTGACAATAATGGCGTTGACTGTTACTATACACATACCAGACTATTTAAGACACCAGAATGAACCAGGGTATGTTCCGTACAACTCAATTACCGAATATTTTACGAAAGAAATATTAGAACCTTTGTTAATGACCATTGTGTATTCAATTGCAATTCCAATTACGAACAGAATATTAGAAAGAAAATTAGTTGGAAAAAAGAAAACTAATACCTTGAGCGAAAATGAAAATTTTGACAAACCGTGGAAAAACAAATAGAAATAACATTATTTGAAACAACAATAACTAAGTTGGACATGTTTTTAACCATAGGCAAAATCGGAATCGGAATTGTCGGACTTGTTAAATTTGCTTCAAATTTGTTTACCAAATCAGGATGGGGCTTCGACCTTTTCATGTGCATTTTTTTTATCCTTTGGATTATTCAGGCTATTAGAGGTGTCAAGACATTTCATTTGTTTCCGGAAAGATTAGTCGTTAAGCGACCGTTTTTCTTTACGACTAAAACTGATAAAACTTTCAAAACAGATGAAATAAAGGAAGTGGTTTTTCACAGAATTAAAGGCAAGTATGGTGGATGGTTCTTAATTATCCGAGCTGAACAGCTTAGACATAATGACGATTTTCGCATTCACTTTGGAGCAAACATCAGAAGTGAATTCATTACTCAACTGAACAATCTCGGTGTAAAAGTATCCTCAAAGGAAAATTAGAAGAACTTCAATAACTAAGATTAAAAAGCATAGTCCACCGAATAAACAGCATATAACTAGCACATAAAAATTGGTGTTTATGCACACTCAGCTATGTAGGTTTACAAATAAAAATGCCTACAATATTTGAGTATTTCGGAATACGTCTTGTGTTCTTTTCAAATGAACATTTTCCAATTCACATTCATGCCTTTTACAACGAGGAATATGGGATGAGAATTGAGTTCAAGATTGAAAATAGTATTATTACTGAAGTCACCTACCGAACACAAAAAGGTTACAAAACTTTCCCTCCAAAACAGCGAAGAGATCTGACAAAATTAATTTCAGCTCATCAGTACGAGATTGTAAATGATTGGATTAATTTTGTTGTACTCAACAATCGGGTTGAACGGAAAATTATCACTCAACGTATTAAGTAATGAAACTAAATTCAGCGACATACCTCAATAACTATTCGGTTGAGTTGTTTTTTTCTGACGGAAAGAGAAGAACCGTGGACTTCAAATCTTTTTTATCTACCGCTTCCAACCCCATGACAAAAGCATTTTTGGATTTATCTAAGTTCAAGAATTTCGAAGTCACTCACGGATATCTTTCTTGGAACAACGGTGAAATGGATTTTTCTGCTGACTCGCTGTATTCTTGGAGCGATCAATAAAGAATGCCCTTCGGGCAAATGGCTTTGCGAGGGCAACTAGCGTTGCGAGGGCAACTAGCGTTGCGAGGGCAACTAGCGTTGCGAGGGCAACTAGCGTTGCGAGGGCAAATGGCTTTGCGAGGGCGATTTCATCGCGAGGGTCCTTTGGACGAGGGTCTGCGACTTTCTAACAACGCAGTTCCAACAACGCAGTTCCAACAACGCAGTTCCAACAACGTAGTTCCAACAACGTAGTTCCAACAACGTAGTTCATTGACATTTATCATAACCCCAATTGAGCGCACTCATATCCATTTCTAAACGATTGTTGGAATTTCGGGCCTTGAAAAAATGAGCATGACCGTTAATCCCAATACTACCGTGAATGAACTGATGTGCCAGTTCGCTGAG
>CANGEF010000186.1 GCA_947452685.1 Flavobacteriales bacterium | reverse complement strand
TAAAAAAGTAAAAATTCAGTTCTTGCTAGACGGAAATATGCAAGAATTAATCACGAAGATTGTTGATCTGAAGAAGGAAAAGCAAGAAGAGATTATTTACACTGAGTGTAACCAACGTATTCCTATTCAGCGATTAATTTCTATCAACGGTCTCTCGTTCGAAATCTAATTAAAAGTCATTTTTAGACAAGCGTTCCGCAATTAGATTTGTGGAAATACCTTGTTATGTCGAATGATCTTCCAATGGGCATTCCGTCTGTAGACCTTGCTCAATTCTTAAACGGCACCGCCGAAGAGAAACAACAATTCGTAAATGCGCTTGGTCAAGCCTACGAAGAAATAGGATTTGTCGCCGTTAAAAATCCGCTCATAGCAGACAGAACCATTACCCGTCTGTATCAAGTCGTTCAAGATTTCTTTGCTCTACCCGCTGAAACAAAGGCGAAATATGAAAGAGCAGAACTTGCTGGACAACGTGGCTATACCAGCTTCGGAAAGGAACACGCCAAAGATTCCAATGCTGGAGATTTAAAAGAGTTCTGGCACTTCGGACAAGAAGTCACCGACGGTGATTCCATCCAATCAAATTATCCTGCAAACATCCATGTGGCCGAACTTCCTTCATTTTTCGAAGTGGGTATTCAAGCATACAAAGATTTAGAAAACACCGGCAAGCATTTGCTTCGCGCCATTGCCTTGCATTTGGGCTTGGAAGAAAACTGGTTCGATGCTCACATTCACAACGGAAACAGCATCCTTCGTCCCATTCACTATCCGCCTATTACTTCCGAACCGAAGAACGCTGTGCGCGCCGGACAGCACGAAGACATTAATTTAATAACGCTTCTCATTGGCGCTAGCGCTGAAGGATTGGAAGTCTTGAATAAGCAAAACGAATGGGTGGCTGTTACGGCATTGCCCGATCACATTGTGGTGAACGTGGGCGATATGCTTGAGCGTTTAACCAACAATAAATTGAAAAGCACCACGCACAGAGTGGTGAATCCTCCGCGTGAAAAGTGGAGTACCCCGCGATTCAGCATTCCGTTTTTCCTTCATCCACGAATGGAAATGAAACTCGACTGCTTGCCTTCGTGTGTGCCTGCCGGAGAAGAGCCTGCCTTTGCTCCTATTGTTGCCATTGATTTTTTGAACGAGCGACTTGCTGAAATTGGATTGATCAAATAATGAAGGTTCGCATCAAACAAAATTCCCTTCGTTTTCGAATTACAGAAAAGGAGGCGGAACTTCTTAAAAAAAGTAAATCGGTTCAAGTGAGCTGCATCATCTTTCACGGTGTTGAATTGGTTTTCCGCATTTTCCCTTCAAAAGATCAATTGAGTGAAATGATCTGGAAGGCACCTGAAGTGGAATTGCATATTCCCGATTTCGAAATGCAATCCTTCCTTTCTTCGAACAAAGAGTCGTGGCACCAAGAATTCTCCATTGACGGAAAACTACTTCTCATCTCGGTTGAAAAAGATTTGGCTTACTTTCGAAACGGATTTCAAGCTTAATTTTTTTTCATGTTGAACGATTCCTTCGGAAGAACACTTACGTATGCGCGCCTTGCTGTTACAGACAAGTGCAACCTGCGCTGCACCTATTGCATGCCCGAAGAAGGATTGAAGTGGCTGAAAAATGCGCAATTGCTTTCTACTTCCGAATGGAAAAAAATGTTGGAAGTCCTTGCTGCAAGCGGAATAACGAAGATTCGTTTTACAGGCGGAGAGCCCACTTCGCGCGGAGACTTCTTCGAAATTGCAGCACATGCTTTCGAAATGAAAGCCTTTCATTCCATTGGCATTACCACGAATGGAACCTTCAACGAGAAAAATTCAGAACTGTTTTTTCAATTCCCCTGGAACGCTGTTAACCTAAGCATCGACTCTTTGAATGCCGAGCGTTTTCATTCCATGACCAAGCGCAATGAAGTGCACAAGGTTCAACAAACATTGGAGCAACTCCTTCAGCATAAAATAAAAACCAGCATTAACGCGGTTATTCTTGAGCACCACAATGAAGAAGACATACTTGAACTTGCGCAACTCACGAAGGAGAAAGACGTTCGTGTGCGCTTCATTGAAGAGATGCCTTTTAACGGGAAAGAGTATCACCATGCTGTGAAATGGAATTGGAAAAAGTTAGAGCAAGAACTCACGCATCACTTTCCTTCCTTAACTCCCGTGCCTTTCGAAGCGGGTGCCACTGCGCAGAATTACACAATAGACGGACACGTTGGTCAAGTTGGAATTATTGCAGCCTACAGCAGAACCTTCTGCGGCACATGCAATCGCATTCGCATTACACCGGAAGGATTCGTGAAGTCGTGTTTGTACGCACCACCCTCACTCCTGCTTCGCACCTTACTTCGTGAAGGAAAAACCAATGAAGAAATTCAACACGCGTTGGAAGCTGCCTGTTTAACTAAACCGAAAGATGGATTCGCGGCTGAAGAAATGCAGGTGACGAAAAACTTTCAGAGTATGGCCTCTGTTGGAGGTTAGAATTTGTAAAACGAAAGAACATCGTTTTCTTTCACTTCCGAATTCGGAAGAACTTCCATAAATCCGTTTGCACCCAAGGCGCCCATGTAATCACCTGATCCATTCTGACGCACAATCGATGCGATTCTATTTCCTGCTTCGTTGGTTGAAATAAAGGCGGGAACATACACCGTTAAATCAGATGCATTGGTGTAGGTTGAAATGCATCGCACATTTTCTAAAGACTCATTTCTTAAATGCGGAAGCAAGTAGCGCGTTGCGCAGTGCAATACTGAAATGGGATTGCCTGGAAAGGCAAAGACCATGACGTTGCTTTTACTTCCGAAGAAGAACGGTTTACCGGGGCGTTGCTTCACGCCGTGAAAATGTTTTTGAACACCGTTCGCTTCTAATGCCTTCGCTACATAATCGTATTTCCCTTTCGACACTCCTCCAGAAAAACAAACGATGTCGAAATTTTCTAATTCATGTTGAATGAAATGCGTGGTCTCTTGTTCGTCGTCAGACAATCTGAAGACACTAACGCGACTGCAATGTGGAGACAACAACGATTGTAGCATTTCCAAATTGCTGGAACGGATTTCATAATCGGCGGGCTTTTCATGAACTTCCACCAATTCATTTCCTGTTGAAACTATGGCTATTGAAAACTGCTTGAAGACGTTGACCTTTGCCTTTCCAACAGAGGCCAAGGAGGCAATTTCCAAAGGACCAATGGAAGTTCCTTCCATCAAAATTTTATCGCCTTTTTTTTGATCGAATCCTTTGGCGTGTATGTTTTGAAAATGCTTCGCTTGTTCAATTTGAAATTGAACAGCGTTTTCATTTCGAAGTGACTTTTCATATTGAATCACAACCGAACAATCATTCGGTAGCACTGCTCCTGTCATGATTTCAACACATCCGTTTTCATTTTTCAATGTTGAAGGGGCATCTCCAGCTGCCTGTATTCCTTCAACAACAAATTCTCGAATGCCCTTTTCCCAAGCGGAAAATTGAAACGCATATCCATCCATCATGACTCTATGAAAAGGCGGCTGATCGCGATCTGAACAAATATCTTCAGCTAAAATTCTTCCGGCTGCTGCATGCAAGGAAACAATTTCTTTTCCTGCTTTAGGAAATACTTCACCAATTTTTTGAAAAGCCAC
>CANGEF010000185.1 GCA_947452685.1 Flavobacteriales bacterium | reverse complement strand
TTCAACAATCCAAATTCATTCAAATGAAACGTCTCGAACTGAACTTCTTCTCCCATTGAAGATTTCAACTTGATTGGAAAATTTCCGTTTTTATTTAGGTCGAAAGCTTTCGACAACACCGCGCGTTGTCCCTTTCCAACGGCTGATTCGTCTTTATATCCGCTTGAACCTGCTGAGGTTCCATAAGGATTTATTTTTTCGGTTTGAAAGAGATTCGCTGATAGCTCAAGAAGAAAATTTTTCTTCGAAATAAACTCGCCAGAATAACCGACCATGTCTCTTGAACGATCTACGTGCGCGTTATTGGCCATACTGAAGGCATTGGCCTGACGGGGATTCACGGCAATCTGTGCTGCTGAAATAGCACCGGGTAATTCCCAATAGCCTTTGTAGCGCATGGCCATGACGTAATGCTTCCAGCGTTTTGTGTTGGCTGTAAATTCGAGCAAGGTTTGTTCTTTCTTGTTGGCCTCTTGATCGCGGTAGCCGTTGGTTTCCTGATTCACTTGACTCACCATTAACCCGAATCCGTTCTTACTCACGCCTGCTTGATAAACCGATTTATTGTATCCGAATTCACCGTGTTCGAATTGCGCCTTTGCGTAGACCGATTGACTTAAAGAAAATGGAGTAAACAGAACAACTCCGCCTGTTCCATTGCCCCATACGCCACTGCCCGGGCCTTTCAGAATATTCGCATTCGCTACATTCGAAGGATCTACAATTTCAATGGGCGATTGTCCGTCTGCACTGGTCAATGCAATTCCCTTCCAATACATCTTCACATTTCGAATGGTCGTTGGCGCACGATAAAAACTTCCACGAATATTCAAACGCGTGCTTCCGCCATATCCGCGCGAATCGTAAGACACACCGCTCACAGAATTGAATGCATTTTGAAGTGATGAACCGTCTCCGTAGTGCTGTGCAATTTTTGCAATACCCACACTTGCAGGAGTGCTCAAATTGTTTCGCTTGTTGCTGTATCCGATAACAGTCAGCGCTTCCATCTGTTTTGAAATAGGATACATATCCAGACGAAAAACTTTATTCTTATTGGCCATTTTCTCTTCACCAAAATAAAACCCTCTATCGTAAAATCCATCCGCTTTAAAATCAACGGACTCACGGACCCTGCAGTAGACAGCAACCCTTCCCAATTCATTGCACTGAAAACTAAATGTACCTCGCTTCCCATAGGCCTGAATGGGATATCCGGTGTAGCTGTCATAAACCTCAATGGTTACCAAGACAGAATCTTCCTGACCATTAATGGGATTGTTGTCTTGAAAAATTTGAGCAAAAAGAACGTTACTCACTAAAAAAAAACAGCAAAGTGAAATCCACTTTGCTGTCTTCGAAATAAAAATATTCATCATTTCTTATTGAACGATAAACGTCTTTGAAGTTGTCCCGATTGAAGATTCTGAAACCACGAAATAATTTCCTTTCGACCACTCTGAAACATTCAACTCATTTTTCAACGTTGCAATCTTTCCTTCAGCCATTAATGCTCCTGAGAATGAATACACCGAATAAGTTCCACCCAATTGATTCGAAGAGAATTCAACTGTTACTCTTTCCGAAGCTGGATTTGGATAAACATTCAAATTCTGAGAAATGGTTTCGTTTTGAAGTCCTGCCCAAACTAAGTTTTGGAATTTCTTAATGGTGTTCGGACCAGCACCGGGATACTGCGCTCCGTTCAGAGCCACGTAAACCGAACCGTCGTGCGGATTCACACAAATGTCACGAAGACGCTTGTTGAAGCTTTGGAAAAAGGCATCTGAATTCGTTTGAGAACCACTCACGTCGGCTGTTGTTACAGACTGTCCGTCTGCACTCAAATGCAAAACAGTCATACGCTCGTAAGAACTACTTAGTCCGCCTAACACCGCCATTAAAATACAGTTGTTCCATTCCGGAATTGCTGGATGGTTGTAGTACTCAATTCCGCAAACCGCGCGACAAGGAGACCATTCCATTAACGGTTCTTTCACGTTGTTCGCAGTGCAATAAGCAATCTCTGCAGTTGTGTTACACGCACCTTCAACCGTTGGCCAACCGTAGTTTCTTCCTGGCTCAATAATGTTGAATTCATCGCTGTTGTTTTGTCCGTGCTCTGAAGCGTAGATAATACCTGTTGGACCCACTGCTAGACCTTGACAATTGCGGTGACCAAAAGACCAAACATACGTTGTCGGATCTGGATTGTCAGATGGAATAGTTCCATCTAAATTAATGCGAAGAATTTTTCCGTTCAATGAACTTAAGTCTTGTGAACTCACACCACCGTCTCCCGTATCTCCGCAAGACATAAGAATTTTTTGATCCGGTGTAATGACCAATCTCGAACCGTTGTGAATTGAATTTCCACCAATGGCGTTGATCAATTGAACTTCATTCACTAAGGCTGTTCCGTCCCAATCGAACATAGACAAGCGTTCCTTCACTGCATTGCCTTGGGTGTAATTGTACACCACATACACTTTAGGCGTATTCAAGAAATCTGGATGCAACGCCATGCCCAACATTCCCGGTTCACTTCCGCCGCTGTAGGGAATTAGAGCTGTTTTATCTAAAATTGAAGTGTAGGTTCCCGTTGCCGGATCAATGCGCAACACTTTACCCACACGTGTGGTGCACCAAATGAAATCGTCTGGACCCCAAACCATTTCCCAAGGAAGATTTAACCCTGTAACTAAATCACTTTCGGTAAGTGTCGTATTTCCAACTTGCCACGTTTGCGCATTCATCTGAATGGCGCAAATAAGAGAGAAGAACAATGCTATTTTTTTCATAGCCACGAATATAAGAATTACAACGTAAAAAGACCTCGTTTCGAGGACAATGATTTTTGACGAAAACCACGCGGAGCTTTAATGGTGTATCCCAAGGTGAATTCATGTGAACTGAAACCTAAAGCCTGGGCTATTCCCGTATTCATCTCATACGAATACCACAGCGAATAGCCTTCAAACTTCCACCCGAACAGGGCGGCCCACGCGGCTTTCGGACGATAGGTTAATCCGAAACACAAATCGCGATTGTAATTCAACAAGACGTTCAAATCTACCTGCATGGGCGTAACAGCAGTAAACCGCGAAAAGACACTTGTGGTGAGTCCCCAGTCTTTCGTTAAGTTAAATTCATAGGAACCCATGAGCTGATAATGTCGAATCACCTTCTCACTGATATTTCCACTTCCAAAATTTAATTTGGGTTGAAGAATATACGGCATGCTCACCCCGAAAAAATAATGCTGACCGTAGAGCATCATGCCAGCATTGGCGTTTAGAGAAAAAGAAGATTGCTTCACTCCTCCGCCCAACGCCACATCGTTCGGATCTTGAACCACCGCATTGCTCAAATCAAAAACATACTGCGTTCCAATTCCACTTAGACCGAATGCGATAGACTGTTTGCGATTGATTGCAATGTGCGAGGCGCCGCTAAACTCAAAAGATGTTGTAGAATAAGCACCTGTTTTATCTTGAAATAATACACCGCCAATGGCAAATCCATTGGGAAGTTGCTTGTTCCCTGTTAGGAAAAAAGTCTTCGGATGCGTATTGGTTCCGTTCCACTGTGAACGGTAAGTGGTGTAAAGTGGAATATCTCTATTCACGCCAGCTGCTGCGGGATTCACAGCATACGGATTCACCATGAATAAAGTACGACGCGG
>CANGEF010000184.1 GCA_947452685.1 Flavobacteriales bacterium | reverse complement strand
TCCATTGCTCTTGGTAGCCAAGAGCTAAATGGCAATTGTGCAGATTTTGCAGCAGCAGCAACAACTAAAAATACAGAAAGAATTATAGCTGTTGGCTCATGCTCTCGTAGCAAATGCTGAAGGTGCTCAGATGACCAATCGATGAAAGCCGTGTTTTCATGGAACATGTGATGACTTAACCACATGGCTAGAATAATTCCAATATCACCTAAGCGATAAATGGAAAATACTTTCAACGCATTTTTTACTGGAAGATATCTATCGCGATAGAATGCAATAAGCAGGAACGAAGAGATTCCTAACACTTCCCATCCGGTGAATAACGTTTCAAGATTACCCGAAAAGATAACCAGGTTGTATCCAAAGAAGAAAAGAAGTAATGTGTTGAAGAATCGCTTGTAACCGCTCTCTCTGTGCAAATAGTAGCGGCTGTATACTGTAACCAATGAGGTTAAGAAAGACCCGAGTAGAAGGAAGGTGGCTGTGGTTTTATCGAAAAAGAAATCGATGTAAAACATGTACCCTTCGGTTTTGTATAAAACCCATTCTCTGTGAGAAAGATTTTCAAAACCGTTAATTCCCCATACGATAACGAAGCCAATGGCTATGGTAAGATGCAGAAGAACAGAAGTGAATGTTCCCCACGAAATAATTTTTTCGTATTTCTTATTTGGAATTAAGCTAAGGATGTAACTCACTAGCGGTAACCAAAGAAAAAATTGCAAGAAGAATTCCAATTCAGTTTTCATGTGCATGTGTTAAAAGGTGAACAGGAATATTTTCAGTGTGGGCTTCAACTAATTTTTCCATGCTTGAAGCTTTCGGTAACGATTTAGTATTTGTTGTATAAGGAACGAAGGCCTCATTCTGGAAGATTTGAATTTCGGCAGTAGCGGGATTAACACTAGCAAGATGCACCCATTCATTTTTAAACCACTCATACGTATTCGCGTCTGTTTGAATAGTTTTTAAAATGACATCGGGAAGCTGCTCAACAACAATTAAGAGGCGCACAGGATCATGCACTTCAATCATTTGACTTGGAAGTCCAGGTCTAAGATCTCCGTCTACTCCGTTGGCTACTCCAATAAGCCCCATGACGTTGTGTGGAAGTTTTGTTCCTGCACCCAATTTGTAGTTATCCGTTCTTGAGAAGTAATATTCCAAATTAATTCCGCCACAAACAGGAGCAGCTGCCTTTAAAATTCCGAAGAGATATTTTCCTTCAGGATCAGTTGTGGCATCATATGAATTTAAAAACGAGCGACGATCTAAAAACAAGTGCTTCGTGAGTTGTCTTGTTCCCACAATGCAAAGCGCGTTTGTAGCGTGGTTCAATTCCGGACGTGGTTCGAAAATAGAAACAGATCTGCGCATGACGCGCTTGTGAATTTGCCAAGGTGTAAGACTTGTGTCCACGGTTTCAAATCTTCTAGAACGTTCTTTTGAATTTAAATCTGAAGCATGACGGAAGGTCCATTTGTTTTTTTGATGAATTGCTTTGTTCTCTTCAGACAATATTCCACCATCATAGAACACCGTTTGATCGCGGGTTGTGTCGCGTAATCCGCCAATGAATTGCGTGTGTGCAGGAATGTCTATTCCTCTTTCACGAAGTTCCATTCTTACTTTCGGATTGTTCGCCATGGTTGCGAACACGCGTGCGTTAGCCGAACCCGCTCTACCCGAACAAGCCCCGCAGTCATATGCGGCATAGTGTGGGTTGTTCACACTGCTTGAACCGTGTCCAATGAAGTAGACAATAGGTGCGAAGTTTTTCACTAAACCAATGGATCTTAGCGAACCCTCAACGCGGTTTGCCATTTCTTCAACGGTAAATCCAACTTGAAGATCACCGTCGTGTTCATGCGTATGTTCTACCGTTAAAGTCGACTCCTTTTCCATATGTCGGAATGAGAGTGAGGTAGCAGGAGAAATTCCTGGACGAAAGATGTTTGACATGAGTTTCACAGCAGACCAGAAACCGTATACAATGGAAAGCGCCCAACCCAAAACATTGTGGTGGGAATTTTTATTGAATTGAACTTCTGTATTTGTTTTCCGTGTTGCATCTTCTTCGCGAATAAGGTGCTTGGGTGTAACAGGAGCAGGACAAACCTTTTCGTGGAATTTTCCACCTTGCGGTTGGAAATAAAATTCCACTCCGAAAAAACCGGGCATTCCCAATGTTTCGCAATTCGGATCTAACAACTCTATGTATCTTCGAATTGAACCTTCTCGGTCGTCAATGCAAAATACAGCTTGGAATGTTTGAACCGAATGTTCATTCGGTTTTTTTATTCTTTGCTGAAGCCCGAATAGAACGGTATCATAGTAAGTCCATTCAAAAGCCTCTTGCCAAACGCGCTGAACCAAGTCTACTTCTCTAGCCACAGGTTTTTCAAAGTAAGGCTTTATTTCACCAACAAAAGCACCAAGTGTTTGCCATTTATCTCCAAGCTGATTGTAGGCTGCGTCTATCTCAAAACACAATTCTAAATGAATGAAATCTCGAAGGGAAATTTCTTTTCTGTCGAGCAGTGAGCTTGGCAATTGTTCTATGGTTGCAACCATTCCAGACCAACCCGGATGAGCGAAACACAAATCGAAGAGGTAAGAACTATAAAGCTCTTCACGAGTTCCTACAATCAATTTCAAAAGATCGCTTAATTCCAAAGAAGCATCGTGAAATATTTCTCGACCACGTTTGCTGCGAAATAAACTTACGGAAGCGTGTTTATCTAAGTCTCGCGCGGCGTTCAGCAACCCTTTTTCCTTGGAAGGGAATGGCCACAAGGCTATTCCTTGATCTAAGTAATTGCAGGTTATACGAAACACAATGTGATGAACAAGTGCACTTACGTCGAAACGATAGTGATCTTTCCAAACGCTACGGATGGCACCAACGCGTGGTGTTAAATCGGGTTGAAAATCTTTCGTTAGAATTTCCTTCAACTTATCATTTGCATTTTCATTTGGAAAATGTTTTTGAATGGAAGTCAGAAGTTTTGCGTCGGAAATTTTCCCTTCGGAATAAAATTTCTTATACTCTTTTGGAGCAAGAAGTGTTTTATATCCGAATGCAGATTTCGCCGCAAGAATTCCATCGAAAAACTTATCGTGTTGAAAAGCATGAAGGGTATTGTGATGAATAAAATCCTTCAGGGGTGCTTGAGCTGGCAAGTAATGCGCAAGCTCATGAAGCACATGCTCCTCGTGAAAAGAAGAGTGTGAGTCTTTCACATTATTCATGTTGAATTATTTTTTCTTGTTTCTGCCAGCTAAGTGATGCTTCGAAAAAGCTTTGTGGTCCTCTAGACCTTTGACAACAACGTCGCCACCCTCTCTTTCGTAATTCTCTTTGAAGAGATGCAATTGCTCCATAGCAGAGTGGTCAATTACGCGGCTGTTATCGAAGTAAATCGTAATGTGTGAAGCACCAGGTATAGACTCCAATTTGTTTTTAATTCCCATGAAGTTTGTGAAAACAGCAGCGCGACTCACATGAACTTCATATTTATCGTCTACAAATGCAACTTCGGCTTGAGCTTTAAAGAGTGAGCTAAGCGAAGCTCCGCTCACTAAAAGAACAATCATTTCAGTAACAATACCTGCAGCAATACCAATCAATAAGTCTTCAACTAAAGTGAAAACTATCGTAACAATAAACACTAAAAGTTGCTCTTTACCAATCTTGAAC
>CANGEF010000183.1 GCA_947452685.1 Flavobacteriales bacterium | reverse complement strand
TACGCATTCGATCACCTGAACACTGAAATGCCCATGAAGTATATCTTCTCGTGCATGTGGGAAGGACAAGAAGGAAGTTTCTTGTTGTGGCTCTTCTGGCAAATGGTCTTAGGTCTCATTGTTCTTTTCACCGCTAAGAAATGGGAAGCTAGTGTTATGGCCATTATTGCACTTGTTCAGGTTTTCCTAGCCTCTATGCTGTTAGGCGTTTATTTCGGAGACTTCCAATTCGGATCTTCTCCTTTCGGATTACTTCGTGAAGCGACTGCGAATATTGGTCTCCCTTGGACACAAAAAGCAGATTACTTGGATCTTCCGCTGTTTCAAAATGGAAAAGGATTGAATCCCTTGCTTCAAAACTACTGGATGACCATTCATCCGCCTACTTTATTCCTCGGCTTCGCTTCTACCCTTATTCCGTTTGCGTATGCGCTTGCTGGATTGTGGAAAGGCGAACGTTCTTCTTGGATGAAACCGGCTGTGCCTTGGGCGTTTTTCGGAGTCATGATTTTGGGAACAGGAATTCTTATGGGAGGTGCTTGGGCATACGAAGCATTAGGCTTTGGTGGATTCTGGGCTTGGGATCCGGTTGAAAACGCTTCGCTTGTTCCTTGGCTTACTTTAGTTGCCGCAGCGCACCTTTTAGTTATCAATACAAAAAGAGAGACCTCTCTTTTCAGTACACTCATTTTAACCCTGAGTAGTTTTGTACTGGTGGTTTACTCTACCTTCTTAACACGAAGCGGAGTGCTCGGAGACAGCAGCGTTCACAGTTTCGTAGACAGCGGTATTCTTGCTCAGTTGTTGGTTTATTTGCTTGTGTTCGTTGCCCTTTCAACCTACATGATAGAAAACACCAAGGTTTGGAAAAATATTTATGTTGCTGTCAGTGGAGTTCTATTGCTTGTTGCTGTTGGACATTTAGCAACTGGAACTTTCCCTGAACCTGCCGAAGGAGAGAAGGTACTTCCAGGCGAAGGAACTTGGATTCCCGCATTAACATTGGTGTTTATTGTGCTTTCCGCGATCTATCTTTTGGTGGCGTATAACAAAAAGTATAAAACGAAAAAAGAAGACGAAGAAGAATTGTGGAGCCGTGAGTTCTGGATGTTCTTGGGAACGTTGGTGCTTTCGCTTTCTGCCATTCACATCACCTTTGTAACTTCCATTAATGTTTGGAATATATTCTTAGTTCCTCTCGAAGGGTTATTCAGTTGGATGCACACTTCCTTCAATTGGGAATTCGCGAAGTCTTTGGCAGAGCATAACTTTTCGGCAGCTTCTGGAGATGACCGCTTCACACAATTTCATCAGGTTCAAATTCCTTTGACCGTAGTTCTATTGTTAATCATTGCCATTGGACAATGGTTGAAATACAAAAAAACAGAAACGAAGAAATTCTTAAAGTCCTTAATCATTTCATTCACGGCGGCACTCGTTCTAACCGTTGCATTCGTTGCGTTTCAAGAGAAGTACCCTTTGCCATTAGGAATACTCTTCTTTGCAGGAATGTGGGCTCTGTTTGCGAATGCAGAATACGCCATTCGTGTTATCAAGGGAAAACTCGATCACATTGGAGCAAGCATTGCGCACATTGGTTTTGCTATGTTGTTACTTGGCGCACTCATTAGTACTGGAAACAGCTACTTCATTTCGCGTAATGTGAACGGAGACATTACCCAAGTGAACAAGGAGTTCAAGAACAATGAAGACCTTTTGATTCTTCAAGGAGACACCTTACGCATGGGTGAATATTTCGTTTCATTTCGAAATAAATACAAAGAAGGATCACACATTTATGCCATTGTAGATTACTTCGAAGTAACTCCGGCTAACTATGCAGAGGGCACGAAGGTGAAGATGAATGGAGATATATTCCGTTGCAAGAAGGCGCATGTGGCTACCGATAACTTCTTGAAAGATTGGTCGGAAGACTCCTTGTGGACGCTTGTTCCTGCGCCTACCCCGGAAGAACTGCTTACCGCAAGCAATTGGAATTCGGGTAAAGCTGGAAAGCTCCTATTCACTCAACAACCAAGTGTATTAATAAGTCCAAAAGGAAACAGCCGTGAGCCAGACGTGCTTCATGGTGTTGGAGAAGATTTGTATTCATATATCAAGTACATTGATATGGAAGAGAAGAAAGCAGAAGGCGAATTCAGTGAAGCGAAAACGGGAACCATTCAAATGGGTGAAGAAGTTTTGTTGACCGAATCTATCTCCTTGGTGCTTGACACGTTAATTGAAGTGAAGGACTTACCAGCTAGCTTGCCTGCCGGGACAAAAGCGAAAAAAGGAATGTTGTATTTGTCGGAGGGAAGCAAACGCGACTCGATTGAAGTCATGAGTGTCTTAGTGAAAGACAGCTTGGCCTTCCCTGTTCCCGATGTTGAAAGTACTGTGTTCAATATGCGCTTTGCTATTCAAGAAACAAAAGGAGGAATAGACCTTTCGGTGAAAGAAGGCGGCAGCAACAAACGCGAAATGCTTATTCTTTCAGCAGAAGTGTTCCCTATGATAAACCTGCTTTGGTTGGGATGTTTGGTTATGGTTGTTGGAACGGTGTTAGCGATTCGCCACCGGTACAAACTACACCGCAGGTGATGACCTTCTTCGAAGGATGACGGCGAAGCCGATGACCGCTCTGCGGATGACACTGCGTGATGACCGTTCCGGATGACGCTTCGCGAAAGCTATCGTCAAAGACATTCGCCGAAGGCATTCGCCTGAAAGGCATTCGTGCTTCGCACATTCTAACCTTCCACAGAACTATCTGTTCAGCTTGGCAGACTTCTCACTTGGAAGGTTCTGAATATCCAGAATCATAAACGCATCAATAGCATCGTTGAATTTGCGATCGCGATTGAAGGCCAAAATTTTCGCATTCTGAGCAAGGTACTTTTTATATAAAATAGGCATGGTCTTACCCATGGGTTCTATCTCTGCAAGAAGTTTATCGAACTTACGAATCTCGCCTCTGGCGGTAAGTATAAGCGCCTCTCTGTCTTCCTGACTAATCGTATTTTTAATCTTCGTTCGCGGACGAACCAACTTCGATAAAACTGGATCGCCATAATTTGTTTGAACAAACTCAATCACCAACTCTTTTGAAAGCGTCTGGTAATCGTTGCTCATGGAAACCGGACCAATAATGTATTTCGTTTCACTGAAGTTCGATAAAAGCTGAATAATACCTTCCCACAAAAGGAATAAAGGCAAGCGCTGACGCTGGTATTCAACAGCCACGAAAGATCGTCCCAACTCCATACTTTTGGTTAAGTACGCACTGAATTCATCTTTAAACTTGAACAAGGTGTGGGTGTAAAAACCGAACTTACCATAGAACTCCATTATTTCAGCACCTCGACCTACCCTGTATGCCCCGGCTAGCTTGCTGTTCGAATGATCCCATAACACCAAATGATAATAGTAATAATCAAATTCATCCAAATCACGAGAGTTGTTGCTACCCTCGCCCACATCGCGGAAAGCGATCTCTCGCTCTCGTCCAATTTCCAACAATAAATTTGGAATAGAGGAGGCCTTCAAAGCGTAACATGAAAAAGGTCCGTTGTCGAACAACTTCGAATCTTCGTTGGAATCTATTTCCTTTTGAAGAATTGTTGAATCTATAGACGTTGCTATGTCCTTTACGTCTCTAAATTTCTCTCTCAAGTTCTGAAACAACTTCTTTTTCACATGAAG
>CANGEF010000182.1 GCA_947452685.1 Flavobacteriales bacterium | reverse complement strand
GACATTGAAGACGGACATATTTTCCAAGAAAAGGAAATCGTTTACCTACAACCCAAGCGCTTCAAGGGAAGTGTGAAGGAGCATAAAGTGAAACGAGGAGAAAACATTCGCGATATCTCTCAACAATACGGCATTCGAATTCACAGCATAGAACGAAAAAACGATCTTGAAAGAGGAGCAGAGTTGAAGACTGGAGTGGTTTTGCGATTGAGATAGTTGCCGTTTTTTTGCTATCTTTAACCAAACACAAGGAACTATGAAAAAAATCTACTTTGTATTCTTATTCTGTGCGGGTCTATTTAGCCAAGCGTCTTCACAAACCTATTGCGCGCCAACATTCCTAAACGGATGCTTCACCTGGAACAACCAATACATTGAATTGGACAGTATTGTTTGGGAACTTGGCGTTACCGATTGCGCAATCTCTGATTATACAGCCTTAAGCACTACTCTAACGCAAGATGTGCCTATGGCTATGACAATTACCAACGGATCTTGGTGTGGAGCAGGGGTTTGGATCGACACGAATTCAGATGGTGCATTTGACGATTCAGAGAACCTTTACCACAGCTATCAAGCGGGTGATCCAATGACTTACGACATTCAAATCACAGTTCCTTCAACAGTTGCGGCGGGAACCTATCGCATGCGTGTCATTGCAGGATGGGGAAGCGATTGTTTCGATTCAACGGGAACAAACGGATATGGAGGTTGTGGATCTTATCAATACGGAAGCTACCAAGATTTCACTATTCATGTTGTTGCTCCTTCTTCCGTTATTTCGGTGAAAGAAGACATGAATGTTCATGTATTGCCCAACCCAACGCAAGGAACCTTCCAACTGAATGTTCCGAGTTCATTGGTTAACTCAAGTTATATCTTAACGAACATTGTGGGTGAAACCGTTCAATCAGGCAAGGTAACTAGCCTAAATGCGCGATTAGACATTGAGAATTTACCAAATGGTTTGTACATCATGAAGTTCGATAACAAACTTCGTAACGCCGTTCGAATCGTTAAGAACTAACGCCAAGAATAATTGAAGACACAGCCTCGGGAAAAATCTCGAGGCTTTCTTTTTCACCGAAATTTCCATCTTCCAAATAAGTCGCTTTGGCACCTAAAGGCATCCACCTTCCTGGGTGCATAGGACGTTTCGAAGGATACAAACCAATGGCGCGAATACCCACGGCCGATGCGATGTGCAGCGGTCCTGTGCTTGCAGCAACTAGCGTTTCGCAAGAAGAAACAAATGCGATTAATTGTGGAAGGGAAAGCTTCCCGGTTAAATCCGTAATGTGTGAATCGAATCGAAAATCTTTTCGTATACGAACCCCCTCTTCTTCGGTTCCCGTAATGTATATGTTGAAGTCAGCTGCTGGCAGTAGCGACGCCAATTCTTGGTATTGATGCAACGACCAATTCAAAGCACTTCCTTTGCTTAACATATGAAACACAACCGAACGTTTATTCGGTTCAAGTTGAATGGGGCTTTCCACTTGAGGTTTCAACACATGCCATTCACGAATTTCTTCAAGGGTTGGAATGTCTTTTACTCCGAACGGATATAACAGATGAAAATTCAATTGCGATTCGTGCAAATCTGAATTCTTTCTGGAAAAGAAAACACGATCATTGGCGAATTTCCATGAGGCTATTCTGCTTCCAGTGGCAATGCGTTTCTTCACGCCTTGCGCCTTCACCCACTGCATGACATCCGCATCTGGAAAGGCAAATACGCATGCGTCTACTTTCAAGCTAGTTTCTGTACGCTTATCGAAATTCAGGAATTCATCTACATACGGACAAGCCTCTACAATGGCCTGAGTGTAGCTTCTTCCAATAAAAACAATGCGCGTATTCGGCGAGTGTTTTTTAATGAAACCACACAACGGCAATGTCACAATCACATCGCCAATGCTGTCTGTTCTTGCAATGGCAAGACTACTTGGAAAGGCGAATGTGCTCATGTAGTTTTTTATATTTTAGGAATGTGGCATATGCCGAAATACGTGCAACCGTGAATCCTGCCTTTCCATCTAAAAATCCCAGTCGGAAAAAATAGTCGACAATGAATTTTGAAATTGGACTGAAGACACGCTTGAACCAAGGCGATTTTTTTCCATGTTGAAATAAATCCTCGGCTTGTATGCTTGTGAATTTTTCCGCTTGCGCGTAATGCTGATCCACGCTGTAGTAAGAGTAGTGAAGGCAATCGCCTTCCAACAAAAGTGTATTTTCTTTTGAAAGTCCGCGCAATACTTCGTGAATGGTTCCTTCCCAATTCGTTTCTCGTTTGTTGAACAAACGAACTTTCACATCGGGATACCATCCTCCGTGCTTTATAAACGTTCCGCAATAATTGGTCATGCGCTTGAATGATGCTGCTTGCGGATGTTTCTTCCACTTCAGAATACTTTGAATAAGCGCGTCATTCAATACTTCGTCGGCGTCTAAACTCAATATCCAATCGAAAGAAGTTTGTGCGTTTCCAAAGTTCTTTTGTTCGGAATAGCCACACCAAGGATTGGTTATAACCCTTGCTCCGTAAGCCTTACAGACTTCCACGGTGTTATCCGTAGACCCAGAATCAATGACAACAATTTCATCGGATACTGCTTGCGCCGCTTTCAAACATTGGGCAATGTGGTGTCCTTCGTTGAATGTGATAATCACAACTGATAATCCTTCTGTCATGATTTATCGAGTTGAATTCCACATAAACACATTCGGATTATCCTTGAAGGGCGCGAGGTCTTTTACCGCGATTAACAACCCTAAATCTACCAACCACAACACGCCACCTCCACCAATGGTAGCGGTATAAATCACGGGAACTTTTAAGTCTGTTCCAAGGTACATGCGATGAACTCCGAACAATCCCAAGCTCACGTCAAGCCCAATGGCAACGGCTCTTTGGTTGTCAAGTGTGCGAAGTTTTTGTACGATTTTTCTATTGTTGAATTTTTCTTGCGAGGCTCCTTTCAAGGAAGAATTTCTTCCAAAAGACTCTTGTCCGAATGTTGAAATTCCGAAGAACAAAAAGCAAAGCAAGAATACAGTGCGCATCTTACGAATGTTGTTTAATCAGGGCTTCCACCTTTTCAACCATGTTTTTCGATCCAATGAAAAGTGGAGAACGTTGGTGAAGATCGGTTGGAACAATTTCCATAATACGTCTGTGTCCATCCGTTGCTTTTCCTCCAGCTTGCTCTACAATGAACGCAAGCGGATTGCATTCGTACTGCATGCGCAACTTTCCACTTTTGTTTTTTGTAGTTCCCGGATAAATATAAATTCCACCTTTAATCAGATTGCGATGGAAGTCTGCTACCAGCGATCCAATGTAACGCGCAGAATACGGACGATTCGTTTTCTTATCGTTTTCCTTGCACCAAGCAATGTATTCTTGAACGCCCTTTTCACACGAGTTCAAGTTTCCTTCGTTCATGCTATAGATGGCGCCGTCTTCCGGAATTTTCATGTTCGGATGTGAAAGGAAAAATTCGCCAATACTAGGCTGAAGAGTGAAGCCGTTCACACCGTGACCGGTCGTGTAAACCAGCATGGTGCTACTTCCATAAATAATATATCCAGCTGCAACTTGCTCGTCTCCTTTTTGCAAAAAGTCGTTCACATTGGCCAAATCACCAATGCTGCTCTTCCTTCTGAAAATGGAAAAAATAGTTCCAATGCTCACGTTCACGTCAATGTTCGAAGAGCCG
>CANGEF010000181.1 GCA_947452685.1 Flavobacteriales bacterium | reverse complement strand
CCGCCCAATTGTTTTCCAAATCAGCGGCAATCTTCGCTTCGTTCAACTTCAATTTACCTAATCCCTTCAATATAGAATTCAACGCAATAACGGTGTGCGCCATAGGAACACCCACGTTGCGAAGAACTGTGCTGTCGGTTAGATCGCGCTGAAGTCTGCTTACAGGAAGCTTCGCAGCCAAGTGTTCAAACAAGGCGTTCGCGATTCCTAAATTTCCTTCAGCGTTTTCAAAGTCAATTGGATTCACCTTGTGCGGCATGGCTGAAGAACCCACTTCACCTTCCTTCACAATCTGACGGAAGTAATCCATGCTGATGTAGGCCCAGATATCGCGAGACAAATCCATAAGGATTGTATTCAATCTTTTCAACCCATCGAACGACGCGGCCATGTGGTCGTAGTGTTCAATTTGTGTGGTGTATTGCGAGCGCGACAAGCGAAGCTTTTCACCCAAAAAATCATTGGCAAATTCAACCCAATCAATATCCGGATAAGCCACATGATGTGCGTTGAAGTTTCCTGTTGCTCCTCCGAATTTCGCTGCCACTGGAATATTTTCCAATTGCTGCAACTGTTCTTCCAATCGTTCAACAAAAACAAAAAACTCTTTTCCCAAACGGGTTGGTGAAGCAGGCTGACCGTGGGTTCTAGCCAACATAGGAACGTCTTTCCACTCCTTACTTCTCTCGGCCAAGTGATGCATGACCTCGTCAATTTTCGGAATGTACACATTCTCTAACGAGTCGCGGAACGAAGCCGGGATTGCGGTGTTATTTATATCTTGAGAAGTCAAGCCGAAGTGAACGAATTCCTTCACCGCGCCCAACTGCATGTCATCCATTTTATGTTTAATGAAATACTCAACGGCCTTCACGTCGTGATTCGTAATCTTCTCTTTGTCTTTGATCCACTGCGCATCTTCTTGAGAGAAGTTCGCACAGATGTCGCGCAAATGCACAAACGTATCTTTTGAAACGCTGGTCAATTGCGGAAGCGGAAGTTCGCAAAGTGCAATGAAGTATTCCACTTCCACCCAAACTCTGTATTTGATGAGGGCGAATTCTGAAAAGTATTGTTGCAGGTCTTCGGTCTGACGGCGGTATCTGCCATCGATAGGAGAAATACTGAATAACGACGAATGGTCCATGTTTAATTTCTAAGGCGCAAAGGTACAAATGGAATGCGAGACAATCGCTATTACATTTGCACCATGAAACTACATGTTATAGACACTGGATTTTTCAAATTAGACGGCGGCGCCATGTTCGGCGTGGTGCCGAAACAGCTGTGGCAAAAGACCAATCCGGCCGACGAGCTGAACCTTTGCACCTGGGCCATGCGTTGTTTGTTGGTGGAAGACGGCGATCGCCTTACCCTCATAGACACGGGCATTGGCGGCAAGCAAAGTGAAAAATTCTTTTCGCACTATCACTTGCAAGACACCCTTAGCATTGACCAATCGCTTGCCCTGAAAGGGTTTCACAGAAACGACATTACCGATGTGCTGCTCACGCATTTGCACTTCGACCATTGCGGCGGAAGCATTGAGTACAATTCAACCCGCGAACATTTTCAGCCTGCCTTTCCAAATGCGAAATTCTGGAGCAACGCAAACCACTGGAAGTGGGCAACTGAGCCTAATCCCAGAGAGAAAGCCAGTTTCCTTTCAGAAAACATTTTGCCTATTCAAGAAAGCGGACAGTTGAATTTCATTGAACGCGTGAACAATGTCTCGCCTACTCCGCTTGGCTTCGACGTCTTGTTTGTAGACGGACATACCGACAGCATGATGATTCCGCATATTTCTTACATGGGAAAAACGGTCGTATTCATGGCCGATCTTTTAGCCTCCGTCGGACACATTCCGCTTCCTTACGTCATGGGCTACGACACCCGTCCGCTTTTAACCATGACTGAAAAAGAACTCTTCCTGAACACCGCTGCTGACAATGAATACGTTCTCTTCTTCGAGCACGACAGCGTGAATGAATGTTGTACGTTGCAGCATACGGAGAAAGGTGTTCGTTTGAAAGAAGCGGGGAAAATCGAAGATTTTATTCCTACTATGTAATTGGAAAACCAGAGGTTTTATTCCTACTTTGTAATGGGAACTGCGTTGATTAAACCGTCGAAGACATTCGCCGCAGGCATTCGTTGAAAACATTCGCCCGAAGGGCATTCTGACCTTTTGAAACACCTACTGAGTTATGAGAACTTCGTTGTTGGCTATTAGAAATGAAATTAATTAAATAAATTGGTGAAAATCAGTATTTAAAAGAATTACTTTAGTTCTAGTAATCTTAACCTTGTGCCATGAAAAGACTTTTACTCCTTTCAATTATTTTCTTTTCAATCTCTCCGTTGACAACAAAAGCTCAAAGCGCGTTGACAATTGGAGAAATATTCGACTTCAATGTGGGTGATGAATTTCATCATTTAGTATACCCGCAGCCATGGTACATGGCTACCGATGGACAAAAAGAACGATTTCGAATTGTTGAAAAATACTACTCTTCGAACAACGACACTGTCTTTTACGTAAGGCATCAATTCGGTTACACACATTGGATATATCCTAGCAGTTCGTGGGGATTTGCAAGTTATAACGACACCGTTTCATATACCCATTTCGATTCCATTGTTGGCATCATGAATACTCCTTGGCCATATTTGTTTCCAGACTCTGTAAGTTGGGGAATGCCTTATGATATCTACTTCAATGGTGACTTGTTTGACACGTATTGGAATGTAAACTCTTACCAAACGCAATTTGGGGTTGGAATGGATCTTTTCGGAGGTGAGCTTGGTGTTGGCATCGGCACAGTTAAACAAGGTTGGTCACCAGAAGATACGCAGGTAGAAGCTTACGGATATTATATGACTTATTACAAAAAAGGTGATTTAAGTTTCGGGACTCCCGACACCCTCGATTCAACAGACATTGGCGTGCAAGAACTTTACCCTTCAACAGCTTCAATCGTTACAGTATATCCAAACCCTTCTTCTGATTTTGTGAATTTCGACTGGAAGAACAACGCATATTTAGACCTTCGAGTAATCGCGCTCGATGGACGAATTGTCATGGACAGAAGGCGGATCTACAGAGGTAACAATTTAAATATTTCTGAACTGACTAACGGTAGTTACATCATTGAATTCAATGGCGTAAATGGCACATCCCAATCGCTCTTCCTGAAACAGTAATTGCGTTGTTGGAACTGCCTTATTGGAAAACCGAAGGTTTTATTCCTACTACGTAATTAGAAATCCTTCGGATTTATTCCTCCCGATAGCTATCGGGATTCATAATTCCTATTTCATAATTCCTACTTCGTAATTGGAATTAGTGTTTTTTGATTAACAGTCGAAGACATTCGCCGCAGGCATTCGTTGAAAACATTCGCCCGAAGGGCATTCTGACCTTTTGAAATGCCTTCAGCGTTATTTGAACTTCGTTGTTAACATTAAGTTCACTTTGAAAAGTTATATTCGCCGAAATGAGTAACGAGAATCACGACAACACGAACTGGATGTACATGTTGCGAACAACGCAGCAACACCATGTTCAACTAAGTTCCTTTGCAGATCAAAAAGCTAATATCATTATCGCTAGCAACTGCATTATTTTCTCAATAACCCTCGCTCGTATTGAAACAGCCATGGGATACTGGGGTATGTGGTCCTTGTTGGCAACATCGGTTTTATGCATTATAACAGCAATAATGGTTGTAGCACCATTGTCTTT
>CANGEF010000180.1 GCA_947452685.1 Flavobacteriales bacterium | reverse complement strand
TATATGGCTTGGCTGTATTCGCAAGCTATTTCTTCGGCCTTGTTGGCGGCGTATTTTGGATATTTCTTATATGTCAAAGAACGGATTCGCCCCTCTTTTCATTTCGAAAAAAAAGAGATTATTACCGACTTGAAAATTGCCACTCCGCTTATTCCGAAAGAATATGCGACCTATTTGTTGAATTCTTCTGACCGTGTTTTGCTCGATCGCTTTGGGGTTTCACAGAATAAAATTGGACAGTACAGCATTGCTTATTCCTTTGCTTCTTACTTCGAGAATATTCAGTCGCAAGCCAATCAAGTGTTAACACCTATTGTTTTCGACTTGTACAAGGCCGGCACTGAAAGGGCCATGCAAACGGTAGGTAAACTCATTCGTGCTTGGTTTTATGTTTCTTTAATAATGGCTGCTGTTTTAGGATTGTGGATTCCGGATATATTCCGATTACTTTATCGTAAGGCTGAGTTAAGTGCTGCGTATCCGATGGCTATTGTGCTCATTTTCGGATTTTGTTACCGACCCATATATGTGGCAATCGTTGATAAGGCTATTTTCGATAAACGAACCATGGAGGTGCTGAAGATTACCGTAGTGGCAGCCCTTTCGAATGTGATTCTTAATTTAATTTTTATTGGGTATTACGAAACGTGGGCAGCAACCTTCAACACCGTAATAGCTTATTTTGTTATGGGCGTTGCTGGATATTTTTTGATAAAAAATAGCGGCCCATTCCGTAAACTCATTCGTCCGTTTGAGCTCGTTGCAATCATCGTATTCGTTGGAGCAGGCGTTTTTTCTCTACGTGATTTTTCATGGATTTGGCGATTGGCAGCAACGGGAATTATTCTACTTGGAATGTTCACTTGGCTTCGCACGAAAGGAAGAAAAATGTGGAACGAATTAAATAACTTGCGTCATGACCTTTCGTCCCATTGATTTCAATATTATTCAAACAGAATTTGAGCAAAGGTTTCCAGATGGAACCTTGTTCGAAGGGAAGAATTTCAATTACATTAAATTGGTTCAGCATGGGTTGTCTTATTCCATGACACAGGCCGAGGATAAGTTGCTGAAGAAGGGTCTCTTTTCAAGTTGGACGTTATACAGGTTGAAATCGTGGTTGAATTCCAAAAGAAAAAAAGGAAATTTCACTCCGCAGAAAAGCGAGAATATATTAATTCTAGAGGGTAGGCGGAAGTTGAAACTTCCGAACGGTGAAGAGATTTCACCCATTACACATCTGATTCGAGAGTCTGTTTTGAGTTCGGAATATTCTTGGTGGGACACGACTGGAACATTTCTGAAGGAAGCCGATTTTTCATTGAAGGATTTGTCTGGTTGGTTTCCAACAACCAATGAAATTCAAAAAGAAATTTATTTTGAATTGAAAGGGGTACTGCAACGAATTTGGAAATCCGGTGTCCTTTCAAGTCGTGAATTTCAATATGTGGAAAGCGCATTCTTTGTCTTTTTTGAGTCGTTTCGGAGATGGCTTTGCTTGCTTGAAATAGCGAGTCCAAAGACGCTTGTGGGAATTACGCATTACCACAATGAAGGGTGTTTGGCTGCGGCAAAGTTGTTAGGGATTAAAACAATAGAGCTTCAACACGGATTAATTTCAAAGCACGATTTGTATTACGTTTATTCGAAGCAATACAAACATGCGGTTTCGAAAGGAATGTTCCCGAATGAAATTTGGTTGTTTGGAAATTTCTGGAAGCGCGTGTTGGAGTCTGGTGCTGAATCGGAATATATGAAGCCCGTTGTCATTGGGAATTTCACAACCGATTCAGCAATTGGTTCGAAAGATTTTTCGAAAGAGAATCGAATATTGCTTTGCGCTCAGAAGAATTTATCTGAACCGTATATTGAATGGATAAGAAATATGCGTGATTTCATTCTACCCAATCACCCCGGTTGGAAGTTAATTGTGAAGTTGCATCCGCTTGAATCTGAACCGAAGAAATACCTTGTTGAATCGAACGATTTCGTGGAAGTTTTACCCGTTTCTTCTTCTTTGAATGAAGAGTTGAAACGCGCTAAAATTCAAGTGAGTATTTATAGCACTACATTTTTCGATGCGTTGGGTATGCACGTTAAAAATTATTCGTTGAATGATATTGGGTATTCAGGGGATTATGCATCAGAGATGGTATTGCTTGGAGTCGCGGAGTCGTTAAAAAAATCGGAAGATGTTATTACGAAATTTGAAAGTTCGCCGGGTCAGATTGATAATTTGACAAGAGAGGACGTCTTCGGTACTTTTCAACCTCGAATGATGAATTTTTAGTGGGTATCCGTTGATTTTGTTTGTCTCTCATTCGTTACATTTGTTTATATCCTTCATTTTATGAAAAGACTTTTACTCTTATTGATTTTAGCGGCTTGCGTTACTTCTGCGTATGCCCAAGCCACTTCTGCTACAGCCTTGGCCATTACTCCTGGAAACTATTTGTTAAACGGTGTTGGATATACCCCAATTGCAGCCACCAGCCAGTGCTTGGTTACCACAACAGGACAAACAACCACAACCTGCACCGCGGCAGCACCCACGAAAGCGTGCTGGTTCAAGTTTACAGTTCCTGCGGGAACACTCTCTGCGGCGGTAAAAGTTACAGTAGTACCGACAGGTTTTGATGCTTCTATAGATTTTTATGCGGGAACTGCCGCAGCGCCCATTTACAAAGAATGCGTGAATGCTGGCGGATCTGGTGCCACTGAAACGTTGAAAACGACTTGGGCAAACAATCCTGTAAACCCTGGAACTGAATATTATTTTCGTGTTGGTTCAAACGGTACAACGGCATCTTGCTTTACGGTAAAAGTAGAGTATTACCCAACCGCGCAATTGTTATCTTCTCCAGTTCCTTCACCAGATGCGGGTTTGGTTGGATACCGAACAAACAATTTTGCTAAACGTAACAATCCAACCTTTGCAGCACAGAACAATTTGGTTACCTCTACGCGTTACCGTTTTGTAGATCAGGCCGATCCAACAGGCACGCCATGCACAGGGAATACCGGTGCTTCAAGCGTGGATCAAATGTATTTGTACAGTTTCCCTTGCATCTGTTACGGAAAAACGTATGATGTGTATATTGAAATTCAAATGGACGGAATTTGGTGCGGGGAAGGCCCCGTGCGCACCATGACTATGGAGGCTTATCCGAACAATACCATTAGCAATGCGCCATGTGCTACAGTAACCTTGCTGGGTGGCGTTTTGAATTCAACATATTTGGGTCCAACAGCCATTACGGAATGGGAATTTACGTTGGCTGGAAATGTAATTGTGACAACACAATCTGCAGCTGGAATTACTACGTTGAATATGAATATACCTGCGTTGCAGTGTTTGCGATACAATAGAATTTATTCGGTGAGAATTCGTATGAATTATTGCAACGTTTGGGGACAATGGAGTACACCGTATTGTTTAATTACGGCGCCAATTCCTTATTTAACAATAACGGGTGCGCCGCCAGCATATGCCAATATATGTGGAACCACGATTTCACCTTACAGCATTGTTTATTCCCAGTTCACCCAAGGGGCAGGTCAATACATATGGCAAATTGCTCAAGTGAATCCAGCTGCACCACAAACGCCCATTGCGCCGGCCATAGTTGCCACCACCACCACTGAAGTGTTAATGTTGAATCAATTCGGATTGGTAACTGGAAATTCTTATCGCATTGCGGCGAAGCCAAAACTTATTTCATGCAATTCTCCGCAAGAAGGAGATTACGGTCC
>CANGEF010000179.1 GCA_947452685.1 Flavobacteriales bacterium | reverse complement strand
TTAAACTTCCCCAGTTGTTTACATGCCTTAAGCGCCGCACTGTCCAATCCCGAGCCATCTGCAACACCACGAAAAACCTTGAAGTTCGTTGGTGTACCATCTTTTTCAATAATAAATTGAATTAAAACGGTGCCCTCAATGTTCATCGATTTCTCGTATTCCGGGTAGACTAGGTGATCAAAGATCACTTCAAACATAGCATCTTGACCTCCAGGGTATGTTGGCATTTCTTGTACAAATTCCAAAGGTGTTTCAGGAGTTGTTTGGCTAATTCCCAAAACAGAAATTAAACCGAATACAATAATTAGGAGGGGGTTTTTCATGAAAAAAAATTATTCGAATAATTCCGTGATTTTTGATTTGTGAATTAATAAAATGTCTGACACACTATTCTTCCATTGCCGCTTTCGTGGCTTCTTCATAACAAGGCTTACATAAACGCTCAATTTCATTCATTTTGGCCGATCCGCTACGAATATATTTTTTGTAAATCTTATCAGCTTCGACATCATACACTTTTCTCAATTTTTCGAATTTTTCTGTATCGCCTTCTTTTTTTGCTTTAACTAATTCAAACATTCCTTCACACAGGTAATTAGCGTCCATTTGTATTTCCAACATTTCCTCCTTCGTAATACCCGTTTCTCCGTCGTCTGCCAAAGAGAATTCAACAGGAATAGTCAAGTACACCCGTTGAGGAACTCCATTTTGTCTTCCTGGATTGAATTTACCCAGTTTCTGACAAACTTTTAGTGCTTCTGCATTTAAACCAGGACCATTATTAACGCCAAGAGTAACTTTGAAATGAGTTGGCGTCCCGTCCTTTTCTACAACTAAATTAACAAATACTGTCCCCTCAATATTCAATGCTTTCTCGAACTCGGGGTACTTGATATTCTTCAAAATGACATTATACATTTCACCCTCTCCACCGGGGTATGTTGGCATTTCTTGTATAAATTCCAAAGGTGTTTGAAGAGTATCCTGCGCAATTGTAAAAAGAGGCAGAAGAGCTATCGCGAGGAGTAGAATTTTGTTTTTCATTCAATAAATATATACATACCACACTGAAGCTTCCAAATGAGTTATGCATTATTCGTCAAAAGACGTATAGTCTGAAAGACATTCGCCAACGGCATTCGTCGCAGACATTCGTGCGAAGCACATTAGTCCTTCGGACATTAGCCATCGGCATTCGTGCTTGCACATTCGTCGTAGACATTTTTGCGAAGCAAAAAAAAGCCCTCCGAAGAGGGCTTTTCCTATTTCTATTGCTAGAAATTATTTTTTTACACGTTCTGCTACTGCTTTGAACGCTTCTGGGTGATTCATTGCTAAATCTGCAAGAACCTTACGGTTCAATTCGATTCCGTGAGCGTGAATTTGACCCATGAATGCGCTGTATGACATTCCGTGCTGACGAGCACCGGCGTTGATACGAGCAATCCACAAAGAACGGAAATCGCGCTTGCGAAGTTTACGTCCGATGTAAGCATAACATAATGCTTTTTCTACTGAGTTTTTGGCTACTGTCCAAACGTTTTTACGTGAACCGAAATAACCTTTTGCCATTTTAAGAACTTTTCTTCTTCTGGCTCTACTGGCGACTGCATTTTTACTGCGTGGCATAACTTTTTGTTTTTAGGCGAAGGTGTTCTTTCGAACTTAAGACCTTTTACCGGGTTAAACTTACCTTGCTTCTTTAATGAATAAACATTAGGCTACAAGCAACTGCGCCTTAATAGATCTCTCGTCAGATGGGTGTACAAGACCAGTCTTAGTCAAGTTGCGCTTTTGCTTAGTGCCCTTCTTGGTTAAGATGTGTCTCTTAAACGCATGCTTACGCTTAATCTTACCGGAACCAGTTACCTGGAAACGCTTCTTAGCGCCGGATTTTGTTTTAGCTTTTGGCATTTTATTTAGGTGTTAGAATTATTTCTTTTTTGGGTTAATCACAACAAACATTTTCTTCCCTTCTAATTTCGGCAACAACTCTGGAGTTCCTAACTCTGCAAGTTCTTGAACGAATTTCAACAACAATATTTCTCCTCTCTCCTTAAAAACAATGGAACGTCCTTTAAAGAAAACGTAAGCTCTTACCTTACTTCCCTCTTTCAAGAACTCTTGCGCGTGCTTCAACTTAAATTGAAAATCGTGATCGTCTGTATTCGGACCGAAACGAATTTCTTTTACGGTTACGTTCACCTGCTTCGCCTTCATCTCCTTCTGCTTCTTCTTTTGATCGTAAAGAAACTTGCGGTAGTCAATGATTCTACAAACCGGTGGAACGGCATTTGGCGAAATCTCTACGAGATCTGCCTCTAATTCTTGAGCCAGTTTTAATGCCTTCTCTCTGGAATACACTCCAACTTCCACATTCTCTCCAACCAAGCGAACTTCGGCTGCGCTAATGCGATCGTTAATTTTGTGTTCCGGTTCAAAGATGCGTCTGCCTCTCATCTCGCGCTTTATGATATTTCCTCCTTGTTTATTAAATTTCTTTCAACATGTTAGCCACTTCGTCGTTCACCATAGTGGCGAAATCTTCCACACTAAACACACCCAAATCTCCTTCGCCTTTCTTGCGCGCAGATACCGAGTTTGCTAGCATTTCAGTCTCACCAACTACCAACATGTAGGTCACTTTTGCAAGCTCCGCTTCACGTATTTTCTTTCCCACTTTCTCGTTAGTATCGTCAACGAGGGCGCGAATATCGGAAATTTCTAGCGTATTTGCTACTTTTTTTGCGTATTCGTTGTATTTCTCGCTAACGGGTAAAATTCTCACTTGCTCTGGCGACAACCACAACGGGAATTGTCCAGCACAGTGCTCAATTAAAATTGCTACAAAACGCTCCATACTTCCGAACGGCGCGCGGTGAATCATCACTGGTCTGTGCTTCTGATTGTCAGACCCCGTATACTCCAATTGGAAGCGCTCAGGTAAGTTGTAATCCAACTGAACCGTTCCCAATTGCCACTTTCTTCCAATGGCATCGCGAACCATGAAGTCAAGCTTCGGTCCGTAGAATGCGGCTTCTCCGTATTCAACTACTGTGCGAAGGCCCTTTTCATTGGCCACTTCTTGAATAGCCAATTCTGCCTTTTCCCAATTCTCTTCCGTTCCAATATACTTCTCGCGATTAATAGGATCGCGAAGTGAAACCTGCGCCAAGAAATCATGGAAATTCAAGGTCTTGAAAATATAAAGAACCAAGTCAATTACTTTTCCAATTTCTTCCTTCACCTGATCGGGCGTGCAGAAGATGTGTGCATCGTCTTGTGTAAATCCGCGAACACGTGTTAATCCGTGCAGCTCCCCTGTTTGCTCGTAACGATAAACCGTTCCGAATTCAGAAAAACGCAAAGGTAAATCTCTGTAGCTGCGTGGCTCAGCGTTGAAAATTTCGCAGTGATGCGGACAGTTCATTGGCTTCAACATATACATCTCTCCTTCTTGCGGAGTGTGTATCGGTTGGAAACTATCTGCACCGTATTTCGCCCAGTGGCCACTGGTTTCATACAATTCTTTCGAACCAATGTGCGGAGTAATGACTGGTTGATAACCGGCTTTCTTTTGAGCAACCGTTAAAAAGTTTTGTAAGCGTGTGCGCAAATCGGTTCCTTTCGGCAACCACAGCGGCAAACCACTTCCCACGCGCTGAGAAAAATGGAACAAGCCCATTTCCTTTCCAAGTTTTCTGTGATCGCGCTTCTTCGCCTCTTCCACCTGAACCAAATATTCTTCTAGTTC
>CANGEF010000178.1 GCA_947452685.1 Flavobacteriales bacterium | reverse complement strand
CCTTCATTTATGCGGGCTTCGAAAAGTTCATTGTAGCGAATTTGAAATTGGTTTGCTAATTCAGTTCCTGAATCTGAATTCCCACTCATCCATTCTTCAAATTCAGAATCGTTATAATTGAGGGTTATTTTTAGGTTTTGAATATTTTGAAACTCGAAATCACAATGATCTTCGTAGATGAATAGTTTCATGGTTGAATTTTGGTCGGCTTTAGCTCCGGTGTATTCAACAAGGGTTGAAGATTCTGAATTTTCAGAAATCTTAAAGTCAGATTTGTCCTTCGATTCGAAAAAGTCTGAGATTTTCGCGTAGAGTTTTTCCGGAACGATTTGCTTGAATTCCATATTTCTTTTTTTTCAAAAGTATTTCGAGTTTTGGCGCTTCCTCATTTCATTTTGTTTCATTTGATTTTCGGGATTGAAATGTTAGAGGTAATGTTTAGTTTCGCTTAGTGACGGAAGAAATAATTCTATTAAAGCAAGAGCTGCAAAAAAGAACGGGTATCTCTTTAGACACTGTTCTAGGTTGCAAGCGCCTCGATGCTTGGCTGAAGCTGAGGGGAGTGTATATATCTTATTCTACACTCTCGCGCATATTTGGATTGTCGACCTTGGTAATAAAGCCTAGAGAAAGAACCCTGGATGAATTGGCGGCTATTTTGGGATATCCGAATTTTAAGGAATTTGCACGGCTGATTTCTTTGGGAAATTCAAACACAAATATTCCGTTTGATTTGCAATTTTCATTTGAACACGCTCTTTCCGAACGTAAATTCTCGGAGGCAGCGTCCTTTTATTTGCAAATGATAGAACATTCGTCTTCTGCAAAAGTTTTTTCCAAAGACTTGTCTAAGGCTCTTTATAAAGATTTGAATGAAAGTAAAAAAGCTCTTTCGCAATTGGCGAGTTCCCAAGTTGGACGTGAAGCATTTTTTCTAACGTTTATAGATGAGGACGATTTAGACGGTAATTATCGAAAATCCTTGATGGAATATTTTGTGCCAAATGCATCTTTCGATGAGAAGCAATTTGTTGATTTGTATTTAATGAGAAAGGACCAACTTTGTCTGAATCAATTGAAGTGGAAGGAGTCTACAGTTTTTGATTTCAAAAAATTAAATAACATTCATCTCAAAGCACGCGCGTTAGAATTGATTCTTATTCAAACAAAGAACGCTCGAATTAAGCAAAGGAAAATTGAAGTAGAAAAAGAAACTGAAAGAGCATTTCTTTTGTTTTGTGATTGTTCCAACAGGTTTGAAGAGTTAGCAGTTTTAGGAAGATTCGCACGTGGCATTTTATATGCCGGGGCTTCGAACTATATTAGTGAGCATAAGGGCATAATGAAAGCCATGATCTCCATGTTAAATCAGCCAATTATTGACTTTGAATTTCAAATTCCAATCTATGCTTTGCTAAATCAACTGAAGACTTCCAATGAACTGCTCATTCCACAAGCATCTTCATGGCCCAATGCCTATTATTCATCGGCTGTTTTTCTTTTGAATAAGGAGCAACGAAAACACAACGAATTGTTTTTTCAATCTAAATTGGGTATTCACAAAAGCTTTTTATATGCCTATGAATAGCAAGTAGGGTCCGAAAAAAAGTAGGAGCAGAACCAGTGTAGTTAAAATAAATTGAAGCGTCTTTAAAGATAGATTTTGTCGCGTGTTTGAATGTATTTGCTTTATCCGTTCCTTGGAGAAATTGTTTTCGTTTTCATTTTGACTCACAAGCATGACGGCTCCCCAAATGATGCAATTGGTCAAGCCTAAAACAAGAATAGCCGTATTGGTCGAAGAGAGATTGAATAGTGTGAAGTTAGAAAGGTCCATTAAACCAGAGGCATTCAGAGACATATAAATCATTCCCAACAACAAAGAGCTTATCATGGCCGTAAGCTGTGTAATTGCGTTTATTCTGAAATAGAACCAACGCAAAATGAAAACAGGTCCTACACCTGCTGTGAAAAAAAGAACGCCTTGTATAATATTAAAAATACTGTCGGTGAGCGTGCATATAAAATAAGCAATTCCAGTTGAAATAATCATGGGAATAAAGTTGCTCAAACGCTGACTCGAAATCTTTTTAATGAAAAACACATGCATTAAATTTCCGCTCCAATGTTGAAAATTCATGAGTTGAACAATACATGAAACAACAAGCACACTTAAGCAAAGTATCTCTGCTGTGGTGGAGGAATGAAATCGGAACATGGCATACAAACAAATAAATAACCCTTGAATGATCATGATAAATCCATTGCCGATTAGAAAAGAAAAATAACCCGATTTATTCGATGAAGCGGAAAGTAGTTTTTGCGCTCGCATGTCTGGAAAGTCAACAATATTTGCGAACCACCAGGTGATAAACACAGCCATGAATAAATTCGAGTTGGGAATTGAGTGAGTAATTATCGGGATTTGTAGATTATTCAATCGGCCTGAGTAAATCAAAACTGCCAATGAAATTACACAGATACCCACGAAGAAAATTCCCGCAAAAAAATCAAATTTTAATCGATGCTGAAAGCTATTTGTAAATCCATAGAAACACAATAGAGCAAAAACAGTGAGGTAAATAGCTTGATTTGAGAGGTTGTGTTCGTTGAATATTTCAAGGGGTGTTTTAAGGACTAATGACATGAGCAAGGGAATGACAAACACACCCAAAAGAATTGCTCGGATGTTTTTTAGAAGGGCTACATATTTTCCGGAATATCGAAAGCTTAAAAAATCGTTTTCAGTTTTTAGCGACAGACTTGCCCACAAGGGAGCGAAAAATGTTATTCCAAATGAAAGGCCAATAATTCCTTGAGTAATATAAAGTACGATTTCGAGATTTTGACTGTTTTTAAGAGAATCGTAAGCACCAAAAAGAAATGCAATATTTACAGATGGTATAAATGAGAATAACAACAATGCAAAAGGCGAAACTTTAGAAGATTCGAACCAATTATTGACAGTCAAATTTCTTTTTATTTTCAAACTCGGAGCTAATTTTCTTGTAAATTTAGTGTGCTATTCTAGGTTATGAATGAAACAAGAAAAATTTCGGATTTTATTGTCCAAGAGATCCGTCATGATTTAAGTGTAAAGATTGGTTTTGATATTCGAGCGAAGACTGACTGCTTCAAAATTAGTTTGTTAATTTTAAATGAAACGGGGGGTGCAGTGAGCGGAAGCACACTTTACCGAATGTTTTTACACAAGAGTAAACATGTTCCTTATGTTTATACCCTTGATGTGATAAGTGAGTTCTTGGGTTTTCGCAATTGGAGTGTTGCGCTCGATTATTACAAGAGTACAGAGTTGAAAATGTTGCGCATGGGACTTTCAATTAGTGATGATTTGAATCGTTCGTTGTTGTTTCAAAATATTATACATAAAGCTTATAAGCCTTTGGAAGGTTTTTTTGATGGTGTGAATGCGGAATCTTTTTCAATAAAGGAGGCTGTTACATTTTCGTTGTATGACTCTTTAAAAACGATCAGTAATACCCGATCCTTTTTTTTGCGATTTTCGGATCATTCGTTTATTCGAGAATTCTTCTTTGAAATTGGCGCAGATCCTACGTTTGGAATAAAGGACTATGAGTTTGGTTTGAAATGTTACTTGAGGAATTCAGAAAATATGGATTCTGATATTGGTTTGCGCGATTATGTTTTTGCAAACAGTTTGCTCTTCAATTATTATTCAGATTTGCGAAATGAGAAAAAGGCTTTTCGTTTGGGTGATGAGATGTTTCGTGATTTT
>CANGEF010000177.1 GCA_947452685.1 Flavobacteriales bacterium | reverse complement strand
TTTAACAAAGCGCTTCTCATAGATTAATTTGACGCAATTTGTTGAAATCAATGTATACCCGATTTCCATCTTCCAAACAAGTTAATCTTATGGCCTCGCCCGTCGTATCAATTTGAACATTACCCAAAACGGTTCCGTAGTAATCATAAACCGTTACATTGGCCACTTCGGTGGAATCGAACAGATAGCTATAGTCCGAGAATAATTCTTCTTTTCCAATAACGTCTACTTGATTTTCTTCCGACGGTTGAAAGAGTTTCAAGTCTAATCTGTAACCGTCAAACCCTTGAAAAAGTAATCTAGCTTCCGCGAAATAGAGCGGACTTTGGTTAGTTTGGTTTGATTCACTTTTTGAATCTTCCGAATGATTATTAACTGCACTCTCAACTAACAATATTGCGACTACAATTGCAACAAAAATTAATACCGGGTAATTAATTGGTGATTTGTAATAGAAAAAATTCATTTTTCGTTTGTGTTGTGTTACGATTAATTTTCGACGATATCAACTTCATTGCAGAACCTTCTCTTTTAAACTCAAGCATAAGATCTACTTGAAAATTTGCTGGAAAATGCCCGTCTAAAATCGAATCCACACGCTCCTTTACTAACGTGCTATTCACAAAGTAGAAAGTCATTTCCTCTGAATTTTCCAATGTTGAATAATGCTTAATAGCATTCACCAAGGAATCAGATTCGTCCATGCGATACAATCTCTCATCCATGGTTTCAAAAACCAAAATGCCATTTCGGTGATCTAATAATTTGACATACCTATCGTCTTTAGTAAGAGCCTTGTAAACAAGTATGCCTCCAATTATCACTACAACCACAATTACCAATACTATCGCTGTATCGGTAATTTTCAGATACTTATTTATCCCTTTTGAGCTCATGTCTCTGATTTTCTCTTTACATTTTTTGTTAAATCACATTCAAAAACTTGCTAGTTAAGCCAGATAGAAAAGACTTTCTTCCTCTAGCATCAATCACATATTTAAAAGTAAACAAGTTTTTAGTCTCAGCTATCCCTAAATTTTATCAATTTTTCCCTTCCCAAAAACCGTTGTGTTCTTTTCGCTAATGTTATTAGGGGTTTTAGATGATCAGCTGGAAATGGAATAGGTGAGGAGAGGTGAGAAAATACGTCGAAAGACGTAGGAACGAAGTTCCCTTCGGGATACATCCACTCTGTGGATTAGTCCGCATTGCGGATACATCCCTTCGGGATTGGTCCTGTAAGGATATGTCCTTTCGGGATTGGTCCTGTAAGGATATGTCCTTTCGAGATTGGTCCACGATGTGGATAAGAAACTCCTATTTCATAATTGTAACAGTGTTATTGGAAAATCAGTCGAAGACCTTCGTCCTTCGGACCCTCGCGATGAAATCGCCCTCGCAAAGCCATTTGCCCTCGCAACGCTAGATGGCATTCGCCCGAAGGGCTTAGTATTCCTTCATTAGCACTTCCAAAGAGATGCCGAGCAGAACATGAATTTTTCGAATTTGCTCGAGGTTGAGTTTTCTTTTGCGATTGATTATCTCACTTGCGCGGCTCTTCAGTCCAAGAGCATTGGCCAAGTCTTGCTGCTTCAGGTCCAGTTGCTGTAGTTTGAATTTAATGGCTTCAATAGGATCTGGATTCTCAATTGCAAAGTGGTTGTTTTCATAATGCTCAATGAGCAACGATAGTAATTCCAATTCATCTCCGTCAGGAGTATTCTTCTTTGCATCAAAGATTTCCTCAAGTCGATTAAGCGCTTGGGTGTATTGTTTCTTTGTTTTAATAACCTTCCAGTTCATGTCACTTATATTTTTGTTGCATCAATCTTGTCATATTCGGCATGTGTTCCCACAAAACGAATCCAGATAATTTGATAATCGAAGTTCACTTTAGCCACAATTCTATATTTGTTTCCTTTAATGTTAAAGACAATCCTTTCATTCGGAATTATGCTTAACGAAGAGAACGTTTCCTTCATCTCATTGTTATTCTTCCATTTCCCAATGTTTACCTCTTTATACCAAATGAGCAAAGGCTGTTTAGATTCAGCATTCTTCTCGAAGTATTCTTTCAGCGTTTTCTTGGCAATTACTCTCATGCAAATATAATATATAAGTTCCCTAATGTGGAACTTTAGGTTAGAAATAATTTCATTCAAACCTATTAAGAAGCGGGTTAAGAAACACTAATTTTTATATGCAGTTTATATGCTGTTTATTCGGTGGAATGGAGTTGTTTGAACTTCGTTGTTTGAACTTCGTTGTTCCTACTGCGTAATTCCTATTTCATAATTCCTACTGCGTAATTGGAACTGCCTTGCTTTGAGCTCGCTCTGCGAGCGGCATCCGAAATGCCCCCAGTGAAGCTGGGGGAAAATGTTCAAGGTCGCAATTTGCGACTATATTAATCCTCGTTAATCTTCATGAATAAATGCTTCATGCTTATTGCATAAAACAACAAAATTCCTACTGCGTAATTAAAACCGTCGAAGACATTCGCGAAGCATTCCTCAAAGAGATTCGCCCAATGGGCATTCGTTACTTCGTAACATTCGTTACTTCGTAACATTCGTTACTTCGTAACATCAGTCGTTCTCACCATCCCTTTCTCAAGAACATAGACTTCCCCGCTTTCCGGACAAACCGCTTCGCCGTTAGCATGAAAATGCAACTTATGCCCGAACTTGCTCATCCAGCCGGTTTGGCGCGCAGGATTCCCCACAACCAAAGCATACGCCGGAACCTCTTTAGTAACCACTGCGCCCGCGCCAATAAAGGCGTATTCACCAATCTCATATCCACACACTATCGTTGCATTAGCGCCTATACTCGCGCCCTTGCGAACAATCGTCTTCCGATATTCATCCTTGCGCGCGACAGCGCTACGCGGATTAATCACATTCGTGAAGACACACGAGGGACCCAAGAAAACATCGTCTTCGCACTCAACGCCCGTGTAGATACTCACGTTGTTCTGAACCTTCACGTTGTTGCCCAACTTAGCACCCGGACTAACAACCACATTCTGTCCCAAATTGCAGTTTTCTCCCAACACACAATTCGACATCACATGCGTGAAATGCCAAATCTTAGTGCCTTTTCCAATGGTACAGCCTTCGTCTATAAACGAAGATTCATGCGCGAAGTATTCCTTTTCCATTAACGTGAGTATTTCTCGAAGTTCTTATGTTCCACTTTATTCAACTCATCCGTTGTCAACGACTTGAAGTAATCATACGTAATCTTCAATCCTTCACTGCGATGAACCTTAGGCTCCCAACCCAAAATACTTTGCGCCAAGGTAATGTCCGGTCTGCGCTGCTTCGGATCGTCAGTAGGCAAGGGGTTGAACACAATCTTCTGATCAGTTCCAGTTAACTTAATAATCTCTTTCGCGAAATCTAAAATGGTAATCTCATCCGGATTCCCTACATTCACCGGCTGAGCGTAGTCGCTCATCAACAAACGATAAATTCCTTCCACCAAATCATCTACATAACAAAACGAACGCGTCTGCGATCCATCGCCGAATACCGTTAAATCTTCCCCACGAATAGCCTGACCAATAAACGCCGGCAATACACGTCCGTCGTTCAGACGCATGCGCGGTCCATAGGTGTTGAAGATGCGCACAATGCGCGTTTCAACGCCATGATAAGTATGATAAGCCATGGTAATGGCTTCCTGAAAACGCTTCGCTTCATCGTAAACTCCGCGAGGCCCTACAGGATTCACATGTCCCCAATAACTTTCCGTTTGCGGATGAACCAAAGGATCTCCGTAGACTTCACTGGTTGA
>CANGEF010000176.1 GCA_947452685.1 Flavobacteriales bacterium | reverse complement strand
GCGAACCAACCCGAAACTGCTGTCACGACTGGGTTTAACGCATTCGGAAGGGCATGTCTGTAAAGCACTCTTCTTTCAGAAAGTCCCTTTGCGCGGGCGGTTCGAATGAAATCCTGAGACATCACATCCAACATGCTGCTTCTTGTTAATTGAACAATAATGGCAAGCGGACGAATCATTAGGGTAATCATGGGAAGAATTAAATTCTTTAAGTCAATGTACTTTCCTTCCCACACATCAACACTGTACCAACTTCCTGTCATGCTCAATCCGGTGTAATCACGCAAAAGAACTGCGCCAATCCATGCGACAATTAGCGCCACAAAAAAAGACGGACCAGCCATACCAATTGCCGAAACAAACAAGACTGATTTGTCGATCCAAGTGTCTTTCTTCTGGTAGGCCCAAATTCCTAGAGGAATTCCAAGCAATAGACTGATGAGGATACTTCCTAACGCAAGTACAAATGTCCCAGGAAAGGATTCGGCAAATATGGAAGACACCGACTTTTCGGAAATGAAGGATTTGCCTAAACTTGGAAATTTAATCCACAATGAACGCTCATTGCTCAGAGAAAATGACCATCCCTTATAAATCGACGAGTCTGCGTAAAAGGCTTCTGAGAAATTAACTGATCTGTTCACACTTATCGGAGAGAGATTATTCAAATACTCCAGGTAACGAACACCGAGAGAGTGGTTCAATCGCAACTTGTTACGCATGTTTGTCACAACCTCTTGATTGGCGTTTTCGCCCACAAGATTTTGAACAGGATCGGAACCTGTTAAATTGAAAAGGAAAAACACCACAGTCACAACGCCCCAGAGAACGAGTAATTGATAGCCTATTTTCTTTGCAATCTTCACCAAACGAAAATAGCCGTTTTGATTCTAGAACATTCTCAGACAATCAAATGTTATACACGGCACACTTATTGAAAAGTCGGGCGCAGTATTTTTTCAATAACCTTCTTACTTTTGAATCATGGAAAAACGAAATCTTTACATTTCTTGGACATTGCGTGTTTTGCTTTGCGGACTCTTTGTGTTTTCAGCAATCACGAAAATGCTTCCGCTCACTCCTTTCGAAAAACAACTCGTTGATTTAGGTTTCGCCGATTGGCATACCGCTCCTTATTTCGCTCGTCTTATTATTGGTATTGAACTCGGATTGGGTATCGCACTTATTCAAAATCATTTCTTCAAGCGAATAGTTCTTCCATTAACAGCATTATTACTTGTAGCCTTTTGCATTCACTTGTCTTATCAGATTGCAATTGGACAAGGCGGGAACTGCGGATGTTTCGGTCAGTTCATTGAAATGACTCCAACGGAAGCTCTCATTAAAAATATTGTTACCCTTGGTTTATTGGGATGGTTGTTTGTGATAAGTAAAGAGAAGAAAAGCGCCAATCGTTTTTCATTCCTCTTATTAATATGGTCCTTCTCTACCCTGTTCATGTTCATGGTGTTTCCTTTTGCCCCGTTCAAAGAACTTAATATTGCGACTGTAGACACCTCTAGCATTCCATGGGAAGATGAATCTGCTCCTACTAGTCAAACGGTTGATACGGCTCAGACACAATCGACAAATACTCCAGCGGTTGTTGTAAATCCAGGTCCTGCAGCTGTTGTTTCGAAATTTGCTAAACTGAATGTCTTCAGCGGCTTGAAGGTAAAAATCGATGAAGGAAAGCGCATCGTTTGTTTCTTCATTCCCGGTTGCGACCACTGTCGTGAAGCGGCAAAAGCAATTACTGAACTTTCGAAAGACCCAAATTTCCCTAAAGTTTACATTTATTTCGGTGACGAAGAAGTTGAGAAAATTGACGAGTTCTTCCAAGTGGCTGGAAAGAAATATCCTTACCAGGTTTTAGGCATGGGCGAATTCTTCACGCTCATGGGACCGCAAGGTGAAACTCCGGGGATTCTTTATTTATGGAATGGTAACATTCAAAAATCTTATTTCGGAGAGCAATTCAACAAAGACGATTTGAAAAACACGTGTAACCAATAGTCGTTTCGTTCGTCGAAGTAATTGTGAAAGCTACAAGAATATCATTCATTTTAAGGACAGCAATTTTTATTGCTGTCTTTTTATTTTCAATGAATTCTGTTTTTGCTACACTAGTCAAGGGCACAGTTAAAGATGAACAAGGTCTTCCTCTTTTCCATGTAGCAGTCTTTGTCCCTGGAACAAACTTGGGCACACACACCAACGAAAATGGCGAGTACCAGCTGAATCTTAAACCGGGTAATTACGAACTCAATTTCAATTTCATAGGATATGAAACGGTTGTGAAATCGCTTAAAATCACACAGGACAAGACTCTTTTCTTGGATGTTTCATTAAAGGTGAATAGCAACGAAATGCCCATGCTGGTTGTGAATGCTGATCGAAGAGATTTTGTTAAACGTCTGGTGCGTGGGGCCTCTGACCAAAGAGAATTTTACTATGATCAATTAGAGAATTATTCTGTTGGATTCTATGGAAGAACTTCAATGGAAAAAATAGATTTTAAAAGGGACTCTTCATTTACTGTTATTCAGCCTCCGGTAATTGAAAACACCATGTATCACGTAACGGAAGGAACGGGAACACTTTATTCAAAAGACAATCAGATTAAATTGAAGGTAGATGGCTTTCGCGATTTCACGCCGAAACGCGGTGAAAACTTTATGTCGGCTACAGTAAATTTCGAATACGGTGAAGAAACTATTGTCAACGACCGCGACCGTTTTGAAGATCCTTATGAGTTAACGAGCCAGTCTTGTTATTCCGAATTTAACTTGAAGGGAAATGCGCTTACCCTTCCCCAATTAACCGATAAAAAAATTATTTCTCCCATTGCTTCCACGGCGCTTTTGTCCTACACCTTCGATTTGGTTGGAATTGATACGCTCAACGGCGAAAAATTCTACAAGCTTTCGGTCATGCCAATCTTCAAGCAAGAGGCCTTGTTCAATGGTTACATCTGGATTCAAGACACGACCTTTGTTTTAGGAAAGTTGGAATTGAACTTGGCAGATGAAGTTATGCCTTTCTTCTCTGATTTTACTTGGAAGGAAGAGTTTATTCAATTGGAAAAGAATAAATGGACGAGCACTGGAAAGTCGATTTATGGAAAAGTAAAAGAAGGCAAGACACAACGTATTTGTCATGTTGAATACAAATTCAAGGAATATGAATTCAATATTACAGAGCCTTTGAATATGCAAAACAGCGAGGTTCTTAAATACGACGATTATGCCTTTGACAGAGACAGTGCGTATTGGGAGAGTAAACAATTGATTCCACTTTCCACTTTGGAACTGAAATACAAGCACGAGTGCGACAGTCTTCAAAAGAGATTTGATGATCCTAAAATTCAAGCAGAAACAGATTCGGCATTTAATAAAATAACGTTTTGGGATGTTACACTTTCGGGAATGGCTTGGAGAAATAGAGCGAAAGGAACTTCCTACTATATCAATCCGCTTATTGCTCAAGCCAACGTTTTCGGTATTGGTGGCTACCGACACAAATTCGGAGGAAATTTCAGTCAGTATATCAAGAAAAATGATTTCCTAATAGAAACAGATGGGTTTATCGATTATGGATTTGCCAATAAAGATGTTCGAGGTAAAGGGGGAATTGGGTTGACTTATTATCCTAAGAAATTTGTTCGAACCTATGTAAGGTTTGGAGATTATTATGATATGGTTAACACGTTCTCGTCATTCAGTTCGGTGTTCAGTCGAAGCAATTATGTCCGTGCAAAAATGTTTAGTATTGAGCAGCGTATGGAAATTGTTAATGGTTTATAT
>CANGEF010000175.1 GCA_947452685.1 Flavobacteriales bacterium | reverse complement strand
TGGATTGATAAATTCAGAATTCCTGTTGCAACGATAGATGGCCAACAGACTGCTTTCGAATTAGGTCAGGCCGAGAACATTCAATTCAAATCTATCTACCGAATTAACGAATCTAACTTCCTTGCCGGAAGCAATCAAGGACTTGTTCCTATTGACCAAAGACCGGCACTGTCTCAACGAATAATGGATTATCCGTTGCTCCAATACAATGAACCCATTGTTCGCCGAAAAATTATTGAATACAAGAACAGTAAATTCTATTTGGGATTTCCATATATCGTTCATGAAGATGAAAACGGCCAGCTGGCCTATTTTTCAGATATACCACTTTCAACATACGACGGACTTATTTTCAATGATCGGTTGTATTGCACAACCGAAGGAAGCGGTCTTTTGAGTTTTGACTTGAAAACAAAGAAACTTAACACCCATGTATGCAACGTTCTGAAAATTAAAGATCATCTGTATGACATTTCCGTTTTCTCGGACACCACGTTACTCGTTGCCGGAGACAACAAATTAGCTACTTACAATCCAACTGAAAACAAAGGAATTTCACTTTTCTTGCAAGCCGGAACAATCATCTACGTTGCCGTTCAAAAGAAAAATTCTAACATTATTTACCTTGGAACCAATAAGGGTGTAATTCGAGTTAAACTAGACAAACAGAAGGGATTTGAGCTTATCGACCCAGAATCTGATCTTGGTTTCGATGCACGCGATGTTCTTTTAAGAGAAGCCTCAAATGAGATGTGGGTAGCGACGAGCAAAGGTGTGCTCGTTATGAATATGGACGACCTTAAAATTGTAAGACAATACAATACAGAACTAACAGTTTCTCATCCTAAAGTCACTGCTCTAATAGAAGACAACAATCACTGCATTTGGGCATCTACCTATTCTGGGCTCACAGTCTACAATACACTAGACGGAACCATTCGTTTCCTAGACAATTCACAAGGAATCATTAACCATGAATTCAATTATAAATCCGCAGCTCTGCTGCAAAACGGACAATTGGCCTTTGGTGGATTGAATGCATTTGAAATTATTGACCCCAACCAACTGAACAAATTTCAGTACAAGAATTCCTTTCTTATATCGGGTATTGAAACTGTTAGTATTGACAAATCAAAATGGTTCTCCAGTTACATCAATGGAACACCTATTGAATTCCAAACAGGAAAAGAATCAATTAAAATTTACCTCGCCAATTTAGACTACAAACTCGGGTCGGGGTATTCCTTTCAATACAGTTTAGACTCTAAAAACTGGTTTAACACAGACGACAAAAAATGGATTCTTCTTTCCGATTTGTCCTACGGTGAATATTCATTGAAAATTAGAATGTTCGACCCTTATGGCAAAATGGTTGAAGAAAAGACTATCGAGGTTATTGCCCTGGCTCCTTTTTATGTCAAAACAGAATTTCACATATTTCTCATTGTAATTGGACTTCTCACAATAGCAGTCATAGCCTTCAGTCTATTGCGGGCTGTGCGCATTCGTGCAGTTACTAAAGCTAAAATTGCTATGGATCTACACGACGAATCTGGAACCATTCTGACTCGTTTACTTCTTATTAGCAAAAAGTCGAAATTCGAAGCAAAAGAAAAAGAGCAAATTCAAAACGGATTAACCGAGGCCTTGTATAGTTTTAGAACCTACTTAGATTCCATTTCGAACAAAAGCCATTCGCTGCAAGACCTATCCGATGACTTGAAAGAGTTTATTACTTCTGCTTGCGCCGACGGTGGCATTCAATTTAAATTCAAAATGGATTTCGAAAGAAATTATCGCATCAATCGCGAACTGTATCGAGATGTAAAACTTTCCGTCTACGAAATCGTTTCGAATTGCTTAAAACATTCTAAAGCCAAGGCTATGTCTATTGAATGTAGATCTGAGAATAAAATTCTAACTCTTTCAATCAGCGACAACGGATCTTGCGACTTAAATGAAATAGGAACTCAGAAAGGAAACGGCATTCGGAACATAACCAAACGAGCCCATCGCAACAACGGTTCTGTTCGATTCTTCATAAAAGAAGGGGAAACAGGATTAACAACAGAAATTCAATTGCCAATTGCATGAAGAAGATAATAATAATTGAAGATGACATTCACTTGGCTCGACTCATGCAAGAAAACGTAAATGAGGTTGAAAACATGTCGTGCAAACATCTCTACACCAACCCCGTTGAATTTCTTCAAAACCCCATTGAAGCCGACATTTATTTGCTCGACATTATCATGCCCGAAATGAATGGCATAGATGCCATTGACCGGATTTTAAAATTGTTTCCGAATGCGGCCATTGTCATGAATACGATTAAAGACGATTCTGAAACCATCTTCAAAGCATTGCAATTGGGGGCCTCCGGTTACATTGACAAGCAAAGTTTCGAAATGAATTTCAAAGAAGTTTTTGCGAGTATTGAAAACGGTGGCGCATACATGACTCCGAAAATTGCCCGACAAGTCATTGCGTTTTTCAATCAGCCAAGAAACATTTCGGAACAACTCACAGAACGAGAAAAAGATATTGTGAATGGCATTCTCGATGGCCTGAGCTACAAACTCATTGCAGACCGTTACACCATTTCCATAGATACCGTTCGAATGAACGTGAAGAAAATTTACCGTAAACTTAAAATAAACTCTAAGTCAGAGTTGTTTAAAATTATGGGGGGGGGGGTAAATAATTAATTTACTCGGCTACTAAAAACTCATTCAGAATTTCGCGGAGCTTTTTTTGTTGTGATGAGGGAAGTAGTTGAATTTTCTTTCCCATTCGACTTACATCTACACAACGCAGTTGATCACATGCAATTTGCCCTTTCTTACCTTTCAAGGTAAGCGATAATCGCATTGGGTAATTGCGTAAGGTTGAAGTAATGGGCGCTATGACTACAGTGCTCATGTGTCTGTTGGCTTCATTCGGAGAGAGCACAATACATGGACGAGTTTTCTTCATTTCCTTTCCGACAGTTGGATCAAGGTTAATCCAGTAAATACCATAACGCTCTACCATGTCCAGTCCTCCAGCTTTTCATCTTTGAAAAAATCAGGCATACGATCCTTACCTGAATCATCTTTCGCAGCTTGGACTATTCTTTCTTCCCAGCCCTCGCGGACTTTCGAAACCGGACGAATAACCAAGGTGTTCTCTACAACCTCCATTTCAACAGCATCGGTTAAACCTAAGTCTTTCATGAATGAAGAAGGAATGATTACTCCTTTCGAGTTGCCTATGGAAATTATTTTCGATTTCATATCGCCAAAATATCTTTCCGCTAAGTTATAACTATGTTGTAACATTTCTAATTATTTTTTTTCAAAATTGAAAAAAGTAATTCACACTTCGAAAAAACGCCTATTCGCTTCTTCCGCATAAAATATTCTCAGAACTTCTTCGTTGCCTTAACTGCATTGACTTCTTCAAATACGACTTTCATGAATAAACTTGCTACTGCTTTTAAATTCGGGACTACCGCGCTGCTGCTTGCGGCTATTGTTCAATGCTCAAGTGTTACAACAGATGCCGAAGGCAAGATTCACGATGTGAAAGATGCTTCGCAAGATGCTACGCAAGGTCCTGCGGAAGGTGCTTCGCAAGAGAATGCGGAAGGGAATACAGTTGCAACGCGGTTTAGTGTTCCGAATGGCTACACAAGAAAATCCTACGCTGCTGGGACGTTCGGAAATTATTTGCAGCAGTTGCCGCTGAAGCCCGTTGGGACGCTAACCAAATACTACAACGGAGAAACCAAACCGTACAACGTTGCCGCGGCAGTGATTGACATCTCTGTTGGAAATTCTGATTTGCA
>CANGEF010000174.1 GCA_947452685.1 Flavobacteriales bacterium | reverse complement strand
TTCATTGGGGCAGACATAGATGCTTGGGGCGCTGCGAGCAGACTGAACATGCAACAGTCGCGTGTGTATTCTTCACAAAAAGCGAATATCAAAGAAACCATGAACTTTGCCGCTGACGCATTAGAGAATTCTATTCATCAGAAAAGATCAGGAAAAAATTGGGATGGATTTCGTGAATTATAATTATTAAATTTATCGTCATGCGAACACGGGTTCATTTATTAAAATCGGAAGAAGTAGACCAAAGTGCCTACCATGAAATCTTGCAACAACTGCAATCGTTTTCCGGTCCGCTTGAATTTGTATCTACAATAGATGAACCCGTGTTTGAAGACGATGAAAGCACATCCTTCGAAACACACCTGAAAGATATTCGTGATACTTCTTTGCCTTTGCCGGAAGAAATGATTCAGGAGCATGCGTTGTACTCGATGAAAAAGCAAATTTTATCAAAAAGTGCTGAATACATCGAAACTCCTCAAAAACTAACACGGTTAAAATGGGAAGACATATTCAACTCATGCGAAAAATTCAGAGCCAAGAATGACATTTCCGATTTGGAATTTGTCGTTTTATTAACCGATAAAGGCAATGAATTGAATTGGTTTGCAGCGCCAGATCCGAAAGGAAAAAGAAACGGATTCGTTCAGACATCTGGTCTCGGTTTTTATTTGCCCGGTTCGTCCCGTGCAAGTATTGTCTATTTAATTACAACCCACATTATGCGTCACCTGATGTTTTCGAACATCAAAGAAATGACAGATGGCGTGCATTACAGATCGGTGGGATGCATGAATGATTTTTGTGGAAACAAGACCGATCTTATTTTAAAACTTCGCACGGCAGACTTGTGTTCCGATTGTGTGAAGCGTTTGGAAGAAAAGCAAGTCGATCCGCTCTTGGCCACACAAGCCTTTGAGATTATGGAAGCCATGCGCGGCGAGATATTATTTCGAGATCGGTATTCGCTGTTAAAGAAGCCCAGTAGAATGACAATCACTGGACCCAATTTCACCATTCGCTTTCCAGATCTTGCGAATGTAGAATTGAAGTTAGATAAAATTGAAAAGACGATCTACTTGTTCTTCTTGGGGCAACCAGAGGGAGTGCGATTAAATTCGCTCGATGAACATCGCGAAGAGTTAATTGAACTTTATTTGAAAGTCAGCCCTACCTCCGACCGAGAAACTGCCACACGCAGAATCAACGAGCGCACCGACAATTCCAAGACTCAGAAAATCAGTGAAAACATTTCTAAGGTCAGAAAAAAGATCAATGATCTACTTGGAACTGAAATGGCGGAGCATTACATCATTGCTGGGGCGAATGGCGAATTGAAGAAGATTGGGGTTGAGAGAAATTTAATTTCCTTCGTGAAATAAACGATTTTTCAATTTATAATTTCATTTGTATTTTCACTCAATGAAATACAGAATTTGCTTTTCCATCATTTCCTGTCTACTGCTCTTCTCCTGTTCCATGGAGAAAAAATTGTATTCATCTGGCTATTATGTTGAATGGTTTCATTCAAAAAAGGATACACAAGAATTCTACGAGCCGGAAGAGATTCATTCTTTACCTCTGATCAGCGCTTCAGAAAATTCCTCGATTATACTTCCCGAAGAAACCCGCTCGGTCTTGCCTATTCATAAAACTATTTTAGAAGAAGACACCATCGTTCCTAACAATCCAGCTAAAACAGATGAAGAATATGTTACTCCGAATGCTGTTACTGGCGGAACGCCTGAAGCGTATGACCTCGAGAACAATTTTTTAAATGAAAAAGAGAAAGCAGAACTCGACCGACGAACAAAGTATCTCATTATCTCAGCGGTACTGACCATCTTCCCTCTTTATTTTTTATACATGCCTTTACTTTTTATTAATCTTCTCGTGATTAAGAAAATTCGAATGTTAGCGAAAAGAAGTCCATATGAAAGTTACTACTTGAACAAGATAAAACAGTACTGGCGTATCATGTGCTGGCCACTCTATGTTATCGGTTTTGCTTTTCTCATTGTCCTTTTCTTATTGGCGATTTACGGCCTATAAGGTTGGACTAAAAAAACGAGTAGAACCAACAACAAAAACGAAATCACATTCACTATTATTCCAATGGTGAACATGTCCTTGGCCTTTACCCAACCGGTTCCGTAGGCAATTGCATTCGGCGGAGTACTCATAGGGAACATGAAATCACAACTGGCCGCCAGTGTTACTGGAATGGCCCAAGCAGCTGGTGACATCCCATTGGCTTGCGCAAGAACACCAACAATGGGCACAAACAACGTAACCATAGCCAAGTTGCTCATGAGTGCCGTTAAGAGCAAGCCTATTCCACACAACATAATTAGATACGCCGATGAGCTACCCACGTTCACAGCAGATAACCATTGCGACAAACGATCAAGCAATCCAACTTCCTTGAAAGCCATTGACAAAGCGAGCCCCCCACCAAACATGAGCAAAACACCCCACGACAATTTTTCGGTGTCTTTCCACTCCAACAAAGAAACCGAATGATCATTCGGTTCTAATGATTCTTTCGGAATAAAAAACAACAACAAACCGAACGCTAAGGCTATCCAAGTATCGTTAAAAGCCTGAATATTCAATGCCTTCGCAATAGGCGATTGGAAAATCCAACACACCACCGCGCCCATGAAAACAAGCAAAACTCTTTTTTCCGATTTTGTTATGCGTCCCATTTCCTGACGAATTTGATGCAATTCAGTATGCGCGCCAACAATGGTTTCTTTCCTTTTGAAATGAATTTTTGAAAGGACAAAAAACACAAGAAGCAACAACACCAACGAGAACGGAACACCGTATTTCATCCAGTGTAAAAAAGAAATCTCCTCACCAAACTGTTCCTTCACAATTCCAGCAGCCGCAACGTTTGGTGGAGTACCGATCAATGTAGCCATACCACCAATGCTTGCGGCATAGGCAACGCCCAAAACCAATGCTCGCTTAAACTTCGCTTCCTCATGGTGAGCGCTAAGCAAATGCGCAACAGAGGCAGCTATGGGTATAAGCATCATCGCAGTTGCAGTATTGCTAATCCACATGCTCAGTAAGTAAGACGACAACATAACAGCCAACAGTATTCGTGCTTTCGTGTTACCCGCTAGATCCAACAAGCGAAAGGCAATCCGTTTATGCAGTCCGTGTTTCTCAATGGCCAATGCCAACAGAAATCCACCTAGAAATAAAAAAACAAATTTATCGGCATAAGGCACCACAACCTTTTCCATGCTCATGACATTCGAGATGGGAAACACCAAAATCGGAATCAGCGCAGTCACCGCCATGGGAATGCTCTCAGATATCCACCACCAAAGCATAACTAATACAGCAGACAAGACTACTCGTTCATTCCACGACAACCAATTCGGCAACCCAAGTGTTATCCCGAATGCAAGAACAACAGGAAGAAATAAATTTATTTTTTGCATGGACGATTAATACAACAACTGCTTCTTAGAAGAATTCTTCCAACCGGCCTTGTACTCTGCATCGACGAAATAAATTTTTAAATCTGCCTTGTACTCGGCATCTTCAAAATAAATTTTCTTATTCGCTTTGTATTCCGCATCTACGAAATACCAGCGACCGTCGTTGTTACCCGCTTTGTATTCGGCATTCTCTTTATACACCAACAAATCTGCCTTGTACTCGGCATCTACAACATAAACTTTCACCTGCGCCTTGTATTCAGCATCTACTGAATAAATCTTTTGTGCACTTGCACTCATTCCAAATGCGACCATCGCTAAAAGTAGAACTATCGATTTCATATCTGTGTGTTTTTTGTTTCAACGAAGATAATCAATG
>CANGEF010000173.1 GCA_947452685.1 Flavobacteriales bacterium | reverse complement strand
TGCGAATTGGAGAAGATGGCATAGCCACCGCTTTCGATGAAATGTTTGGCATAGAAATAAATTTGCTCGGCAAAATTAGGCAATTCCTGTCGGCTTCCTTCTTAACTTGCTCCAATGTTATTCTTTTCATCTGAAATACAAGACGGCAGTTGGAAATTGAACGAAGAAGAAAGCCGTCACATTAAAGTTTTGCGCCTACACGAAGGGGAGAAATTAACCTTCACCAATGGCAAGGGCGAACGCATAGAAGCTGCTCTAGACAAGGTCGACAAACATTGCACTTTGACAACGCTTTCGAGAGAAACCATTGAAAATTCGAATCCCCATTTACACATTTTTGTAGCCCCCACGAAGAATGCCGATCGCATTGAATGGTTGGTTGAAAAGGCCGTTGAAATGGGCATTCGAAGCATAACCTTTTTGGTTTGCGAACACTCCGAACGTGTTCGCATGAAACCCGAGCGCATTGAGCGTGTGGCCATTTCCGCATTGAAGCAGAGCCTTCAATATTCATTGCCTCAATTGCGTTTCGATATGAAATTTCAAGATGCATGGAAAAATGCAGTTGGAATGAAATTGCTTGCACACTGCGAAGACGGCCCGAAGATTCAACTTTCAACATGGAAAGAAAAGCATGCGAGCCTTTCTATTTTTATTGGACCGGAAGGAGACTTTTCGAAAAATGAAATTGCTTTGGCGAATGATGCTCCTGCCCTTTCCTTGGGAACAAACCGATTAAGAACTGAAACCGCAGCGCTGAAAGCAATTGTTGCAGCGCATGAATATTTCGAACGATAAACTTCTTTTATGAAACCTATTTTCAAATCACTGCTTGTTGTTTTTATGTTGAAAGGCATTTCAACGTATGCGCAAGTTGAAACGTTAATCCCAATGCCTACAAGCATTGCCTATGTTCACGGCAAAGGATTTCTTTGGACGGCAGGCACACAAGCAGAAGGGCTTGGAATGTGTCAGCAAGAAGTTGAACTTTTTAATTCTTGGTTGAAGGAAAACGAGCCTGAAAGTTTAATGGATGTTCATTCGCAACAAGCCGATTCACCCAAACCAAAAAAAGTCATTTTCCAACTCACGAAAAACATTCCTTCGAATACCGAAGCTTACTACTTAACTGTTCGCGAAAATGAAATCCGTTTAACATCGGCTACGGAAGAAGGCATTTCACGGGGCATGCAGACCTTGAAGCAATTGTTACCGAAGTATTTCAAGACAAACGAAACGTTCGCTGCATTTGAAATTCCGAGCATGGACATTTCAGATGCGCCTGTTTATCCGCATCGCGGAATGCTACTCGACTGCGGAAGACATTTCATGGATGTCGCTACCGTGAAGAAGTACATAGATGCTTTGGCGTTTTACAAAATGAATGTCTTGCATTGGCACTTAACCGAAGACCAAGGCTGGCGCATTGAAATAAAAAAATATCCAGAGCTTACGCGTCTTGGTTCTTACCGAATGGATAAATTCGGGAATCATGTGAGCGAAGGTTATTACAAGCAAGAGGAGATCAAAGACATTGTTGCTTATGCGCAAGCCAGGCACGTCACCATTATTCCGGAAATAGAAATGCCCGGTCATTCGGTTGCTGCCATTAGTGCTTATCCGTGGCTCAGCTGCACAGGAGAGAGTATTCAGGTTGAAACGGAATGGGGCGTTTTCAAAGACATTTATTGCGCAGGGAACGACAGCACTGTTCAGTTTTTGAAAGACGTGATGGACGAAGTCTGCGCACTTTTCCCGAGTAAGTACATTCACATTGGCGGAGACGAAGCACCGAAATTCCGTTGGGAGCATTGCGATAAATGTCAGAAGAGAATTCACGATCACGGATTGAAAAACGAAGCGCAGTTGCAGACGTGGCTCATTGAGGAAATGGCGAAGTACCTCAACACGAAAGGAAGACAGATTATTGGATGGGATGAAATTTTAGAAGGAGGAATTCCTGCTGACGCCATGATTCAAAGTTGGAGAGGCATGGAAGGAGGAATTGCCGCAGCGAAGCAAAAGCACGGTGTGGTTATGAGTCCAACCTCGCATTGTTATTTAGACTATGGCCTCGATAACATAAACATGGAGAAGGTCTACAACTTCAATCCAATGCCCGCAGAGCTGAGCGCGGAAGAAGGAAAATACATTCGCGGTGCGGAAGGAAATATGTGGACCGAAAGAGCGCCACAAGAGCTAGTGGATAGCAAAGTATTCCCGAGGTTGTTGGCGTTGAGTGAAGTGTTGTGGACGGCACCAAAGAAACGCGATTACGAAGCCTTTGCTGCTCGGGTTTATATGAACTACGAACGCTTGGATAAGTTGAACATTAAATACGGATTTCCAGACGTCCCTTTGAATTTCCGATCTCAGGTATTGCCTACCGGTGAGGTTGAAGTTCGAGCGGTGACCACTGACCCGAAGATTGTTGTGAGCTTTCAGAAAAATAACGATTTGGAATCGCAGGCATATAAAGCACCAATTCAGGTGAATGAAACTTTCACTACGTTGAAGTTTCAATATTCATTTCCTTGGAGTGCCGAGGCATTTTACGAAACACGCACATTTACATCTAACCTCGCGACTGGAAAGAAGGTAACGCTTGCCTATACGCCGAGTGTGTATTATCCGGGTGGCGGTGAGAACGCATTGGTCGATGGAAGAATTGGCACTGCGAATTTCAGAGACGGTATTTGGCAAGGCGTTCAAGGCAAGAACATGGAAGTGGTGATTGACTTAGGCGACGTGAAGCCGTTCGAGCATGTGACCACGCGCTGGTTTCATTACGCGAACGCTTGGATCTTCCGTCCGAAAGCCGTGGAGATTTACAAGAGCTTTGACGGGAATTTATGGGACAAAGTAGCTACGATAAATCCGAACATTGAAGAGCAAACTTCAGGAGAGCTTATTGATCAATTCAGCCACGGCATAGGTCAAGTTCAATTGGCCCGATACATCAAGGTCATTGGCGTTAACAACGGCCCCTGTCCGGAATGGCACGACGCCGTAGGCGAACCGAGTTGGTTGTTTTGTGATGAGATAGTTATTGAGTAAATCACTTCGTGATCAATCAGACTTCGTCTGATCAATTGCTACGCAATCAATCGCGGAGCGATTTTCGCAACGCGTCTTTCATAGCTTCTTCTAGGCAAGGTCTCACTAGTTTCTCGAGCTCTTTCTCCTTTAAACCTCCCTTTGGATAATTCTTTTGAAAAGTCCCAGCTTGCTTTTCAAACTCATCAGACAAACTTTTAGATTTTATCTCATCACCGGAACGCTCAGCATCCATTATTTTTAAAATCATATCGCACATGTACTTTGCATCTTTTTTAATTCTCTTAATCTCTCGGCCCGTTAACTTTTCATCTTCCTGCACTTGCGACTGAACCATTGGAAATCTATTCTTTGCCTCCTCCAAGCAGGGCTTTACGAACTCTTCAAGCTTTTTCTCTAGTGCACTGCCCTTGGGATATTTTTTCTGCAGTTCAACCATCTTTGGTTCAAATGACTTGTTAAGTGCATCGACTTCAATCGTATCCCCTGCCAATTGGAGCTCAACCAATTTATAAATCATTTCACATATAAACTTCGCGTCTTTCTCAATTTCCTTCATTTCCTTCTTGGTTAAACCCGTATCTCCATCGTCGGCCAAAGAAAACTTTATTGGCATTCCAGAATAAACTCGTTGAGGAATACCATCCTGTTTTCCCGGGTTAAACTTCCCCAGTTGTTTACATGCCTTAAGCGCCGCACTGTCCAATCCCGAGCCATCTGCAACACCACGAAAAACCTTGAAGTTCGTTGGTGTACCATCTTTTTCAATAATAAATTGAATTAAAACGGTGCCCTCAATGTTCATCGA
>CANGEF010000172.1 GCA_947452685.1 Flavobacteriales bacterium | reverse complement strand
TTAAGTAGCAATATTAAACTTCCTCTCAAAGACAATTACCATGACTTGATCATTGGCGAAAGCATTGGAAATTTAGTGGGAAGAGGCTATCTAGCGAAAGCCACAACCTACAGTTACGATGTGAGTTTACATTCGTTGAAGGTTGGAATAACCGGAGACTACACCGTAAGCAGTTCCGAAAAGCTATATGGAAACATGTACATGCAGGAAAAACTGCTATACGCCTATGAACAAAAAGCGAAAGGAACAAAGACATTAATCTTTAACAACGGAATTAATACTTCTAAGCAAGTGTTTCATTTGTTTCGTGAACAAGGATATGAAATTCGTCATTTAGACAATACACATAACGAGCAAGAGCGCCGCGAAATTCTAGAATGGTTCAAAACAAAACCAGATGCTGTTTTAACATCGGTTTCCATTCTAACCACGGGATTCGATGAACCTTCGGTTGAAACCATTATTATTAATCGCGCTACAAAGTCTTTGACGCTTTATCATCAAATGATCGGACGTGGCTCGCGCATATTTGGAGAGAAAAAAGATTTCAATGTAATTGATCTCGGAAACAATGCGAAGCGTTTCGGTCTATGGGAACAGTTCATTGACTGGTTCGACATCTTTGCGCATCCGCACAACTACCTCGAAAGCATTGTCAGCGATGAACAAATGTCGCGTGAAATGAAATACGAAATGTCTCCGGAAATTCGAGACCTATTCGCGCTATCTCCGGTCATTGACTTCGACATTAAAGAAGAGTATTTGCGCATTACGCGTATTGGAGGAAAAGGAAAAAGCGTGCTTGATAAGAGCATGCAACAGCACGCCACCATTATTCAGGAAAACGCCCCCACGTTGGAGCGCGCTTTCGAACTTTTGAAAATTCTGGATCAAGACATCAAGAGTCGAATGAAGCAATACAGTTACTGCATTTCAAAAAGCACAGAGAGTTATTTAGATTGGTTGAAGGAAGAGTACATTCGAAAACTTCGTTTAGATCTCGGGAATTACTACAACAACTTACAACTCTAGACGAACGAATCAAGTTCTCTTAGCTTGAAATTGGATAGCGACTCAAAGGCACCATGTTCAAATCTGAATATTGATTTTCATTCATCAGGAAATGAGCTGCTACGCCTATCATTGCAGCGTTATCGGTGCAATACTTGAACGGAGGAACAAACACTTCAACATCATTTTTCAACCCGTATTCAAGCAATTGCTTCCGCAATTCGCTGTTCGCTGAAACTCCTCCACAAATGGCAACTTGATCAATGCCTGTAGCCTCTCTTCCCCTTTGAATTTGTCTAAGCAAATAGGTTACTACGGTATGTTGAAATGAAGCACAAAGATTCGCTCTTTCTTCTTCAATAAAATTCTGATTTAACTTTTGATGGTCTCTTAAGAAATACAGCAACGAAGTTTTCAATCCTGAAAAACTGAAATTCAGTCCCTCCACCTTTGGAATCGGAAAGCTAAACTTTTTGGCCTCTCCAGATTGCGCTAGTTTATCTAGCAATGGCCCACCCGGATAATCCAACCCCAAAACTTTCGCGGCCTTATCAAATGCCTCGCCTGCTGCGTCATCAATGGTCTCTCCTACTACCTCCATTCGCGTTGGTGAATGAACCACCACCAATTGGGTATGTCCGCCACTCACAGTTAAATTCAAGAATGGAAACGTTGGTTGCTTTTCGCAATCATCTGCCAAATGTGCAAGGATGTGTGCCTGCATGTGATTCACACCGACCAACGGAATTTCCAAAGCCAAACTTAAACTTTTGGCAAACGAAATTCCAACCAACAAAGATCCCATTAAACCGGGACCTTGCGTAACAGCTATGGCCTGCAAATCTTTCAATTCTATGTTTGCCGATTTCAAGGCCGCGTGAACCACAGCAGTGATCATGGTCTGGTGCGCTCGACTTGCTATTTCCGGAACAACTCCGCCGTATTGCGCATGCTGCAATTGGGTCACCACTTCATTCGACAAAACCTTTGTCCCGAACAGCACAGCAGCTGACGTTTCATCACAGCTGCTTTCAATGGCCAAAATTAATTTTTCTCCCATCTTATTTGTTCGAAGGGGCTACCATCATTTTATTGAAATTTTCAGTGGACGCTGAAGCCCGCTCAGAGTCGGACTTCATGAAATAAACCAACGACTGAATATCGCTTTCAGCATTGGCTTCATAAAACTGCCCCATGCCTTCCACTCCCAAAACCATAAACGCTTCAGCAAATACATAAGACTCGACAATGGTTTTTGCGGAAACATAGCTCTGATACATTTCATTCTGAACAGGCGAAAGTGTTTTCGGATCTAGCAGAGACAATTTATTTCTTGCGTCGAAAGTTGCGTAAGATCTATTCACAACGCGAAGCAAATTCCCCGTGTTTTGCCCCGAAGTTTTCATGTCTAACACATTCAAACTATCCACAACGGTTCCAAAGCCTGAATGCCAAACATCTGTCTTCACAACAGCTTGCTTTACGGTGGCGTTCTTCTCTTTTAAGTAATCAATAATTTTATCAAGTATCAACGCACTTCCAAACTTCAATAAATCAATTTGAATTTTTGCGTTGTTTTTGCGAATACGCGTGGACTTATAAACACCATTTTCCTCCACATCTTCAACATCTACATTGGCTACATACATGCCTGTAAAAACTTTCAAAGAATCTATATTTGGAACTTTCGGAGTTGGATTCAAAAGCTGCGGCAACCATGCTAATTGTGCCGGAGAAAGCGTGAAGTCCCAACTTCCTCCAGAACGATAATTGAATTCTCTTGCCATCGTTATTAAGACTCCCATGATTCGATTCTGATCAGAAAATTCAAAAAATCCAGATTCAGCCTGAGCATCGTTGAATTGCATGCACGTGCTCTTCGGATTGCTGGGGTCTATATGCATGCGAACGGCGTTTTCTATGGAATCGAAAGCAGCAGAATAGTCGGTGGTGTCACCGACAACACTTACGGTGTATTTCATTCCTAAAAAATCGCGATCGTAATCTCTTCCGATTAATGCGCCGTCTGCCTTCGTTTTATTTCCACAAGACTGTATAAGCATCCCGAAGAATACAAGAGCAAAAAATAGAAAAGCTGCATTTTTTTTCATGTCACAAAAATAAACTGAATAACTTTACTTCATGGTGAATACTTCAAGAATCCTTAACCGCACTTTGCTAGGCCTTTTGTTCTTGATGAAGATGAGTTCATCTGCGCAAATCCCTTCAACAAACAGCAATTTCGTTCATCCAGATTTTGATTATTACTCGGTTGAAGCGCATGCCAAAAACGCACCGCTCACGGGGCCCTTTTTAAATATGCTGAGTGCGGATGTTGTTCAATTTGAATTCGACGTGCTTACGTCTCCTGACAACGATTTGTATTATTCGGTTTTTCATTGTGATCCGTATTGGAACGTCGACGACGCAAACCCTTCCGATGTTATTCAAGGGTTCACCAGTCAGCGCGTTCCTTACCCCGAAAACTCCATTCACACCTCAGCAATATTCGATCATTACCGATTTGAACTCCCCAACACCATGACTCGTTTCCTTCAATCTGGAAATTATTACGTTGTGGTTCACGAAGGAAGTGAATTCAATGAGTCGAGCATTCGCATTGGATTTCGAATGGTCGTTTATGTTGAAGGGGATCACGGCTTGAATGCCACCCTGAACATAAAAAATGCTTCAACAATTGTTCATCTTCAGTCGCACCAAGAAGTAGATTTTTCCATTTCGCTTGCGAATACGCCGGTTTACGACATTCAGAAAGTGGTTCCTGTTATTCTTCAAAATGGAAGATGGAAAGATGGAAAGATGAATTTTCAGCCAACATATGTTGCTCCGAATAATTTACTTGTTTATGATTTTTCCAATG
>CANGEF010000171.1 GCA_947452685.1 Flavobacteriales bacterium | reverse complement strand
GGTAGGCGTAAGATCAATGTTACAAGCGCTTTGAATGGTTTCCGTAAGTTTTGTTTGAAAGACGTCCACTCCTGCATTCATGAGCACGTGGCGTGATTTGCTGTCAATGTCAATTGAACTCACACTCATCTTATTGGTGGAAGGGTCTATGGTTGGGGTAAGTGCTAAAAAGAACTTGCAGTTCTTGTATTTCTTGAATCCAACCTTCATGTCGCACAACACTTCCACTTGAATTTTCTGATTACCTAATCCAGAGAGTACTAGGTTTTTAACTGTAATGCTTTTCTTCTGATCATCACTCGCAAAAGTGCTACCAGCTGTCATTTCATTCACTTTGGAGGAAAGACTTTCGTAGCTCGATTTAATTGGCATTTGAATAACAAAGCCCGACGCCAAATCGTTTTGGACATTCAGCGGCGGTAGTGGCGGAATAACTGCGTTTTCATTTTTGTCTAAACTCAACACAGGTGTGGCATCAATACCCAAGTTCACTTGAAGAATATTTCCATATCCATACATGGGGCCCAACTTAAAGTTCGAAGCGTTGAATGTCAAATAACCATATCCGGGAATTTCCATTTGGCTGTTCAGTTGCTTCCACGCTTCATTGGCGTAGCTCCTGAAATCTACTTGCAAGCACTGTTGATCTATGTATTTACAAACGTCAAAAAGTGCTGGGCGCATGGCCTTCATAATTTCACCGGTCATGTCAATTTTCAGAAACGTCAATTCGCAAGGATCCATTGGATTCAATTTGGTAAGCGAGGTTGAAGTAATGAGTTGGTAATTTTCATTCATGGAAAGGACCGATGCAAATTCAATTTCAACGCGACGTTTTGTTTCGTTTCCACTTCCACACGAAAAAGGAATACGAGGATGCACGCAGGTACCCCAAACGCAGTTGGTGCAGTAGTTTCCTTCAATGCCATACCAAGCTTTGGTTCCTACTACGAATTTATTTCCAACTACATATCCGTTTAAATTTTCACGAAAGACATCATACTTGGCTTGCGGACCATCGCAAGAACCGAATGAAGTAAAGTTTGGCCATTCTGGATTTCGGATAATGGGGGAAGAGGATTCGTTCGCGAATTTCAAGATGGGGTCAATGGAAATGTTAACCGGAATGTTGATGTGCGAAACGCCTTGAGGAGGGCCCACAGGTATTTCAATTTCGGTCATTTCCGGAAGGGGTGCGGTAATCTTGCAAGAAGATAGAACGCTCGCGACAACAGCAAGAAATAGGACAGTATAGTTCAGATTTTTGGAAATCATAGATTGACGAATATTTCAGCGTAAAATTACAAGTGAATATGTCTTATTTTCGCTTCAAATTATTAACTATGAAATCACTTCGACTTATTCTTGTTTTATCGTTGTTTGCATTTTCGGGAAAGATCTTTTCTCAAGGAGTGCCTATTTCAGTAATTGTATCTAATGCAGATTGTGCGGTTACAGTTGTTGGAACTTATTTAGACTCTACGACTGGCAATGCTGGAACTTTTCAGTTGTTTGCTGCTGATCCAGCGGGAACTTCTTTTATGGGAACAGTATCCATTAACGCTCTAGGAGCAAATTACATTATTACTGTTTGTGCAACAGATTGCAATGGTGTGACTAACTGCGCAACGGGTCCAATGGTACTTGGTACAGTAACAACTTTCAATATTGACATGAGCAATGGAGGTGGAGTGACTGACAATGACGGTGATGGGTTCAACAGTTTTGCAGATTGTAACGATAACGACGCTAATATCAATCCGAACGCAACTGAAGTATGCGATGGTGTTGACAATAACTGCGACGGTGTTGTTGATGAAGGTTGCAACTCAGGTGGATGTTCTTTGGATATTGTCCTGGTGCCAGATTCTTTGGATAGTAATCCGTTTGTAGTTTATATCTATTTGGCTGGACTTCCTATGGGTGGAAATATCGTTTGGGATTTCGGTGATGGTGGAGTTGCAACGTCAATGTTCCCAACTTGGGTTTACACAAACATTGGAACTTACACAGTTTGTGCTACCTACGCAGACGCTAGCGGTTGCACAGCAACAGATTGCGTAACGTTCACTGTTAACGCAGACGGTTCAACTACTCCAGGCGGAATTAACATGCAAGGCTTTACCTTGAACGTTGTTGGAACCATGCCAAGTCCGAACGCAGTAGCTGAGTTTTCTTCAGCAAATGAATTTACCATCTATCCGAATCCAGTTGCTGAATCAGCTACCATTCAATGGAACGCTAACGCAACTGAGCAAGGTAAATTGGATGTGTTTAACGCACAAGGACAATTGATCTCTACAGAGCGTTACACGGTTACTGCAGGAGCTCAACAAGTTCAATTGAATACACAATCACTTTCAGCAGGAATGTACATTGTACGCAGTGTTTCGAATGCTGGTGTAGTTCGTCAGACTACATTCATGAAATAATCAGACTCTTGAAGTTTGTGGAAAAGGTCGACCATTGGTCGGCCTTTTTTGTTGGTTTATGGTAGGAAGGAAATAAAAAGAAAAAAGTGGTAGCTTGAATTTTACTTTTAGTGCTAGTTTTGATTAATTCTAAATCTTTAATCGAATGAAAAAACTTTTATTCAGTTCCTTATTAATTTTCACTTCAATACAGGCTTATAGTCAAGGTAATTGGTACAATGTACATATGTCATTTACCAACTTGGCAAGTGACTTTTGTTCTGGAATGGTTAGTGAGATTTATTTTGTGGATACGACCAGTGGCTTTACGCAGACAATGGTTTCTCCAGTGGATAGTTCCGAATTTATTTATACAGACATCAATGGGTTTGTCGTTGATGAATTCAATTCTTACGTTAATAACATTACAATTAATTTTCACATTCCTGCAGATACAACCGTGAAAATACTTGTAGCGTTAACAGGGACTGGTCCGGGATGTGATTGCATGTTTGACACATTATGGTGTCCTACAGTATCCTTAGGGGGAAGTGTTCAAGAATTATTGCTTGATTTGTATCAGTGGCCGGGCTTGTGGATTTGCCCAGGTCATGTGAACGATTTGACGATGAACACGGTCAAAACTTATCCTAATCCGGCTTCTAATACAATTTCAGTAAATAGTCCACTTAGCTCAGGATTCGTTAAGGTCTATTCTGAATCAGGAGTTTTAGTCTTACATAAAAGATTTTTCTCGCAGTCCTTCGATTTAGATATAAGCTCACTGAGCAAAGGTTCATATTTTGTTGAACTGTATTATTCGGACGGTACCTATACGGGTAGATTTATAAAGTAATTCTCATATTGTTGGTCATTAACATCCAAGTCGGTTCTCACAAGTTTATTATTACACTGCAAACAAAAAGAGCCGCATATGCGGCTCTTTTAAGTTTTGAAGTAGGGAAGGTGTTATGCTTCTTCTACAGAGGCATTGCGCTTCGCCATGATGTTCACCAAGTCTTCGCTGTTGCCTACTAACATTTTTTGGAATCGACGTCCACCAGAACCCGCAGGAATTGGGTGACCAACGATAACGTTTTCTTTCAGTCCGTTCAAGAAGTCTGTTTTTCCTTGTACAGCTGCTTCGTTCAATACTTTCGTAGTCTCTTGGAACGATGCTGCAGAGATCCATGAATCTGTTTGCAACGACGCTCTTGTGATACCTTGAAGAATTGGGCGGGCAGTAGCTGTAATGGCTTCACGAGATTCCATAACTGCTCTGTCTTTACGCTTCAACTCAGAGTTTTCAGTTCTGAATTGCAATGCAGTAATAACTTGACCAGCTAAGAACTTCTCAGAGTCTCCAGCTTCTGTAACAACAACCTTATCGAATAACAAGTCGTTTTCATCAATGAATTCCGCTTTGTCTACAGTGCTTCCTTGTAAGAAACGTGTATCACCAGCATCAAGAATTTCTACTTTGCGCATCATTTGACGAACAATAACTTCGAAATGCTTGTCATTGATTTTCACACCTTGCAGACGGTATACCTCTTGAATTTCATTCACCAAGTATTCTTG
>CANGEF010000170.1 GCA_947452685.1 Flavobacteriales bacterium | reverse complement strand
GCTGGAACCGGCGGAGACGAGGCTTCTATTTTTGCCGGAGACCTTTACAAGATGTATACGCGTTACATTCAAGACAAAGGTTGGAGAATGGAAGTGTTGAATTTGAGTGAAGGAACCATGGGCGGATTCAAAGAGGTTTCGTTCAAGGTGGAAGGAGATGAGGTGTATGGTACTATGAAGTTTGAAAGTGGCGTGCACCGCGTGCAGCGTGTTCCCGCAACTGAAACACAAGGACGTGTGCATACCTCTGCGGCAACTGTTGCTATTATGCCTGAGGCAGAAGAGTTCGATGTAGTTGTGAACATGTCAGACATTCGCAGAGATACCTACCGCGCAAGTGGTGCAGGTGGACAGCACGTAAACAAAACAGAATCTGCCGTTCGTTTGACCCACCTTCCAACCGGAGTCATTGTGGCTTGTCAGGAAGGAAGAAGTCAGCATGAGAATATGGACAAGGCTATGACCATGCTTCGTTCTCGAATCTTCGAAGCGGAAGTGAATCGCAGACACGAAGAGCGTTCACGTATGCGTAAGTCGTTGGTGAGTACAGGAGATAGAAGCGCGAAAATTCGCACATACAATTATCCGCAAGGACGTGTGACCGATCACCGCATTAATCTAACCTTGTACAATTTAGATGCTGCCATGAATGGCGAAATAGCTGAAGTCATTGAAGCATTGAAATTAGCAGAGAACACAGAAAAACTTAAGGAAGGAAATTCATAAGATGAATAAAGCAAAATTGGTAGAGCTCATTCGTTCAAGAAAAAGTTTCTTGTGCGTTGGATTAGATACAGACCCGACAAAGCTTCCTGCAGGCGTTGGAGCGCTTGAATTCAATAAAGCAATAATTGATGCCACTAGAGAGTTTGCGGTAGCTTATAAGCCGAATTTGGCTTTTTATGAAGCCATGGGGAGAGAAGGATGGGATATCTTGGAAGAAACCGTGGCCTATATTGGACATGAGCATTTCACCATTGCAGATGCCAAACGCGGCGACATTGGAAATACTTCAAGTTATTACGCGAAAGCATTTTTCGAAACGTATGGATTCGATAGTATTACCGTTGCACCGTATATGGGCAAAGACAGCGTTTCTCCATTTTTGCAATTTCAAGACAAGTGGGCAATTGTGTTGGCCCTTACTTCAAACGAAGGGTCGAAAGATTTTCAAACACAGAAAATAGGAGAGGAGTATCTTTTTGAAAAAGTATTGCGCGATGTAGCTTCTTGGGGAACCGACGAAAACACCATGTTCGTAGTAGGAGCAACCAAAGCAGAAAGCCTTGCGCAGATTCGTCAAATTATTCCAAATCACTTCTTACTTGTTCCCGGTGTTGGCGCTCAAGGCGGAAGCCTTCAAGAAGTCGTGAAGTATGGAATGAATAGCGAAGTTGGATTGTTAGTGAACGCCAGTCGTTCAATCTTGTATGCTTCATCTGGCGCAGATTACGCAAGTGCTGCTGCTGCAGAAGCGAAGAAGATGCAACAAGAAATGGCGGTCTTTTTATAATTTAAATCTCGCCTAGTTTTTTCTTTGCTTCGGCTAATGAAAGACTCGACTCCGCGCCAGTTTTATACTGTACAGATCGTTGGATCATTTCTTCTTGATCCTTTTGAGAAAGCATACTAGAATTGTTCTCGCGGTATACCTCAAGTAATTTGAATACCACTTCGAGCACCTTGCTGTCGGCTTCGTCTATGTATTCATGAACTTTAGTTCTTAATGCTGCTGTTGTCATAATCTCGAAGTTTGATAGTCTAAGTTAATTAAATTAATTGATAGAATGTTCCTTCACCATACAATACGTCTTAAACCCGCTCACCACGCGTTCTTCGTGAATACGAAATCCAATTCGTTGGTAAACGCGTTTGTTCTTCTCTACGGTCGTTTCAATCAAAATGGGTAATTGCTTTTCTAGTTGAAATTGATACAGGGCATCTCGTAATTCGAAGATTGCTCCGTGTCCGCGTGCCGATTTCCGAACGGCCAAGTAACTGCAATGAATGTAATTCTCCCATTGCGAATGAAAGCGCTGAACTTCTTTTTGACGTCGCCAAACACGAAGGATACGAAGTGGTCCTATTCCGAATACAATTAATCCAAGTTCATTGATAAATGCAGCCGAGCGCTTCTCCTTCGCTTCGGAAAAGCAAATGATTCCTTCTTTTTTTGAATCAATAAACACGCCTCGGTTTCGGCTTGCTTCCGAATATAAAAAATGAGCAACAAGCCAAACCTTGAAACGAAAAAAGCCCTTGCTTCCAATCGAAAAGATAACAGATCGATTGTCTACAAGGGTCTCTTTTAATAAGTCTAACGCGTTCACAAGTCTTGGTGCTTAGGCATTCCAAGGATAGGTGTAATGCGCTGGGGTGACAAAAGTTTCTTTAATGGTGCGCGGAGAAACCCAACGCAACAAGTTCAAGTAAGATCCAGCTTTGTCGTTGGTTCCACTTCCACGCGCACCACCAAACGGCTGCTGTCCTACAACAGCTCCAGTTGGTTTGTCGTTAATGTAGAAATTTCCTGCTGCGTTTTCCAATACGCGCATTGCCTGATCTATTGCATATCTGTCCTTCGAAATAACTGCTCCTGTTAATGCGTAGTCGCTTGTCTCATTCACCAAATGCAACGTGTCTGCCCACAACTCATCTTCGTACACATAGAGCGTTACAACAGGACCAAAGATTTCTTCTTCCATGGTTCTGAACTTCGGATTGGTGGTCACAACTACCGTTGGATCAACAAAGAATCCGACAGCGTCGTTGTATGTTCCACCCGCAATAATTTCAGCGTCGCTTTGCGTCTTGATGTATTCGATGTATCCTGCGATTTTATCGAAAGACCTGCGGTCAATAACAGCGTTCACGAAATTGGTGAAGTCTTCAGGACTTCCAACTTTAATAACTTTTAAATCACTTACAATTTTCGCTTTCACTGCAGGCCACAACGAGCGCGGGATGTAGCTTCTACTAGCAGCAGAACATTTCTGTCCTTGATATTCAAATGCACCTCGAACAATAGCAGTTGCCACTTCTTCTGCATTCGCAGACGGATGAGCAACAATGAAGTCTTTTCCACCTGTTTCTCCAACAATACGCGGATACGTTCTGTATTTGTCGAGGTTGCTTCCAATCTCTTTCCACAAGTGCTTGAACACAGCGGTAGATCCAGTAAAGTGAAGTCCAGCGAAATCTCTGTGAGAGAACACAACGTCTCCGGCAACGGGTCCGTCAACGGTAATCATGTTAATTACGCCGTCTGGTAATCCAGCGTCGCGGAACAATTCCATAATCACATGCGCGCTGTACACTTGCGTGTCTGCAGGTTTCCATACACACACATTTCCCATCATGGCTGCACTCGCAGGCAAGTTTCCAGCAATAGCGGTGAAGTTGAATGGAGTAATTGCGAAGACGAATCCTTCCAACGGACGGTATTCCAAACGGTTCCACATGCCCGGTTGTGAGCCCGGTTGCTCGTTGTAAATCTGTTGCATGTACAACACATTGAAACGAAGGAAATCGATGAACTCACAGGCCGCATCAATTTCAGCTTGATGCGCATTTTTTCCTTGACCCAACATAGTCGCGGCATTCATGCGGTCTCTGTATGGACCAGCAAGTAAATCGGCTGCACGAAGGAAGATCGCAGCGCGATGTTCCCAAGGCAATTGACCCCAACGTTCGCGTGCAGCTAGAGCTGTATCAATGGCTTCAATCACGTGGTCTTTTGTGCCACGATTCAAGTAGCCCAATACTTTCGCATGTTCTTGCGGAGAAGTAAGCGCTAATTTTTCTTCCGTTCTTACCAACGAAGAACCTATGTACATGGGAACATCGATAGGTTCTTGATTGTACATTTTTTTGTACATGGCTGAAAGCGATGCACGCTCTGCACTTCCAGGTGCATAACCTTTCACAGGTTCGTTAACAGGAAGTGGTACTTGAAATACTCCTTTAGGCATATCTTATTTTTTTGGTGCAAGGAATCCGTAGTTCTTGCTGTAGTTTAACATTTGTTC
>CANGEF010000169.1 GCA_947452685.1 Flavobacteriales bacterium | reverse complement strand
GAGCACATGCCTGACAGTTTAGCTGGTCTTGCAGCATCTGCTGCAATTGCAGTTTCAGATATTCCTTTCAATGGTCCTATCTCTGAAGTTCGTGTTGCACGCATCAACGGAGAATTCGTTGTTAACCCTACTCGCTCTCAATTGGCGCTTGCCGATTTAGACATGATGATTGCAGGAAGTGCAGACAGCATTGTAATGGTTGAAGGTGAAATGAAAGAAGTGTCTGAGGAAGTTATGGTTGAAGCCATTGCAATTGCTCACACTGCTATTCAAACACAAGTAAAAGCTCAGTTGGAATTGGCATCGAAGGTTGAAAAAGCGACTGTAAAGCGCTCTTACAACCACGAACCAAAAGACGAAGAGTTGAAGAAAAAAGTATGGAACGAGTGTTATGACAAGTTCTATGTTGCCGTGAAAACTCCATCTGGAAAGAAAGAAAGAAGCGCAGCGTTTCACCAAATTGAAGAAGAGTTTTTCGCTCAATTCACTGCGGAAGAAAAATCGGCAAATGCTTTCTTGTTGAAGAAATATACCCACGATTGTTTGAAAGACGCTATGCGTCGCATGATTCTAGACGATGGTATTCGTTTGGATGGCCGCGATACTCGCACCATTCGTCCAATCTGGTGTGAAGTAGATTATTTGCCAGGTGCTCACGGATCAAGTGTCTTCACTCGTGGAGAAACACAATCTTTGACCACGCTTACTTTGGGAACTAAACTCGACGAGCAATTCGTTGACGGTGTTGTAAATGCGCGTAACGATAAGTTCTTGTTGCACTACAACTTCCCACCATTCAGTACAGGTGAAGCACGTCCGATTCGTTCAACCGGTCGTCGTGAAATTGGACACGGTAACCTTGCACTTCGTGCATTGAAGCCTGTTCTTCCTGAAACTGAAAAATGTCCTTACACGATGCGAATTGTGTCTGACATTTTAGAATCGAACGGATCTTCATCTATGGCTACTGTTTGCGCAGGTACACTTGCGTTAATGGATGGTGGTGTTCCTATTACTTCTCCAGTATCTGGAATTGCAATGGGATTGATCACAGATGAAAACGGAAAATATTCAATCTTATCAGATATCCTAGGAGACGAGGATCACTTGGGCGATATGGACTTTAAAGTAACTGGAACTTCGAAAGGAATTACAGCTTGCCAGATGGACATTAAGATCAAGGGTCTTTCCATGCAATTGTTAACCGACGCTTTGGATCAAGCCAAGCAAGGTCGTTTGCATATCTTGGGTGAAATGATGAAAACCATTTCTGAACCACGTGAAGATTACAAACCTCACGCACCACGTATCATTAGCTTCGAAATTCCAACCGAAGAAATCGGAAAAGTAATTGGTCCTGGAGGAAAAGTAATTCAAGAAATTCAGAAAACAACTGGCGCAACAATCTCTATCGAAGAGCGCGACAACAAAGGATTTGTAGAAATTGCGTCTGCGGACAAGACAAGCCTTGATGCTGCTGTGAATCGTGTGAAGTCTATTGTTTGGCCTCCACAAGTTGAAATTGGAGCTACGTATGAAGGTCCAGTTAAAACCATTCAACCGTTCGGAGCATTCGTTGAAATTATTCCTGGTCAAGATGGCCTTATTCACATCAGTGAATTGGAATGGAGAAGAATAGACGATGTTAACGAGGTGTTGAAAGTAGGAGATTTGGTTAAATTTAAGGTTTTAGGAAAAGATCCTAAGACTGGTAAATTGAAGCTTTCTAGAAAAGCTTTGCTTCCAAAGCCTGAAGAACAAAACTAAATTCCTGTTTTTTGCGTATATACAAAGAACAGTGAATTAAACGAACGTTAAGCAAACATGAGACAGTTAAAAATTACAAAACAGGTAACCAACCGCGAGACCGCTTCCCTTGACAAGTATTTGCAAGAGATTGGTCGTGTGGATTTGATTACTGCCGAAGAAGAAGTTGAGTTGGCTCGTCGCATTAAACAAGGTGATCAGATTGCCTTGGAGAAATTGACTAAAGCGAATTTGCGTTTCGTTGTATCTGTGTCGAAACAATATCAAAACCAAGGTTTATCTCTTCCCGATTTGATTAACGAAGGAAACCTTGGATTGATTAAAGCGGCTCAGCGTTTCGATGAAACCCGTGGATTTAAATTCATTTCTTACGCTGTATGGTGGATTCGTCAATCTATTCTTCAAGCATTGGCTGAGCAATCGCGTATTGTTCGTCTTCCTTTGAACAAGATTGGTTCGATTAACAAAATCAACAAGGCATTCGCTAAGTTGGAACAAGAATTCGAACGTCCACCTACTCCAGCTGAATTGGCTGAAGTGTTAGAAATGACTTTGGATGAAGTGAAGCAATCGTTGCGCAACAGCGGACGTCACGTATCTATGGATGCTCCTTTGAAAGACGGAGATGACAGCAGCTCTACGATGTACGATGTATTGCAGACGAACGACACTCCTTCTCCGGATACAGATCTATTGCATGAAAGTTTGCGTCGCGAGATTGAACGCTCACTTCGCACGCTTACAGCGCGTGAGGGCGATGTGGTTCGATTGTATTTCGGTTTGAATGGTGAACATCCACTTACGTTGGAAGAAATCGGAGAGCGCTTCGATCTAACACGCGAACGTGTTCGGCAGATTAAAGAGAAAGCGATTCGACGCTTAAAGCACACAAGCAGAAGTAAGATTTTGAAATCTTATCTTGGATAAAATTAAAAGAGCCTCGGAAGAGGCTCTTTTTTTGTCCTATTATTTCTAAACTCATTTCCCCCAGCTTCACTGGGGGCATTTCGGATGCCGCTCGCAGAGCGAGCTCTGTATATCCTTTGTCTGATTTATTATTTAAACCATAGATATTCGCTAAGATGATTATTACTTTAGTTAAACCATTTAAGTGAAATATTTTCAAACGAACATGAAATACACTTTACTTCTTCTTTTGATTCTCACGAATCTTTTAGCTAAAGGACAAATCTATTTTCCTCCTAACACAAGTAACACATGGGCAACTACTACTCCGGCGGAATTGGGATGGTGTGAAGATCAGATACCTGAGTTGTTAACCTTTCTGGAAAGTAACAACACGAAAGCCTTTATTGTGCTGAAGAATGGCAAGATTGTCATTGAGAATTACTTCGGGACATTCACGCAGGATAGCCTGTGGTATTGGGCTTCTGCAGGGAAGACGCTTACCTCCTATTTGGTTGGAATTGCGCAACAAAACGGACAGCTTTCGATCAATGATTTAAGTTCAAGTTATTTGGGAACTGGATGGACCAGTTGCACTGCCGCTCAAGAAAATAACATAACGGTTCGAAACCAATTAACCATGACATCGGGGTTAGACGATGGTGTTGCAGATGAATATTGCACACTTCCTTCATGCCTGCAATATTTGGCTCCCGCAGGCACGCGCTGGGCGTATCACAATGCTCCGTATACGTTGCTAGATGGCGTGTTGGAAGGAGCGACTGGACAAACGTTGAACGGACTTGTCTTTTCGGCCTTGAAACAACCAACGGGAATGGATGGGTTCTTTATTCAGAGTGGTTACAACAATGTGTATTTGAGCACTGCACGAAGCATGGCACGATTTGGAATCTTAATGCAGAACGGCGGTAATTGGAATGGAAATCAGTTAATGACCGACGCGAATTATTTTCAGGAAATGATTACGCCTTCTCAGAACCTGAACAACTCATACGGATACTTGTGGTGGTTGAATGGTCAAAGCTCTTACATGGTTCCAGGATCACAGTTGGTACTTCCGGGCATGTTATTCCCTCATGCGCCAAGCGATGTCTATGCTGCCTTGGGAAAGAACGGACAGTTCTTGAATGTGAGTCCGAGTGAAGGTTTGGTGTTCATTCGCATGGGCAATGCGCCGGACAATTCGTTGGTTCCGTTTTTATTGAACGATCAGATTTGGGAGAAGTTGAATTACGTGATGTGCACTCCCGTTGCTGAAGAATCAGATGAAAATTTCTGGTTGAATCAGACTGCTACTTCGGTTCGGATTAACTGGCCTGGGAAGAGTTTTGTGTGTGAAATACTGGGGGCAGATGGAAAACGTATTGAGACATTT
>CANGEF010000168.1 GCA_947452685.1 Flavobacteriales bacterium | reverse complement strand
TAAAACATTGCCTGTCCAAGCATCATTCGGATTATTGGTTTGGAAAATAATTTGTCCCCAACGGTCGTAGATTTCTAAATTGTAGGTCGTTGTTCCGGTAGACTGAGGAATCCATTCGTCGTTAATTCCATCGTCATTCGGTGAAAAACTATTCGGTGCGTAGAATAAAAATCCGCTCACAATGACCTCTCCAGTTACTTGATCAATGCATCCGTATTCATTCGTTACCGTTTGCGTTATGGTTTGAATCCCTGCTTCTGTCCAATCGTAAGGGAAGTTGCACTCACTGCTGGAACCTCCGTCAGACATGGAGTAAACGCAATTGATTCCACCTGTGGATAAATCGGTGATGGTGGTATTCGGACTTAATATATCGACGGTTTGTGGAGTAATTGAGAATCCGGCATTCGGCAGCGGGTATACCGTAATGGCGTTGTTCAGGCTCTGATAGAGCGTGTCTATACATCCGGTTACAGTATAGACCATAAGCGACACATCATAGGTTCCGGGAGTGTTGTAGATGTGTAAATTTTCGGGTTGAAAGCTCCCCGTGCCGTCGCCGAAATCCCATTCGTAAAACAACTGTGTGTTGCTGTTCGCTACCGCATTGAATGTCCCGAAGACAGGAGGACATCCGGCTGCTGGAAAAATAGAAGGGTCTAGCGTTGGATCAATGGGAACCCAAACATCGTCGATGTATGATTCTGTACAACCGTGATCAGTAATGGTCAGCGTTACGGTGTATGTTCCTTCTTGGGAGTAGTGAATGTTTTGAGGATTTTGTAATGTTGAATTAGGAATTGAAGCACTGCCGAAATCCCAGAGGTAAGTTGCAAAGTTAGTTGTGGCACCAACCGCTTGAAAGTCGAAGCTGTTGGTTGAAAGGCATTGGTTGTTTTGAGCTGGAAAGGAAGGAATGATATTGCCTTGAATCTCTATGGAATTTGTGGTGGTATCTGGACAAGTAAAAGGAGCCGATGCAATGAGCTGAATGGTGTAACTTCCTGTATCTGGAAAGGAAAACTGAGGTTCGAAATTGTCGGAATAATCACCGTTGAAGACGGTGTTGAATTCCCACCAATAGTCTGTCGCGTTTTGAGAATCATTTAAAAAAGTATAAGTCAATCCGTCGCAAAAAGTAGTTTGGTTGGGAATAATAGCAACGGGGTCGGGAGCATTCACAAGGGTAATCGTAGTGTCTTGCGAACATCCGTTGCTTGCAGTGGCAGTCAATGTAATCGAATGAATGGCCTCATTCGAATCGAAAATAATTCCTTGCGGATGAACCACGGAGGTGGAGGAAGGAATGGAGTTGGTTCCGAAATTCCAAAGTAGTGTTCCGTTGTTCGCGACGAATGTTGCGGAGCCGAGAAAATCATAGGTGTCGAGCTGATTCACACACGCGTAATCTTCAACGGTGATAATCGGGTCAATGTCGGGAAAAACAGTGTAAGTTGCTGTTGCCGTATCTGAACACGACCAACCTGGATTTGCAACAAGCGTGATGATGTATGTTCCGGGACTTGGATAGGTGAAACTTGGATTCTGCGCTGTACTTACATCTGTGTTGACGAATGGAACTCCAAAATCCCAGGACCAAAATGTTGAGTTTACACTTAGATTGGTTAAGCTAATATCGAGCCCATTGCATACGGATGTCTGCGCAGGAATGCTTGCGATAATGGACTGATCGCAAAGCGTTACGTTGAATTGAAAGGTTCTTCGTGTGGTGGAAATATAAACGCCGTTTCGGTATTCTTCCGCACAAACCGTAATGGTGTATTGCCCCACTTGGGTGGCAGTTCCGCTGATTAATCCAGTGGTTGGATTGATGGTCATAGCAGGATTACTGGTAATCGGATAGGAAGGAGAGAAGCCCGGCCCGTAAGACAAATTAGGATAAGGCGGATTGTTCGGCGGAGAAGGCATGGGATTGAACTGATCGGAAAACAAATACGGAGCACAGAACGAATAAACGATCACATCGCCATCTGGATCAACTGCGGAATGGTCAAAGGTGAACGAAGCATCTTTACACAAAGCAGGCGGGGGAAAGTTCGTAAAACGCGGACTTGAATTGAATCCGACAGGAAGTTCATCTGAACCTGGCACATGTGAAACATAAGAAACTCCCTGCGATTGCGGAGAAGTGAGGTTGTCTATACTCGGTTGAAAGCAGCAGCGTTGGTGAACGATGTTATATCCGCCAGGTGTCGGGGGAAGTATAACGCTACCGGTGTAAATGGCTTGCTCCACACAAATGTCAGGAGGAAGAACAAAGCACGGATTGTTAAGCGTGACGGGTATACTCGTTACGTTCGTACTTATAAGATTAATAGATAATTCAGTGTAGAGATTATCATCACCGGTGAAAATACCAATGGAGACAGCGGGGTCGAAATCGGTTCCGTTTACATTCGCAGGCCCACAATCGCGGAAAATTTTCAGCGTGACTGTATAATTATTTCCTGAAGTGTGCGTGTAATAAACTTCGCCGCCTATCAAATGCGAAGCAAAACTTTCGAAAGAGAAAAAAACGCACAGCAAGCTAAAAAATACTTTTAGCAGGGAGAATGTCAATTTCAAAGTTGCTTTGTTTTGCATGCGTTCTGTTAACGAATATAAAACCCTTTTTTCATGAAAAAGGTTGTCCTGATTGCCAAAATCAATGAATAATCTCATTCCTTCCATAAATTTGAGACGATGGAACACTTGTCACATGTGAATGAAAAGGGAAACGCCGCCATGGTAGATGTTTCCGAAAAGACCGATACGCTTCGCGTTGCGAAGGCGCAAGCTGAAATTATTTTTCCAGATAATTTAAATGCGTTGTTTCAAAACAACGAATATCAATCGCCAAAAGGCCCAGTATTTCAAACCGCGCGAATCGCAGGAATTCAGGGGGCGAAGCAAACATCGAATTTAATTCCGCTGTGTCATCCACTTCCAATTACAAGTATTGACATTCAGATTGAAAAGACCGAAAAAGGCGCGCGTATTCAGTGCATCGTGAAAACCTTCGGTAAAACAGGAGTTGAAATGGAAGCGCTAACAGGCGCGTCTGTTGCGGCACTTACGATATACGACATGTGCAAGGCCATGAGCTTCGATATGGAAATAGGAGGAGTGAAGTTGTTGGAGAAGTCAGGCGGCAAATCGACATACATTTCCAAGTAATGAACCTTCAATCCAAATCAAAATGGCACTCTCGCGAGTTGGCGCTTTACGGCACCACCTGCGAAGAAATTAAAAAGTGGGTGAGTTATTTTCAGTTGGAAGTGAATCAGCGTTTGGCTTATGTAGATGCTACGCACGCCGAAGAAAATTCAGATTCCTCATTCGGAATAACCACACACGACAATCATTTTATTCTTCAGGAAGAAACGGGACTCGATCAAACCGCACTGCAAGAATTCGACGGTGCCTTGGTGAATGGCAATCATCATGCGGCTTCCAACCAAATCATTTTTGTCAATCTTGAAAAAGAAAAAAGTTTAGTCAAGCGAAGTGCCGAGTTAACCAACGTGTTAGCCGTTGTCCTTCCGGAGGGAATGACAGAGGTTCCCGCGTATGTTCAACCCTTCCTTCAACCCGAAACAAAAATTTTTAGGATGAAGGGAGAAGTGCTTGAATTCGTTTCAACCTTCTTTGAAGTGGCGCCTCTAAAAGCCTTGGTTTTATTGGGTGGGAAGAGCAGCCGCATGGGCGAGGAGAAGGGACTCATTCAGTATCATGAAAAAACACAAGCGGAACATTTGGTTTCTCTGTTGGAAGAAATAGGGTTGGAAGTTTTTCTTTCCGTTCGGGAAGAACAGAAAGAAAATTATGCGTTCTTGAACAGACCGTTTATTGCGGATCAAATTCAAGGGGCAGGTCCGCTTGGAGGAATTGCTTCCGCCATGCGCTCGTTTCCACAAACCGCATTTTTAGTTGTGGCATGTGACCTTCCAAATTTGCAAAAAGAGCAACTTGAAATTTTGTTGAAGAATAGAAATGCGAAAGCGTTTGCTACGTGTTATGAATCGCCACTAGACGGAGGTCCTGAGCCGTTGTGTTCTATATACGAACCGAAATCTTTTTCTGCCTTGATGAAAGTTTGGGTGAGCGGAAAGAG
>CANGEF010000167.1 GCA_947452685.1 Flavobacteriales bacterium | reverse complement strand
TTTGAGTGTTCCGTATTTCGTTCCGGCATAGACTTCTTCCCATTCAACGAATTCGTTGTTGTCTATTTTATTTTGAAATTCTTCGTTCGACAAAAAGTGATAATCCTTTCCGTCTACTTCTTCTCCGCGACGTTCACGCGAAGTGGCGCTTACGCTGAACGCCAGCATGAGCGCGGGCTCAGAGAGCAAATATCTTACAAGCGTTGTTTTACCCGCGCCGCTAGGAGCAGAGAAAATGATGGCTTTTCCTTTAACTTGACTAGAGAACATTATTGATTTGCTCTTTGATTTTTTCCAGTTCGTCCTTCATCTCTACAACCATGCGTTGCATAGTAGCGTCGTTCGCTTTCGATCCAATGGTGTTGATTTCTCTTCCGATTTCTTGAGAAATAAATCCAAGTTTTCTTCCTTGCGCACCACCGTTTAATTCTTCGTTGAACATCTCGCAGTTAGAAAGCAAACGCTGCAATTCTTCCGACACATCGAGTTTTTCCAAATAATAAATCAACTCCTGCTCGAATCTGTTCTCGTCTATTTTTTCCTTCCCAACCAATTCATCCAATTGCGCTTTAATGCGCTCTCTTGTTTTTTCCTTACGCTCTTCCATAGGCGCAATAAGGTCTTCACGCAAACGAAGAATATTCGCAATGCGCATTTCAAATTCTTTTTGAAGCTTCGCGCCTTCGGCTTTTCTGTAATTTTCGAAAAGATCGAACGCTTGTTTTACTAGTGCGGCAATGCTGTTCCATTCGTCTTCCGTAGGCTCTGCCTGATCGAACTTCATGACTTCAGGCATGCGCATAAGCGTGGCCAAGATGTCGGCTGAACCCAGGTCTTTTCCTTCCTTCCAAATTGAAAGTTCGTTGTAGTACGAATTCATTAAGTCGGTATCGAGGTGCATGCGTTTTTCACCGCTGTTGTTTTCAATATAAATTGAAACCTCTGACTTTCCGCGAACCACGAGCTCTCCGTAGGTTGAACGTAATTCCAGCTCTTTGTCGCGATACACACTTGGAACGCGAACGCTTAAGTCTAGTCCTTTGCTGTTGAGCGAGCGCACTTCAGCGGAGAACTTTTTGGTTTCTTTCTGAAGTTCGGCTTTACCGTAGCCGGTCATAGATCTTAACATGTGTGCAATTTTGCATGCAAAGATACAACATTGAACATTGGAGGTTAAAGAATGTTGTTTTCCTTTGCAGACGAAATGAAAATGAAAAAGACCGCTATTCTTCTTGTGAACTTGGGTTCACCCGACGCACCAACGCCAGGTGCTGTTTACAGATATTTAACAGAGTTCTTAAATGACCCTCGCGTTATTGATGTTGCTGCTATTGGAAGAGCCATCTTAGTGAATGGAATCATTGTTCCTTTTCGTCACAGAAAAAGTGCTGCGATCTACAAGAAGCTTTGGACCGAAAACGGTTCGCCGTTGATTCATTATGGAAAGAGAAACAAGGAGCAATTGCAAGCGCGTTTCAATGAGAACGAAACGAAAGTTTTCTTAGCCATGCGTTACCAGGTTCCAAGTATAGACAACGCTCTTCGCGAAATAGAAGAGTGGGGTGCAGAGAAGATTGTGGTGTTACCTATGTTCCCGCAGTACGCGTCTGCGACAACCGGAAGTGTGCATGAAAAAGTAATGCAGATTGTTTCCAAGTGGTGGAGCATTCCGGAAGTAGTTTTGATTTCTCAGTTTTACGACGAGCCCTTGTACATTCAAGGGTACGTAGACAATGCGAAGCAATTCGATTTGAAGGAATACGATCGTGTGCTGTTCAGTTTTCACGGATTGCCTGAACGTCAGTTAGACAAATTATACGACGATAATAAGTGCCGCAATCACAGTTGCGAGCATGAGATTAACGAAGAGAATCACATGTGTTACAAGGCAACGTGTTATGCCACGGCTCGCGCTATTGCAGCGGGAGTAGGACTTTCAGAAAGTGAATACACGGTGTGTTTTCAGAGTCGATTAGGCAAAGGATGGATTGAACCTTTTTCAGACAACATCATTAAAGAGCAGGCTGAAAAAGGAGCGAAAAAACTCTTGGTATTTTCTCCTGCTTTCGTTGCAGATTGTCTGGAAACAACCATTGAAATTGGAGAAGAATACCAAGAGCTTTTTGAAGAACATGGCGGCGAAAAAGTCCAGCTTGTTCCAAGTTTAAATGACTCGGAGGTTTGGATTGATGCGCTTGTTAGTATTTCAAAACCTTACCTGTCTGCTTAGCCCCATTCACATAAACGGAAAGAAGATAAGTTCCTGAAGCAAGTGATTCGGTGTTGATTGTCGTCTGATTTACACCCATTCCTTCCGATAGTTTTCTTCCAGTTAAATCGTGGATTTCGTAATTGAATTTTCCTTCAACTTTCAATGTGAATTCATTCTGCATTGGATTTGGAAAGGCTTCCACACGAAACGCATTTTCTTCACCCACGAATTCAATCCACTCGTTGATGTCGTATGTTGTGTTCGTGATAATGGCTTCGTTCCAATCGAAATAAATGTAAGCCGTGTTAGTGATTTCACTGAACGGTACGTTGCCTATATTTTCGCGAATGCGGAAGGTAAAGTGCCCTTGACTCAACTCTTGACTTACGCTGCTATCAGGAAGCCAGATGTTATTGAATTCAAATCGAAGAATGCCGTTGCCCAAGTTTACCACATCCATTCCGTGCGTTGAGTGCAGCAGCTGGAAGGTAGACCAGTCTAATTCTGCATCGAGTGTATCGATGATGTAAATGTTTTGCGCAGGCGCTGTTCCGGTGTTTTGAAAACGAATGGTGTATTCCAGTTCATCGTCCATGAAACAGTCTATAGTGCTTTCTTGGAATGCTGTACCATAGGTTTCATAAAATGATTTTTTGAAAACTGTTTTATCATTTGGATCATAACTGTTCCCTACAATCTGCATGAGTCCTCCGCTGTTATTTCCTTCATAGCAATCGGTTCCGTTCGATGATGAAATGTAGGAAGAGAATACATGCTGTTCTCCGTTTAAGATTCCGCTTGGAACAGTGAAGTAGAGATAGTCTGTGGTAGAGAATGAAGTTAGGGTGGAGTTGATGGTCCAAGTGATAGAGTTTCCGTTGATCACATAATTCGGATTCTGAATTGAGGAGGTAACAAGATTAACTCCAATTGGCCAGTTCAACGTAAGGGTATAGGGTGTCGCACCTGGACCATAGTTTCCCCAGTTCAAACGGATGGTTGCATTTTGTCCTTGGTAATAGCCAATCCAAGGTGTTACAGTTGTCCATAGGTCAGAGCATGGCGTTACGTTACCTGCGCAATATACCGGGATGGCTAGCGGCTGAGTAATGTAGGTCATGGAACCTACGATCGTGAAAACATTGTTAGCGTTGGGCATAGAATAAGTGTTGTTCGTTAACCAACTCGAGCTTACCGTTGCCATAGCTACGCTCGTTACACCGTAGATAGAACCGCAGTATTCAAAGTATCCGCTCGAGTCTGAATACACGGTAACACTTGCTGAATTCAGGGTTGTCCATCCTAAGGTAATCGGCGCTCCCATCAAAGGAGCTTCACCTACGTTTTGAATTCCATTTCCGTTGGCATCGCAGAAGATGTAACCGCTGTAGCACAGGTAAGGGAAGGGATTGAAGTTTCCACATTGAATGGGAATGTTGTTCAAGATTTGCGCTCCTCCCGATTGACAATCAACTCCGACAACATCTATGTTTGGATACAAAGCGGAGTACCCCATATTGGTGATGTAATTTGGGTTAACAGACACAACCAACGAATCGCCCGGAAGTCCTTGTAAATCGGAACTGTAATAACCGTTTGAATTCGTTGTTACAGTGATTGAATTGTTACCGTTATCCAGGTTCGTTATAGTTATTGGCGCATTTGACAATACGTATTCTCCGCTGTCGTATATATTGTTTCCGTTGCCATCGCAGAAGAGATATCCGTTCGTGCATAAATATCCACTTGTTGGAGGTGTAACGCAATTCAGAATAATGGAAATCGTGTAAACACCGCTTCCTGGAGAGAAGAATTGGTAGTATGAGTTCGGGCTTACCACATAGCCATTGGCCTGAAGCCAGGTTGTGTCTATATCAATTTGAATTTGTCCAGGCTGAACACCAAAGATGGTGGTCATTCCACT
>CANGEF010000166.1 GCA_947452685.1 Flavobacteriales bacterium | reverse complement strand
TGTTCGAACTTGTATTCTCGTAATGGGAATTTTCAAGAGCTGTTGAAACACGATTTTTTGATTCGTTAATTTCGGTCTTCAGCGATTCAATGTTTACCGTGTTGTTTAAATTCCTGTATTCGGCTTTTACTTCAGGTTGTTTATCTGCTTCCAATTCTTGAAGTAATTTCAAAAGCGTTAACGACTCTTGAAGTTCCAATTCGCGAACACGAAGATTTTCTTTTTCCGCTTCAATTTCTACTTGAGTGGAAGTGTACTCACTTTCTAAAGCGTTCAACTCATTGCCCAAGCGCTCCATGTCTTTTTTCTTTTTCGTAACAGACATCTGCTTGCTTAACTCGTTTGATTTTTTTTCTAACTCTTCAAGCTCTTTGGTTTTTGTGTTGATACGAAGCTGAGCATCGTCGCGCTGAGCCTTGTTGTCGTTCACTTTTGTTTTTGCGTCTTGCGATTTCCAAGTCACTTCAGATTCCGTTGATACCCCTCGTTCGCTCTTGGGGTTTTTAGCTACATAATCATTCACCAGATAAGCCGCCATAGGCGAGTCTTTTTCGGCCAACGATTGTTTAATTTGCTTATTTGTATTTTCAACACTCTTCAGTTTCTCGCGCAATTCTTTCTCTCTGCTCTTAGAAATGTCATAAGCCGCAATAGCTGCTGCACTGCGGTCTTGGGTGGCTATCATGTTGTTTCGCGCCTCTTCTAATTTTACGCTATCTGCCAACGATTCCGGTTTGTTGAAACGAACAGTCTGAAATTCTTCATACGCTTCATCTGTTTCAGAAAGGGATTGCTGAACATATTGCAAAAGTGACTTCGAGGTTTGCTCGGCCAAGGCAATTTCGCGCTTTAACGCTGCAATGGTTTTTTCCTGTGAAGAGAGAACCGTGTCTATTTCCACGCGCTGAATGGGAGGGGTTGAATTCGTGTTCGCGTTGGCTGAAGTGTTCGCACTCGAGTTGGTGGAATTCGCAGAGGTAAAATTAGAAGGGTCAGCGGTTGCGTTCACATCGAGTTGCGATTTTGCAAGAAGCATCTGACGTTGAAGATCTTCAACATTATCATTCAACGGATCGTTCCAATAGTTTTTTACTTCCACTTTTTCACGTCCGTCTGTTTTCGTGTAAACGATTTCCTGACGGAAGACACGCGAATCTTCAGAAGGTGGAATCTTCACTAAAACTTCGTGTATTTGTGGACTGCCCGGAGGTTGAATCTTATACGTGTAGTTTCCTGCTGTTGGAATGAAAAGTAAGTATTGCCCATTCGACTCGCGAGCTTGCGTGTCCATGATTTTGCGATTCGTTAAATCGTCGAACACTTGAATCTTCGCTTCGGTTTGCGTGGCATCTACCCGAGAAATAAACTCACCCTTGAGGTAGGTGATGTTCATTGGAATTCCATTTACAAAAACACGATAGACGTATAATTTGTCAGGAGAAGTCAATCGGCTACTTGCGAAGTAAGCGGTTGTATTCAAAGAATCCGTAATGAAGAACAGATCATCGTCAGGTGTGTTAATGGCGAAGTCCATGTTTATCGCCGGACCGAAATCATTGATTGCCGCATCCCATTCACATCGGAAGATATCATACCCACCCATGCTGCCATGTCCTTTCGATGCGAAATAGAGTGTGCTTCCATTCGGATGCATAAACGCAAAGTCTTCGTCGAATTCTGTGTTAACGGTGCTCTTCAATTTAACGGCAGGAGTAAAAGCACCGTTAACCCGTGAAGTCATGTAGATGTCTTTTCCTGTTGCGCCATCTTTTCCTTTACTCGAAAAGAAAATTTTCTTTCCGTTGGTTGGAAGGAAAAAAACATGTTCTTCTTTCGATTTCAAATCCAGCTTCGACAACAATTCTTTAGGGGTCGAAATTATTTTTCCAATGGAAGCATCAATGTTCATGTACCGATAAAAACTAGCTTTCTCGGCTTCCGTTTTTTCAATCACTTGAACATCTTTAATGCTGTTCATGAGGTTCAGTCCGGATTCCGCAGAAAGTTTTTGAGCCTTGCAATCCGATTTGTTCAGTTGTTTCTTTTCGGCCGAGGTTTCGAACTTTTCATATTCTGAAAGCGCTTCTTTGAAGTTGTAGCTCAAGTGATAAGCTCTTGCTAAATAGTAATGGGTTTCAGGTTCGGTATAACCTCTTCTTACCCCGTCCTTCATGAAGAACACGCATTTGTCTCGGTCGGTAGTTGCGTAAATTCCAGAAGCGCCAAAACGGAAAGCATACAGCGGATTACTTCCATACAAAGACACCAATTGCGAATACATGGCGTAGGCTTGAACGTAATTTCCTTCTTCAAAAAAAACATTCGCTTCAGCAGCCAAAGTCTTTTCGTCTATGGGCTTTTGCGCATGGAGATTTCCAAGGCACAAGACAAGAAGTAATATGGAAATTATTTTTCTAATGGGTGTTCCGTTTTGTTGGAATTGTAAAAATACATCGCAAATTCGCTAAGTAATTTTCCTTTACAGTTTAAATATACAAATTATGAAGAATTCTGTAGCAATTGGGGCCTATTCTATGGCACTTGCAGTGATCCTCGGAGCTTTTGGCGCTCACGGTTTGAAGAATATGGTGTCGGAATACAGCGTGGAAATCTACAACAAGGCCGTCTACTACCAGGTCATTCATTCTTTGGGAATACTGTTGACGGCAATTCTGTTAAAGGAGGAAAGAGCCTTGAGACTTTTGCGAATGCTCTTTCTTTCAGGTATTGTCGGATTCTCGGGTTCCTTGTATGTACTCACCTTCGCCGATCAATTGCCTCAACTTTTGAAGCAAATTGTAGGTCCTATAACTCCTTTAGGCGGTGTGTTCTTTGTTGCAGCTTGGATATACTTCGCCGTGGCGTTTCGGAAGGAAACGAAGAATTAATAAAGAGGTGAACAAATCCTCCTTTGAACGTGTTAACTTCGCAAAAAAATAATCATTATGTCATCATTAGTCGGAAAAAAGGCGCCTTCATTCAAGGCAGGAGCAATCACTAACGGAGGAACCGTAGTGAGTGATTTTTCATTGGATCAGTTCATCGGAAAGAAACACGTGGTGTTCTTCTTTTACCCAAAAGATTTCACCTTCGTTTGTCCAACCGAATTGCACGCGTTTCAAGAAAAATTAGCAGAATTCGAAGCACGCAATTGTGCTGTTGTAGCATGTTCTACAGATACTGAAGAAAGTCACTGGGGTTGGTTGCAAATGGAAAAGAAGGCAGGTGGTATTCAAGGAATCACTTATCCAATTGTTGCCGACGTTTCTAAAACCATTGCAGATAACTACGGTGTTTTAGCTGGAGAATATGACTACGATGAGCAAGGAAACTTAGTAGCTAACGGTCCTATGATTGCTTACCGCGGATTGTTCTTGATTGACAAGAATGGTGTTGTTATGCATCAGTTAATCAACAATTTCCCATTGGGAAGAAACGTGGAAGAAGCATTGCGCATGGTAGATGCACTTCAGTTCTTCGAAGAAAACGGAGAAGTTTGTCCAGCAAACTGGTCTAAAGGAAGCGAAGGCATGAAAGCAAATCACGAAGGTGTTGCATCTTATTTAGCAAGTCACTAATTCAATAGGCATTGAATGAAAAGGGCTCTTCGGAGCCCTTTTTTTATGGTGTGAATTATTTTGTGGCGTATTCTTGTAGTTATGATGAAACGCATATTCTCCGCAGTCATTTTGAGTTTAATGGTGCTAAGTTCTTTTGGTCAAGAACATCCCATGTGGACCAATTACATGCATGACAACAGTTCTGTTTTCGATTTTATTTCTGAAATGAATGCGGCTTGGCCGCAGCGGCCAACGCAAAAGGGACAAGGCTACAAGCCTCTTCAACGATACAAATGGCTAATGGAATCGCATGCCGATGAAAATGGAAAGACATTGAATGGAAGAGAAACACTTGAATTGTGGAATGCCATTAAACACTACAACGGTGATCGCTCGCTCACGGGAAATTGGCAACCTTTGGGCCCCATACTAGACGGAGTAACCACGCGCGCAAACATGGACGGGGTGGGCAGAATGACATACATTGCTTTTCACCCCACGAACGATCAAATTATGTTTGTAGGCACTCCTGCCGGAGGAGTTTGGAGGACAGTGAATGGCGGAGAGTTATGGACCACAACAACCGATCAATT
>CANGEF010000165.1 GCA_947452685.1 Flavobacteriales bacterium | reverse complement strand
TCTTCCTGAAATGAAATACCCTGGCTGATAAATTCTTTTTTCAATGCTACAAGAACTTAAGATTGTAGCAAATAATAGGATGAATAAAATATGCTTCTTCATGAAGCAAATATATCAAAACTCAGGAACTCCGGTTGTTTTCGAAGCTTTTTCCTTTTTCTTTTCAAGGGTGTAGAAATAAGAGAATTGAACTACCCAGGCATCGTATTTATTTGTTTTGAAATCGCGGTACAACGTGCCTATTTGCAGTGAATGATTATTAGGTAAATTGAAATCGAATCCGAATCCATAACGCATCTCGTTCATAAACCCGGTATAGATTATTTCGTTATTGACCATTTGATAGAGTTGATTCGTTCGATAAAAACTTTCGGCACTTAGGAAAGGTTTCATGCGTTTAAGTCCAATGTTTAGATTCAACTCCAGTTTGTTTCGCAAATAGATTTGTTCACGCTTAAACTTAAAAAACTCTTTTTGAATTTGAGCCGTGTACTTCAAACTCGATTTTGATTTGGAATGTATAGTTTGAATTAAATCCCATGTGAATCCCGCTGCGAATCTATGCCCGTAAGTATTCATCTGATTGTCGAGATAGAAATAATCATTGGGCATCCAAGCTCGGCGGTAAGAGGCTTGAATGGAAAAGGCTTTGGCAATGTCGTACTTCAATTTCGCACTGAACAACGTTTTGGAATAAATTTTATCCGAAACATTCCAGCGGTATTGTCCACTAATGGAAATAGTGAAGCGCTTGGTCGGCTTCAACTTAATTCCAGCATCGCTCCAATTGAAAACGGTAGATTGACTTACTCCTAAAAGGGGAATAAGCAAAAGAAAAATCGTTGAGATTTTTTTCATTAATGATTAATCAGGAAGTTGTCTGTCGCAACAACGCTGCCCTCAGACGTGATTTCAATGGATTGCTTAACGGGAATGGTATATTCATGCGAAAGGCTGTCTTTCGATAAAACGTAAACGGTATATTTTCCAACCTGAAGATTTCTGAATGCGAATGCGCCGTTAGCACCGGTCTTCGCAGATTCGTCATACAAATCATTTTCACCGTAACACAAATAAACGCGAAGGTCTGTCATTGGCGTTTCTTCACCAATAAAACCAAGTTTACCCTGATTCGAAACATCTACTTTGAAAGAAGTGGTTACATCATCTGGATCAGGGATATTTCCCATTTCCTTCGCAGTAAGGGTAATTATATCTCCGCTTGTTGATAGGTTGAACGCATTACCCAAATTGGCGTTCAAGGTTGAATCTACTCTTGCTGCAATTGCAACATTGGTGTCGTCGTATGAAAAATTGATTTGTACACCCGTTCTTCCGCCCAGTGCAGGATCGGCGCTGGTGACCCAAACAGGATTGTTGAAATAGAAATAGTAGTTGTCCCCAGAAAGCAGATTTACAGTGAAGTAATCTCCATGTTCAATTATACTTCCGGGCGTCACGGTTATTTCAATGACTTCATATTGTCCAGCGCTGGTGTTAATACCTGAGACCGTTCCGGTTATTGAAGACGTTCCTCCTGGACCAGCGATTTTCTCACAAGAAGAAAAAGCCAGTGCCGCAAGAGCTGCGAAGAGAATTGATTTTATTTTCATTGCACAATTATTTTTTGAGTGGTGAAAGTTTGATTGTCGTTTTTTATTTGAATGAAATACATTCCTTTTGGAAGATGAACCAGAGACAGGGCTGTGCGCGGTGCATGCGCTCGCTGAATACGCTGCACCAAGGTGCCTTGTGTGGTGAAGACTTTTATTTCGAAATCTTTCTCGAAAGGCGTTTCAACATACAAGATGTCGTTGGTGGGATTCGGATATATGTTGAATAGGACGTGATTGAAATCGATGACTTGCACAGTTGTGTCGCAGGTTCCAAACATGTTGGCATCCATCCAAGCCATGCGTTCACCAATCCAAGATTTAAGAAAATCTATTTCCTCTTGATAGGTGTTTCCAATGAAATTGTTCGGCCAAACATAGGTTCCCAATATGGGCCACTTGTGATAGTGTCGCGATGCAGGGACCTCAAGAATTTGAGCAAGGCTATCGATGTAGTGATACAAATAGGTTGTGTCAAGAATTGTCGTGCGCAGTTCATTCCATCTGCAATTCACTTCATTGGCGTAGAGGCTATCTTCAAGCAAACGGTTCCACCAAAAGGGGTTGTTTCCACCGCCACACACTTCATTGAAATTAATTTCCCAACCATAAGTTTCTCCACCTTGACAATAATCTGCATTGCCCCATGCAATGTTAAAATCCCACAATGGCCCGGCCACCAATTTATTTCCTTCACTGAATCTTTCTTTGTAGAAGAAAGAAGAAATGCGATAACCATCGACATTTTTTGAAAGTTCGTTCACAAGGAAGAAGTCTATGAATGAGGGTACATCAATGAATCTGCGATATCCTTGAACGGGATCTGTGAAGTTTGGAGAAACAAGGGCATCTTCCCAATCGGTGAAATAGGTTTGAATGTAATTCAGTTGCGAAGGATGTAATTCTTCAAGTTCAGGGTCGTGTAATTGAAGTTCAATGGTCATGTTACTCGGTGCCTGAGCGGGGTAGGGAGAGTCCCACGCAATAACACCTCCAGCAGTGGTCTTATCTACTTTTAGAATGTAGCCTCCTGTAAGTTCGTTGTTCAAGGTGTCTATTGGAAGAAGTTCGTTAATGTTCACTCTTCCCGGATTTTGTTTAATTCGTTCCATGAATACATAGACGCCCATGTATTCACCGTTCAACACAAGCTCGCATAATTTTGTTCTTGGAGTCCATCGTCCCATTGCATTGCCTAATTCGTATGTAAGAATATTTCGAATCATTGCTTTGTCTGTGTAGGGCGCGTATAGGATCCAATCGTTGTCTGCAGGCCAATTGAAAAGAGAGACATTGTTGTTCACACCTTCTGGTCCGCGCGTTTCAAGGCCGTAAGATTTTGCCGGGAAGCTGCTCGAAGAAGAGCCTCTCACTTCAATGGCAATAGGTCCGGAATATTCGTTCATGGAATCGGTGAGGTAATTGAATTGTCCTTCACCGTTGAAAATGATTCCCATTTCGGCATCAATCTTTGGTTCGTCTGGAATTTCGATTCCAAACGTGTTCAACACCACAATGGGAAGGTTCGATTTATAAAATTCAAACGGAGGAACGAACCATGCAGGGGGAGCACCGAAATAGGTGTTCGAATTAGTAATGCCCAAGTGAAGGAAAGGCCTTGAAGTGAGATCTCCTGAATTTGTGGCAATGTTGTGCACTTCAACACACAAGACATTGTCACCGTTGTTCAGAATGTTAGAGTAGTCCTGTGTGAGGAAAACAACTTCATCGGGCAATGCACCTTGATATAAAAGTGCTTCGTGCTGGGCATCGGCCAAGGCGTTCCAGGCAGGTTGCCCAGATGTGGTAATGTTCGAACGCGAAATTTCAACACCATTCAAATAAGCGACGTATGAATCGTCGTAATCCATGTTCAAAATGAATTTTGGAATTTCATTCCAATCGTTTACGTTGAAATGAATGCGTTGATACACTGAAATTGTTCCGTTGGGAAGTATTGTTCCATCGTCACTGTCTCCGAAACCAAATCCACCGTTTCCTATAGCCCACGATGTGTCGTCGAAGGCAGGGGCTATCCAAGTGCTGGGCGTATTCGAATCGGGCACACTGTATCGCCAAGCGAGTGTGTCGTAAACAGCGGTTTCCCAATGGTCTACTTGGGCGTTTGCTGAGAAGGAAAGCAGGAGAAGCAGGAGAAGTCCCGAGTGTTTTTTCATTCAGAGAAAAATGTGAATGGCTAATTTAACTCATAATTCACTAATTTGCTTTTCCTTTTTTTATCAGCGAACTTGCGTGAAAATTCAATTTTATGGAAAACCTCACGAGTATTCAAACCGAAGTTGACGCTTCTTTTCTTTATGCCTTACTAGCAGAGCACGAAGAAGATCCGAATGTCGCACATGTTTTTCGTGAGATGAGTGAAATTGAAATGGGACACGCCAAGGCTTTTTTGAAGAGTAAAGGTCTTCCTGAATCAGATATGCCGGGCCCTTCAGGAAGAGCGAAAACATTGAGAAGAATTGGAAAGATATTCGGATATGATTATGTCTTGGGTGTTTTGTTGGATACCGAGAAAGGTCTGTCAGCAGGTGTGTTGAATGCACG
>CANGEF010000164.1 GCA_947452685.1 Flavobacteriales bacterium | reverse complement strand
TGATTCTGTTTCGCCTTCAACACAAAATTCGGATCGGCTAAAAACGGACGCGCAAGGCTTACGGCGTCGGCCTTTCCAGAAGAAATAATTTCTTCGGCCAACTCGGGCGTATTGATTCTGTTCGTTGCAGAAACCGGAATCGAAATGTGTTGCTTCAACAATTCCGCAGCCCAAACAAAAGAGCCTCTAGGAACGCGCATGCTAATGGTGGGAATGCGCGCTTCGTGCCACCCAATGCCAGTATTCAACAAATGAATGCCTTCTTTTTCCAAGGCTTTTGCAAAGGCAATGATCTCGTCTTTGCTGCTTCCCTCTTCCACCAAATCGGCAACTGAAATACGATAGATAAGCATGAACTTCTCGTTCACCGCTTCGCGAATGCCGCGAACAATTTCAAGCGGCAAACGCATTCTGTTTTCAAAAGAACCTCCGTATTCGTCTTCGCGCTTGTTCGTTCTTGGCGCAATAAACTGGTGCAAAAAATAGCCTTCGCTACCCATGATTTCCACGCCGTCGTAACCAGCCTGTTCAGCCAATTCCGCGCAGCGAATAAAATCGCGAACGGTTTGCTGAATCTCTTCAACGCTTAATGCGCGCGGCGTATAGATGTTAATGGGCGCTTGCAATGCCGAAGCACTCACGCATTTGTCGTGCACTCCGTATCGGCCAGCATGCAGAATCTGCATGGCAATCTTTCCTCCGGCTTCGTGAACAGCTTCTGTAATGATTTTGTGTTTCGAAATTTCATTTTCACGGTTGAAGCAAATCGCTCCCGGCCACAAGCGTCCTTCTTCATTCGGAGAAACACCTCCGGTGATCATGAGTCCGACCTCGCCTCTTGCACGTGTTGCGAAATACTCGGCCATGGCTTCGAATCCGTTTGGAAGTTCTTCCAATCCGGTGTGCATAGACCCCATGATGAATCTATTTTTTATTTCATTCTTTCCAATGGAAAGCGGACGAAGTGCGGCGTTAATCATAGCCACGAATGTAAATGAAATTTTTGCTTTACATTTGAAAGTGTATTTAGCACACGAAGTATCATGAGTAAGAAGAACAGTGAACCAACACCGAAAAACACCTTGGGAATGGATGTTTCCGTTGACTGTGTTGTTTTTGGGTTTGACAACGACACGCTGAAAGTTTTGTTAATAGAGCAAAAACAGCCCGATACGGTTCACTTAAAAACGCAGAATGCGGTGCCCGGAGATTTGGTGCTAGACAATGAAAGTCTCGACGAAGCAGCGAAGCGTATTCTTCAGGAATTAACTTCGTTGAAAGGAATTTACTTGAAGCAATTCCACGCCTTCGGAGATCCGAATCGTGTTCGTGGATTGAAAGATCAGCAATGGCTTCGCACCTTCCGTGTGAATCCGGAAAGACGCGTATTAACCATTGGATATTATTCCTTGGTGAAGCTGTCTGAGTTCAAGCCGAAGGCCGCATCATTTGCGGGAAAGACCTATTGGGTAGACGTTTACAACATTCCATCTCTTGCTTTCGACCACAACGAAATTGTGCACAAAGCCTTGCTTATGCTTCGTCATGAGCTTATGGCCGACCACATTGGCTTCGAGCTTCTTCCCGAAAAATTCACGTTGTCGCAGTTGCAGAAATTGTATGAGATCATTCTCGACAAAAAATTAGACAAGCGCAACTTCAGAAAGAATATTCTTCGCACAGAAACCGTAACAGCCTTGGAAGAAAAACAACAAGGTGTGTTGCACAAACCCGCTCAATTATTCACGAAGAAATGAGAACGCTCTTGTTTTCATGGGGCTTCTTTTTTCTTTCTCAAATTTCTTTTGCTCAACAACCCGCATTCAACGAGGCTTTCCTTCAAGATGAGGTTGCAAGTATTTCCATAACCATAGATCCCGATTCGCTGCTGGCTATGTACAGCAACTTGGGAAATTCGCATGAATTTCCCGCGGCCATGGTCTATACGTTTTCATCTGGATTTTCTGCTTATTCCGGCATTGGCGTTCGCTTTCGCGGCAACACCTCTTTGAACGCACAAAAGAAATCGTTTAAGATTATAGTAGACAAATATGTCGATCAAAATTTTTACGGTTTGAACGAATTGAATTTAATCTCCAATCAAAACGACCCCTCGATTCTACGTGCGAAATTGTGTTGGGATTTCTTTCGCGAAGCAGGCCTTCCGGCTTGCAGAACTTCCTACATCAAGGTCTATGTGAACAACACTTATGTAGGAGTTTATTTGAACGTTGAGCAAATAGACAATCGCTTTGCAGATAAGCGTTTCGACGACGGTACTGGAAATTTATGGAAATGCTTGTGGGGTTCAGACCTCATGTACCAAGGAACAAGTCCAACACTTTATACCAACGACTCATACGATTTGGTTGAAAATGAATTTCAAAACAACTATTCTGAATTGGCTCATTTCATTGATGTTCTGAACAATACTTCCATTGCTCTCCTTCCCTGCGAACTGGAAAAAGTTTTCAATGTGCACGACTACTTGAAAATTATGGCGGCCGATATGCTTTTGGGAAATTGGGACAACTACATTTTCAATCAGAATAATTTCTACCTCTATCACAACGAGAAAACCGGAAAGCTCGAATACATTCCGTATGACTTAGACAATACCCTCGGCATAGACTGGGTGGGTGTTGATTGGGGACAGCGGAATTTATACACGTGGACCACTTCGAGCAACCGACCGCTTTTCACGCGACTGCTTCAAATTCCCGCGTACCGGAATGAATTCAGCAATAACGTGAACGATCTTATTGTTTCGAAATTCAACGCAACGCAGTTTCAGAACAAGGCCTTGCAACTTCAAAATTTAATTTCCACTGCTGCGGCTGAAGATCCGTTGCGTCCGCTTGACTTTGGTTTTTCTGTAACCGATTTCACAAACAGCATCGACTCGGCATGGGGCGGACATGTAGACTACGGCATTGTGCCTTATGTGCAAACCCGCGCTGCTCAAGCCTTGCAGCAGCTTGAATCGTTGCAACCCTTTAAGCGAATTTTCAATGTGGTTCCGAAATTCCGAAACGACAGTCTCTTCGTTACCTTCCAAAGCAATCTAAATTCCAATCAGCTTGCAATAGTCTGGGAAGAAATTGGAACTTCCATCTGGCACATAGAAATGCCCGTGAGCGAAGGAAGTTATGGCATAACAGATCAGCTCTATTCGTTCGCAGGACTTCTTCCAACCGACAGTATAAATATTTTGTTGGGAGTCATACCGATAGAATGGCTGAACAACATTGAAGCGCACGATTGCAATTTTATTTATTTATATGGAAAGGAATCGTCTTCACCCTTGGTTATAAATGAAGTGGCTCCGCTGGGTACAGACAATTGCATTGACTTTTTAGGCGCGAATGAAGACTGGATTGAATTGTACAATCCTGGACCGTCTGCCGTCTATTTAGGAAACAAGTTTATCTCTGACGACGCCAGCAATTGGAACAAATGGCCCTTGCCGAATGTGACGCTTGACCCAGGAGAGTTTCAGTTGTTGTATGCCGACAAGCAACCCGATCAAGGACTGAATCACGTAGACTTCAAACTGAACGACACCACGGAAACCGTTTATATCTCTGAGGTTCAGAACAACGCCCGTGTGCTTATTGACTCCATTACTTATTCCAACATTTCAATCAATCATTCTTTTGGAAGAGAATCCGATGCCAATCCGAATTGGATCGATTGGACCGTTTCTACTCCGAATGCAAGCAATCTTCCGGTAAGTGTGAATGAACTTGTTTCAGGAATTTCGCTTTATCCGAATCCGGTTATTGACGAACTTCACAGCACCGAAAAGATTTCTGGAAGAATCATTTCTTCAAGCGGACAAACGGTTTTGTTGTTCAGCAACACGCAAGCAATCGATTGTCGACACTTGCCTTCAGGCGTTTACACTTTGCTCACTGACAAAAGTCTTTTTCGATTTATTAAATCGAATTAGGGTAATCTACACTTGCCTTTGTAACTTGCAGGCATGTATTACAGCGACTATCTAAAACTGGGTGACGTTCTTAACGCACAAGAACTCGAAAGCGACAAACAAGGTAAACACGCTCACGACGAGATGTTGTTTATTGTTATTCATCAATCGTACGAATTGTGGTTCAAGCAGATTTTATTCGAAATGAAATCGGTGTACGACATTTTGGCGAAAGAGAACATTAACGA
>CANGEF010000163.1 GCA_947452685.1 Flavobacteriales bacterium | reverse complement strand
TGCGATGCCGAAAAATGTTTACGCGCGAAAATGATCATGGCATTGTAAAACACATACACGTAATTCAAACTACCTTTCTTGGTGCTTTCACCTTTGTAGTGAATGATGCTGGTTTCAGGAAAATAATAATTCTTCCATCCCCCTTGAATGATTCGCCAACTCAGGTCAATGTCTTCTCCGTACATGAAGAACGCTTCGTCTAACAAGCCCACTTGATCGAGCGCTTTCTTGCGCATGAACATGAATGCTCCTGCTAGAATTTCGATTTCACACGTTTCGTCGTAGCTCAAATGTCCGAGGTAATACCGGTTGAATTTTTTGCTCTTGGGGAAAATTTTCGAGATTCCAAAAATCTTATAAAAACTGGTTTCCGGAGTGGGAAGTCCGCGTTTCGATTCAGGAAGTAAAATTCCTTTTCCATCGACCATGGGAACGCCCAGTCCGCCTGCTTCCGGATGCGCATCCATGAAGTGAAGCACTTTTGAAAAAGTGTCTTCCTTCACGACAGTATCTGGATTCAGCAACAAGATGTATTCGCCTTTGGCAATGCGCATACCTTGGTTGTTGGCTTTGGAAAAACCGGTGTTGTCTTTGTTTGCAATGAGATTCACCCAAGGAAATTTCTCTTCCACCATTTCATTCGAACCGTCAACGCTGTTGTTGTCTACGACAATCACTTCAACTTCAATTCCACGCATTGCAGCGTGAACAGAAGCGAGGCATTGTTCAAGGAAATACTTGACGTTGTAGTTTACAATGATGACGGTTAAACGCATGGGACGGCAATTTACTATCTTTTAACGAATTCTTAGTTCATTTAGCTTGAGTATTAGATACATTTACCCCATGAAATATGCTTTCGCCGTAGTTGTAGCGTTTTTAATGGTTGAAACAGCTCAAGGTCAAGACACGCTTGCGCCAAAGGAGCTTCCATTTACAATATCTGAAATTAAGAAGTTAGACGCAGAAGAATTGCTCGATAAAAAGGAAGGCACTTTCGTAACTGGTGTTCCAGACTTCAGCGTAGATCCCTTGAATGGCTTCGGTTATGGAGTGGAAGGTTCTTTAATTTTCAATGGAAAAAAATCGAATCCGTTTTTTGAATACACGCCGTACGACAAGAAAATTGACATGGTTCTATTCAACACTTCGCGTCAGCAACGCGAATTTATTTTAACCTATGACCAGCCTTATATCTTTCATTCAAAGTGGCGTCTTCGCGGGGAGGTTGGCTATGAAAAGAATCCGAATTTGCTTTATTTCGGATTGAATAAAAACACACTTCAAACGCTTTCGCAATTGTCTTCGGTAGACGGAATTCCTTCCAACAATACAAGCGACAATTACACCGATTACGAAAATGCTTTGGGTGCTAACGGAAACTTCAACACCTACACCAAGGAAGAGTATATCTTCAATGTGAGCGGAGAATATGCCTTGCTCGACAGCCGCATGCGCATTCTTGCTGGATTTGAAATTGCACAGTTGAACATTACCACCAATGAGAGTGAGGCATCGCGAATTCGGTTAGATGCATTGAATCATGCCATGCTCGGCGTTGGGAAATCCTTGGTTACATTTCTTCAGGTTGGAATTGTTTACGACACCCGCGACTTCGAACCCGATCCGAACAGAGGGGTTTTCGCTGAGGTCACCGATGAATATGGAAGCCATGTGTTGGGTTCAGATTATAACATGAATAAACTTTTTGGACAAGTGAAATTCTACAAACGTCTCTTTCCAAATACATTCAAGAAAGTTGTTTGGGCGAATAGAGCAGGCGCGGGATATACTTTTGGAAGTTCACCCTTTTTTGAATATCAAGATGAATGGAGTTCGGAAGGAAGTATCGAAGGATTGGGCGGTGCGAATACCTTGCGCGGATACAAGCAAAGTAGATTTCTTGACAGAGGAATGTATTTCGTGAATTCGGAATTGCGTGTCCGTTTGTTCGAACGCGTTATCGCCAAACAAAATGTGGGATTCGGTCTTGTACCTTTTGTAGATGCAGGAAGTGTATTCAATACGGTTAATGATCTAACTGCAAAAGGAAGTCTTCGTTATTCTTACGGAATGGGTGCAAGAATTATTTGGAATCAGAGTACCATCTTACGTTTCGATTTAGCGCATTCGAAAGAAGATCAACAGTTCTTCTTTACGTTCGATCACGCGTTTTAGTGATTCGCTTTTCCGTATGGAACACGCTGTTGCAAACTTCTTCCCAATGTAATTTCATCGGTGTACTCCAACTCTGCACCAACAGCAATGCCGCGCGCAATGGAGGTGATGGAAACAGGAAGTGCTTGAAGTTTTTTGGAAATGTAAAACGCAGTTGTTTCTCCTTCCATAGTCGCATTGAAGGCGAAAATAATTTCAGTCACATGATCACGTTCGCAGCGTTCAATGAGGCTTTGAACGGTTAAGTCGGAAGGCCCAATGCCGTCCATCGGAGAGATAAGTCCGCCTAGCACATGGTACAATCCATGAAACTGCGATGTGCCTTCCACCGCCATCACATCGCGAATGTCGGCGACCACACATACCGTTTGCTTGTCTCTTCTGTCATTGGCGCAAATGCCGCAAAGCAGATCGTCTGAAAGGTTGTGACAATTCGTACAGAATTGAACATGTTGTTTCATGAGTTGAAAGGAAGAAGAGAAGCGCTCCACTTCATCGTTCGAACGGCGCAGAAGATCTAGCACCAAACGAAGCGCTGTCTTGCGTCCAATGCCCGGTAACGAAGACATTTGGTCAACGGCTGCTTCAATCCATTTCGAACTCGAATTCATAGCAGCGAAATTACATGCTGTTGTTCGAAACCTTTTGAATAAACAAAAAGACTTTTCAAAAAAATCGATTAATTGCAAAGAAAAAGACCATGTCTCCTCTGGTAATTGCATCTGTACTGATTGTCTACTTCATTGCGCTTTTTGCTGTCGCTGTTGTGACATCTAAAAAAGCCGACAACGCTTCATTCTTCAAAGCGAATAAAAGTGCTTCGTGGGTATTGGTGGCGTTCGGAATGATAGGCACTTCGCTTTCAGGTGTGACCTTTGTTTCAGTGCCCGGAACGGTGAGCGTAGCGGGAATGCAGTACTTCACCATGGCGCTTGGATTTTTTGCGGGGTATTTTGTCGTGGCTTTTGTTCTCTTGCCGCTCTATTACAAATTGAATTTAACTTCCATCTATTCGTATTTAGAAAAGCGTTTTGGTTCTCCGGCCTATGAGCTCGGCGCCTTGTTTTTTATTCTTTCACGAACGGTAGGCGCCTCGCTGCGTCTGTTCTTAGTGGTAAACGTCATTCAGTTTTTAATTATGGATGCCTTGGGAATTCCATTTGCGGTGACTGCTGGAATTACGCTGCTCATGATTTTGGCCTACACTTACAATGGCGGAGTGAAGACCATTGTCTGGACAGACACCCTTCAAACATTTTTTATGTTGTCGGCCTTGGTGGGATGTGTCATTTATATTTTGAATCAGCTTGGTGGCTGGGATGCTGCGTGGCAAGCCATTTCCAGCACGAAGGCGACAAGCGGATTGGATTTGGCTTATGTTTTTAACGGCGACGTGTTGCACAAGAAATTTTTCTTGAAGCAGTTTTTGGGCGGGGCATTCATTACGATTGCCATGACCGGATTGGATCAGGAAATGATGCAGAAGAACATCAGTGTTTCGAATTTGAAAGACTCGCAGCGCAACATGATCTCGTTCAGTGCAGTGATGGTGATTGTCGTTGGAATGTTTTTGTTTTTAGGCGCGTTGCTCTTCGTTTACATGCAGCAGTTTCAGTTGGAAAAAGCATATGTGGGCGATGCCATTTTTCCGAACATGGTCATGCAGCACATGCCTCCGATTATGGGCTTGTTGTTTATTGTAGGATTGGTGAGTGCGCTGTTTCCTTCGGCCGACGGGGCAATTACGGCATTGACGTCTTCGTTTTGCATTGACTTGCTTCGCTTTTCGAAAATGGAAAAGACGGAAGAGGAGAAGGCGAAGATTCGCAAGCGCGTGCATTTGGCGTTTACTGTTTTGTTCTTTTTCATTGTCTTGTATTTCCGTTGGTTGAATGAAAAGACGATTGTTGATCTGCTGATGGATTTGGCTGGATATACTTACGGACCGTTGTTGGGCTTGTTTGCTTTCGGCATACTTACGCAACGCGTATTGATAGGCAGCAAATGGAATGT
>CANGEF010000162.1 GCA_947452685.1 Flavobacteriales bacterium | reverse complement strand
TTAGGCATTCCAAGGGTACGTGTAATGTGCTGGTGTTACAAAAGTTTCTTTAATGGTGCGCGGAGAAACCCAACGCAACAAGTTCAAATAAGATCCAGCTTTGTCGTTGGTTCCGCTGCCACGCGCACCACCAAACGGCTGCTGTCCTACAACAGCTCCAGTTGGTTTGTCGTTAATGTAGAAGTTACCCGCAGCGTTTTCCAATACGCGCATCGCCTGATCTATTGCATATCTGTCCTTCGAAATAACAGCTCCTGTTAATGCGTAATCGCTTGTCTCATTCACCAAATGCAACGTGTCTGCCCACAACTCATCTTCATACACATAAAGCGTTACCACAGGACCAAAGATCTCTTCTTCCATGGTTCTGAACTTCGGATTGGTGGTCACAACAACCGTTGGATCAACAAAGAATCCGACAGCGTCGTTGTATGTTCCACCCGCAATAATTTCAGCGTCGCTTTGCGTCTTGATGTATTCTATGTATCCTTTAATTTTATCGAAAGATCTGCGATCAATAACCGCATTCACGAAGTTGGTGAAGTCTTCAGGACTTCCAACGGTGATCGCCTTCAAGTCGCTAATCAATTTCTCTTTCACTGCTGGCCACAACGAGCGCGGGATGTAGCTTCTACTAGCAGCAGAACATTTCTGTCCTTGATATTCAAATGCACCTCGAACAATAGCAGTTGCCACTTCTTCTGCATTCGCAGACGGATGAGCCACAATGAAGTCTTTTCCACCTGTTTCTCCAACAATGCGCGGATACGTTCTGTATTTGTCTAGATTGCTTCCAATCTCTTTCCACAAGTGCTTGAACACTGCGGTAGATCCAGTAAAGTGAAGTCCTGCGAAATCTCTGTGAGAGAACACAACGTCTCCAGCAACAGGTCCATCAACGGTAATCATATTAATTACACCGTCTGGTAATCCCGCATCGCGGAACAATTCCATAATCACGTGCGCGCTGTACACTTGCGTATCAGCGGGTTTCCATACACACACATTTCCCATCATGGCTGCACTTGCAGGCAAGTTTCCTGCAATAGCAGTGAAGTTGAATGGAGTAATGGCGAATACGAATCCTTCAAGCGGACGGTACTCTAAACGGTTCCACATACCCGGCTGTGATCCCGGTTGTTCGTTGTAAATCTGTTGCATATACAACACATTGAAACGAAGGAAATCGATGAACTCACATGCCGCATCAATTTCAGCTTGATGCGCATTCTTTCCTTGACCCAACATAGTCGCTGCATTCATTCGGTCTCTGTATGGACCAGCAAGTAAATCGGCTGCACGAAGGAAAATCGCAGCGCGATGTTCCCAAGGCAATTGCGCCCAACGTTCACGAGCAGCTAACGCAGTATCAATAGCTTCAATAACGTGGTCTTTTGTACCGCGATTCAAGTAGCCCAATACTTTCGCATGTTCTTGCGGTGAAGTAAGTACTAATTTTTCTTCCGTTCTTACCAACGAAGAACCTATGTACATGGGAACATCGATGGGTTCTTGATTGTACATTTTTTTGTACATGGCTGAAAGCGATGCACGCTCTGCACTTCCAGGTGCATAACCTTTTACAGGCTCGTTAACAGGAAGTGGTACTTGAAATACTCCTTTAGGCATATCTTATTTTTTTGGTGCAAGGAATCCGTAGTTCTTGCTGTAGTTTAACATTTGTTCTGCGAAGGTCTTGGTGTAACTCACTGTTACATCAATCATTTTCCCGTTTGAATCCAACACGGGTGTTAGAATCGGATTTACGAATCCGTTGTATGGAGGAATGTTTAATTTCTCTGATCTAGCAAGCACTTCAGCATGCAAGGTTGGATCTACTTTCTTTCCGTAACCGTCTGCCAAGGCTTTAGCGGCGTTGTAATCTCCTTGAGAAGTGATGCGTTGAACTTCACGCAACAATTCACCCACTAGATCGCGCATCTTGTCGTAATCATTAATATTGAAATACGTTTTGCCATCGCGAACTTCTTTCGAAATAACATTCGCAGATGCTCCTTTTTCAATGATCCAATTGCTTATCCAAGCGCGATTCCGCATGTGTGCTTCAGCAATGTCTTCGCCCATTTTCAATCTTCTCATTTGAACCAACATGGCGTTGCGAATGTATCCGTCGTATTCCGCTTTGCCCACTTCCAAACTTTCCATCAATCCCATTTCAACCAACTTCGGATCCATTACATAATAAAGGGCAACCAAGTCAGCTCTTCCTTCTTCAATGGTTGAAGCGAACTCTTTCAAGGTTTGAGAACTCGCAGATACGTTCGCCTCCAATTGTCCACTAGCGTGTCCAATAACCTCGTGCATGGCAGTGTGCATTTTTCCGGCAGAAGCTGCATACTTTTCTGAACGAGCAATCTCTTCCTCATCGTTCGCGAATTCCTTCAACATTCCAGAACCACCGGCATTGTTTGCAGCATCTTCAATGTTTCCTAAACTCACACTCTTCGATCCGTGCATGGCTCGAATCCATTGTGCATTCGGAAGGTTGACTCCGATTGGAGTAGATGGATTCGCATCGCCAGATTCTCCAGCAACGTTCACCACTTTGTAAGTAATTCCTTTTACTTCTTTCTTCTTGTGTTCAGGAAGAATAGGGGAGTTGTCTTCGAACCATTGTGCGTTTTGCATCATTACTTTCATGCGATCACTCGCTTCGAAGTCGTTGATCTCAACAACGCTTTCGTAAGAACCACGCTTTCCAAGCGGATCGTTATACACCTCCACAAAACCGTGAATGAAATCTATGTCACCTTCAGTAGCTTTCACCCATTGTATGTTGAAGTCGTCCCATGTGCGCAAATCTCCAGTTGTGTAGAATTCAATCAACTTACGAAGTGCAACCGCTTGCTTGTCGTTTTCAGCAACCTTTTCCGCTTTGTTCAACCAGAATACCACTTGCTCCAATGCCGCGCTGTATTTGCCTCCTACGCGATATACATCTTCCACGATAACTCCGTTTTCTTTGCGAAGATTGGCGTTAATGCCGTATGACAAAGGCGCGCGATCGCCCGCAACTTCCTTCGAAGCATAAAAATCAAAGGCCTCTTTCGTGCTAACACCTTCGTAGAAATTCACAGCAGAATTTTCTACCAATCCTTTTGAAGCGTCGCTCTCCACTTTCATGTTAGCAACATTCGGATTGAAGATTACTTCAAGAATCTCTTCTGAAACCTGCGTATTCGTTGCGCCGCAAAGCGAAACGAAATACTCTTTGCTGAATTTCGGAGTGTGCTTAATGTTGCTGTAATGGTGATGAATTCCGTTGCTCATCCACAATTGCTTCAAATAGATTTCAAGGTTCAACCACTCTTCAGCCGTTTTATCTCCTGAATAAGAAGTGTAAATTTTCTCGAAGATGCTACGAACTTCCAAATTGTATTTGCAGTTCTGATCCCACATAATGTCGCGACCAGCAAGGCCTGCCTGCGTTAAGTAATAAACGAATTCTTTTTGTTTCGTAGTTAACTTATCGAATCCGTCTAGCTTGTAACGAAGAATTCGAATGTCGGCAAAGCGATCCACTTCATATTCGAACGGTCCGTTTTCGGTTTCCGATTTAGGAAGTTGAGCTACCTGATCTTTGAATTGGAAATAGCACCAAGCAGTAAGGCCAAGCGCAATAAAGGCGATAAATATTTTTTTCATTGAAAATGATTTTCGGACACGAAGATAAGAAGGTTACCTTTGTCGAATGACGTTCGAAGAACTAAAGTTAACGAGACAGTTTTTAGATGCTGTTAAAGAGTTGGGGTATGAGTCTCCTTCCGAGATTCAAGAGAAAGTTATTCCTCGAGTTTTGGGCGGACAAGACGTCATAGGAATTGCGCAAACCGGCACAGGTAAAACAGCGGCTTATGTGCTTCCGTTGTTGCAATTGTTGAAGTATCCACAAGGAGATGAGCCACGTGCGCTCATCTTGGTTCCAACCAAAGAATTGGTGGTTCAGGTGGAAGAACAAATTCAAAGTCTTTGCAAGTACACAGAGCTTCGCTACGTGGCCTTATATGGCGGCGTTGGTCCGAAGACACAAATTGATATTATTAAAAAGGGAGTAGACATTATCGTGGCTACTCCTGGAAGATTTCTAGAGATCTACGCGAAACGCGTAATTATTCCGAAGAAAATAAAGCACGTGGTGCTCGATGAATGTGACCGCATGATGGACATGGGATTCTGGCCACAG
>CANGEF010000161.1 GCA_947452685.1 Flavobacteriales bacterium | reverse complement strand
TTCGACATCTGCTGCACAATGCGCGGAGTAGCGAGAACGTACAGACCAGCGCAACCGAATACAGAAAGTGCAATGAGAATGGATACAGCGAATGAACCACCTGGAATAATCTTTTCCAAAGCATCTGCAGCAAGTGTCTTGCTGTTTTGAATTTCTTCTATACTTAACACGTTCATGTATCCTATGCTTACAAGGACGTATGAAAGCGTAACAACCAATGTTCCGAGGATAAGAGCCAGCGGTACATTTCGCTTTGGGTTTTCGGCTTCGTTGGTAACGAAGCTTGCGTAGTGCCATCCGGTGTAAGACCATAGCACACCAACGAATGCTTTTGCCCAACCGAATCCTTCGGCCTTATCACTTGTAAAAACTTCTGAAACAGAAAGACTGTTTGCGAAAATGTTGTTCGTTCCTAAAAACAAAAGAAGAATGAGCAAACCATAAATGCCAATGATTTTTAAAATAGTGGAGACGTTGGCAAACCATTTCGAACTGTCTAAGCTGAACATGTTGAATAGCGTAAGAATCACTATGGAAACTGCGGCCACAACGGGCAACAGCGCATCTGTGAATCCGATTATTTTTTGAGAGTAATCAGCGAACACAACAATCAACGCGGCAATGGTTCCTGAGGAAACCACTGTGAGCAAACACCATCCGTATAAAAAAGCGGGCAACGGGCCGAAGGCTTCCTTCAAATATGTGTAGATTCCTCCGCCTTTTGGGAATCTTCCGCCCATCTCGGCATAAACCAAGGCGCCTATTAGGGAAACCAATCCACCTGCAATCCAGAGTATGGTCATCCACATAGGATCCGGTACTTCCTTGGCAATGCTCGTAGGTGTTTTGAAAATTCCAGATCCAATGGTGCTACCTATGGCAATCATGGTTAATGCGAAAAGCGAAAGTCCTTTTTTATTCATAATTCAGGTTGAATGGTTTCAAATATATTCCGCTTTTCAGCTGCGAGGTTCGAAATATAGAAAAGTGTTCGTAAATTTGTAAGAATGAAGTTCGTAGAAAAAATAAAATTGTCTGCAGGCCGACGTGCTTTGGGTAAGATGCCCGATGTGACTCGTGCGCGCTCAGGATCTAATTTTCACGATGCACAATCCATTGGTATTTTGTATGTCGACAATGACGAGCGTTACTTCAACAAGATTAAGGCTTTCGCGAAATACTTGAAAGATAAGTTTGGTGTTCGTCATGTTAAATGTGTTGGTTTTGTGAATGACACAGGTAAGAATCTTCCGATTTGGCAATCACAAAAGTTAGAGTTTGAATACTTCACAAAAGATGATTTGAATTGGTACTTACGTCCCGTTCAAAACGTTTCGAAATTCATTAAAGAAGATTTTGACATTTTAATCGACTTAACACACGGAGATCACATTCCTTTGAATTTTATTTTCAAAGAGAGTAAAGCGAAGATGAAAGTGGGTTTGCGTGATTCTCGCGCTGCCCGTCAGTGTGACCTAATGATAGACTTAGGAGACAATCCGACTATCGATAAGTATCTTCAAAATTTGGATGTGTATTTAAGTAATCCGCAAATAAAATAACAATGAGAGAGAAGTTGAGAGGGTTAGGTGTGGCCATGGTTACGCCTTTTCGCAAAGATGGTTCAGTGGATTTCGCTGGACTGAAAAAGTTAACGGCGCATTTAATAGAAGGTGGTGCCGATTATTTAGTTGTTCAAGGTACAACCGGAGAGTCTGTAACATTATCAAAAGAAGAGAAGCAAGAAGTTTTAGATGCGGTTCTTGAGGCAAACAATGGCACGAAGCCAGTTGTTTTAGGTTTAGGTGGAAACAACACCTACGAATTGGTTCAGCAATTAAGCAGATTGGATACCGATGGAATAGATGCGATTCTTTCTGTTACTCCGTATTACAATAAGCCAACGCAAAACGGATTGGTTGAGCATTACAAGGCATTGAGCGAAGCCAGTAAAATTCCGATTGTATTGTACAATGTTCCGGGAAGAACGTCGGTGAATATGATGCCCGACACAGTAGGGCGAATTGCATTTGAATGCAAGAATATTATTGGTATTAAAGAGGCGAGTGGAAGTGTAGAACAAATTATGAATGTCATTAACGTTACACCGAAGGAGTTTATGGTAATCAGCGGTGACGATGCGTTGACGTTACCTCTTTTAGCTGCCGGTTGCGACGGTGTGATCTCTGTGGTAGGAAATGCTTTTCCGAAGGAATTTTCTCAAATGATTCATGCGGCATTGAATAACAATTTCGAAGAGGCGAGAACCATTCATTATAAGCTTTTAGATTTAATTCATTTGTTATTTGCCGAAGGCAATCCTGCAGGAATCAAAGAAGTTCTTGCTCACCTCGATATCTGCGAAAATTATCTTCGTTTACCTCTTGTTCCTGTTTCTGAAAAGCTTAGTGATAAGATTCGGAAATACCTTGTTGAGGAAGAGTTTATGTCCTAAAGGACGAATGTAGCTGTAGCCACGAATGCCCTTTGGGCGAATGTGCAAGCACGAATGCCGTTGGCGAGGGATTAGCGGAGTTTAGCTCTGTCCGCTTCGCGTTTTAGGTCTTTGTCTTTGACGTCGGCGCGTTTGTCTCCAACGTTTTTACCTTTTGCTAAAGCGATATCCAATTTAGCCCAACCTTTTTCTGAAATGAATAAGCGCATGGGGACAATGGTCATACCCGTGTCTTTCAACTTGCGCTTCAATCTGTCTATTTCTGTTTGTTGAAGAAGGAGCGTTTTCACGCGTCGTTCTTCGTGTTGCGCATATCCAGCATTGCCGTAATGCGCAATGTTCATGTTCAGAATAATCAGTGAATTTCCATTCAACTTACAATAAGCTTCAGCGATGTTTGCTTTACCCGCGCGAATACTCTTGATTTCACTTCCCGTTAAAACAATGCCAGCAGTGAACTCTTCCAAAATGAAATATTGAAAGAGTGCTTTTTTATTTTTGATTTCCACTGCCATGTTGCAAAAATACTTCCTTTTACCCTGCGAAGGCTAAAAACTATTCCTACCTTTCATTCAAAATAGCGAAAGACCATGTTGAAATCCACTCTCATTCGTTGGCTTGAAAACATTCGATACAGTTTCCCTTTTCAATTGTTACTGTTACACATTAAGAAAAACGCGCTGTTGCTTTCGATTTGGCTCGTTTTATTCGCTATTCTTTTTGGAGCGCTAGCGCCCGGTTTTGGCGTTCAAAAACAGTTCTTACTACCAGAGTATTTAGGGGAATTCGGAGCACTGGCCTATTTCATTTCCGGAATAGCTGCGGGCGGATTCTTTTCAGCGTTTCATTTGTACAGTTATATTTTGCACGGCTATCGTTTTTCCTTCATTCATACCTTGAAGAATCCCTTTCGGATTTTTGTAATCAACAATTCAATTATCCCTCTCTTTTTTATTCTCGTGTACATTGTAAAGTCCATTGATCTGGCTATGCATGAAGAAAGGGCTTCCTTTCTATCTTCCCTGGTGTTTGCGTTCGTATGGCTTTTTGGTATTCTTGTTTTTCAAGTGGTTGTGCTCGCTTATTTTTTGTTGCGAGGAAGAAAGCTGAAGACGCATTTAATAGATCTTGAAAATTCAGCCACTGAAGACTTGCAACGAGCAAAGGAAACACGACTTGAAAAATGGCGCGTTGGTCGTTACCTCACAGATCGCTTGAGTTGGCAGCTTGCAAGGCCTACCGAACATTACTCGAAAGAAATGTTAGATCATATTTTGCATAAACATCAATTAAGTGCATGGCGATTTGAAGTGTTTCTAATTCTTTCTTTTTTATTGTTGGGTGCAATAAGTCACTTGCCTTCCTTGGCCCTTCCAACAGCGGCTTCTTTGCTTCTCTTGTTTACTTTGTTACTTGTATTTCTGTCTGTGTTGCATCACCGACTGAAGGGCTGGTATTTCGCTATACTCATCTTGGGAATGTTGTTTTTAGAAATCGCTTATGAGAAGTTCTCTTGGTTTCAATTTGAAAGCAGAGCTTTTGGCTTAGACTATAACTCGCGTCCTAATTACGACGAGAATACCTTTCAAGTTGCTTCGAGTGATGAAATAGAAAACTCGAAAAAGGTTTGGGAATCAACACTCGAAAACTGGAAGGTGAAAAATGTGACTTCAGGTGACAGTCTTCCGAAATTGGTTATTTTAAACGTGAGTGGTGGAGGAAGCCGCTCGGCTTATTGGGTCATGCAGAGTTTC
>CANGEF010000160.1 GCA_947452685.1 Flavobacteriales bacterium | reverse complement strand
TGAATTCCTTGCACTGTAACTTGACACGTGTTTCGTTTCAACACCGCATAGGCAGGGGCTTTTACTAAAATAAGTGCCTTCGGATCTGCCTGAATTCCACCAGAAAATTTGAATTTCTTCAACTTCGGCGACTTCGCTAAAAAGAGACTCAAGGTATCTGCCGGTTGCTCGTTGAACGAAAAAGTAACGCCTTCGAAGTTGTTGTTCGGAGCAAATTCTTCTCTTCCTCCTAAGGCAAAAAACAACGTGTCGTTTTGGGCCAAAGCGCCAGAACGAAAAGGCCTATTTTGGGTTGAAGCCGAAAGCTTTATTTTCTCAATCATTCCGTAGGCACCAACAATGAAGCCACTTCCAACAGAATCTGTCTTGAACATTTCTTCTGTAATTTTCTCTACTTTCTTCGGAGAAAAGCGCAAATTCAACGGGATATTATTTTCCGATGAAAACGGATTTTCAATGAAATCGCCGACTTCATTTTCATCCCAAATTCTGTTTTCATTCAAATCGGAAAATGCTGCTATGTGGAAATTTGCTTTCGGTAAATAGTTGAAGATAAACTGGCCCTTGTCGTTCACCTTTTTCGCATACGCCACTTCACCCAACAAACTGTCTGAATACAAGATTACCGTTGCCTTTTCAGGCACCCCGCCGTTCCGTGCATCGTACACCGCGCCTCGGATAGAAGCCGAATCGAGGCTACTTCCCGTTGAAAAAATAAAATTCAACGAAGCTTTATTTCCTTCTGTAATATCTGAAACGGCATTGCCGAATTCGATTGTGTAGGTCGTGTTCGGTTTCAACGTGTCGTTCCAGGAAAGCATAGCCAAACGCTTGTTGCAAATCAACGTGGCTGGCTGTTTCAACGTGGGAGAGATAATGACTTCATTCGCAGCGCCTGCTTGCACAAATTCATCGAAGTTCAAGACAAGTGTATTTGTTGCCACGTTCGTGGCGAAGGAGTCTATGCTTTGTGCAAGTAATTTCGGCGGAGTCACGTCCTTCGCTCCGCCGTTCAATCCGCGCACTTGGGCACATCCCACGGCAACGAGGGCACTACCAATAACAATACTATTTCGAAGATTAAAAAACTTCATTCGCTAAGATATTGGCTATTTCTTCCAAGCCGGTTAGATCATCTTCATCGAAAAAATCGAGGTGCGAACTGTCTACATCTAACACACCTATCACTTCGTTTCCCTTCACAATAGGCACTACAATTTCACTTTTCGAAGCGCTACTGCAGGCAATGTGTCCAGGAAACTCGTCGACATTCGGAACAATAATCGAAGCGCCGTTCGCCCATGAAGTTCCGCAAACACCTTTGCCGTGTGCTATTTGCGTGCAGGCCACAGGGCCTTGAAAAACGAAGAGGTTTAAGGAGTTGTTATTCACGATGTAGATGCCCACCCAAAGAAAATCGAAATTTTCTTTCAGCAAGGCCATCACATTTCCAGCTTTCGCAATAAAATTCGGCTCACCGTTACACAAGGCAAAAGCCTGTGCACAAGCGGCTTTGTAGCGTTTTTCCTTCGAAAGCTCTTTCGAAATAGTTGGTAATTCAGACATAGAAGTTCAAAAGTACAACACCTTGATAAAAATCTTGTGATTTGTACTGAATGTGGTTACCTATATTTGCTGACCTAAAGACAAAATGTATGTCATCTACCAATTTTAGAGATCGCCACAACGGCCCTCGCCAAGAAGAAGTATCACACATGTTGCAAGCCATTGGTGTGAACTCTATTGACCAATTGATTAACGAGACTGTTCCGGCGCACATACGCTTGAAAGCTCCGTTGAATATTACGAACGCGTTAAGCGAAGACGAGTATCTAAGTCACATTTGGGAACTGGGAAAAATGAATGTGGTTGCTAAAAACTACATTGGATTGGGATATCACCCAACTCTTACTCCTACTGTAATTCTTAGAAATATTTTCGAAAATCCAGGATGGTACACCGCCTATACTCCTTATCAGGCAGAGATTGCGCAAGGACGTTTAGAAGCGTTGTTGAACTTCCAAACCATGGTTACGGACCTTACTTCATTGCCTATTGCAAACGCGAGTTTGTTAGATGAAGGAACGGCTGGTGCGGAAGCCATGATCTTGTTCTTCCACAGTCGTTCTAGAGCGAAAGAGCAAGCCGGAGCAAACAAGTATTTTGTAGATGCGAAGACTTATCCTCAAACCATTGATGTATTGAAAGGACGTGCCTTCCACTTAGGCATTGAGTTGGTGATTGGCGATTACAAGACGCACGTATTTACTCCAGAGTTTTTCGGTGCTTGCGTGCAATTCCCAAATGCTGAAGGAAGTGTTGAAGACTATTCATTGTTCTGTGAAGGTGCGCATGCCAACGACGTATATGTTTCTGTTGCCTCTGATTTAATGGCAATGGCGACCTTAACACCTCCGGGTGAATGGGGTGCTGATTTGTGCTTCGGTAATTCGCAACGTTTCGGTGTTCCAATGGGATTCGGCGGACCACACGCTGCCTTCTTCGCAACGAAAGAAGACTTCAAGCGTAACATGCCAGGACGTATCATTGGTGTATCGAAAGACCGTCACGGAAACACTGCCTATCGCATGGCGCTTCAAACGCGTGAGCAACACATTCGCAGAGAGAAAGCGACCTCAAACATTTGTACTGCACAAGCCTTGTTAGCTGTAATGGCTTCTATGTATGGCGTATATCACGGACCGAAAGGCGTGAAGAGCATTGCAACGCGCATTCACACGTATACGCATTCGTTGCGCAACGCTTTGGTAAGTGCGGGAATGAACGTGGTGAACTCTTCGTTCTACGACACGTTAACCATTGCTTCTGCAGACGCAGGAATTCAAGAACGTGCAGCTGCTAAAAATATCAACTTGTACTTCCATGCAGGCGGAGTGAGTCTTTCATTGAATGAAGGAACGAAGCTTGCAGATTTGAATGAATTGTATTTCATTCTAACTGGAAAAGAAGGATCGGTTAGTTTAACTACCGAATGTTCATTCGGTTCAATGGAAAGAACTTCTACGTACATGACCCATCCTCATTTCAACTCTCATCACAGTGAAACGGAGATGTTGCGTTACATGAAGAAGTTAGAGAACAAAGATTTGTCGTTGGCACACGCCATGATTCCATTGGGATCATGTACCATGAAATTGAATGCGACCAGCGAGATGATTCCATTGTCATGGCCTGAGTTCAATAGCATTCATCCTTTCGCGCCAGCGAATCAAACCGCAGGTTACCACAAGATGTTGGTAGAACTTGAAAAAGATTTGTGCGAGTGTACTGGTTTCGCTGGAGTGTCTCTTCAACCGAACTCAGGTGCACAAGGCGAGTTAGCAGGATTGCTTGTTATTATGGCTTACCACAGAAGTCGCGGTGATCATCACCGTAACATTTGTATCATTCCTTCTTCTGCACACGGAACAAATCCGGCATCTGCTGTAATGGCTGGGTTAACCGTTGTAGTAACGAAGTGTGATGAAAACGGAAACGTGGACGTTGCAGATCTTCGTGAGAAAGCGGAACTTCACAAAGACAATCTTGCAGCGTTAATGGTTACCTATCCTTCTACACACGGTGTATTCGAAGAAGCCATTAACGAGATTACCGATATTATTCACGCCAACGGCGGACAAGTTTACATGGACGGTGCGAACATGAACGCTCAGGTTGGACTTACCAATCCGGGTAACATTGGCGCAGACGTTTGTCACTTGAACTTACACAAGACTTTCGCTATTCCTCACGGTGGCGGTGGTCCTGGCATGGGCCCAATTGGTGTTGCTGCTCACTTGAAACCTTTCCTTCCATCGAACGCATTTGTGAAGACAGGCGGAGAGCATGGAATTAACGGTGTAAGTTCTGCTCCATTCGGAAGCGCGTTGATCTTATTGATTTCATACGGATACATTAAGATGTTAGGATTCGACGGAGTTGCAGATGCAACGAAGTACGCCATACTTAACGCGAACTACATGAAAGCGAAATTGAAAGGTCATTACGATGTTCTTTACACCGGAACAAACGGTCATGTTGCACACGAAATGATTCTGGATTGTCGTTCATTTAAATCGTTTGGGGTTGAAGTGGAAGACATTGCGAAGCGTTTGATGGATTACGGATTCCACGCGCCAACAGTATCTTTCCCTGTAGCTGGAACATTAATGGTTGAACCAACCGAAAGTGAACCATTGGTTGAAATGGATCGTTTCTGCGATGCCATGATTCA
>CANGEF010000159.1 GCA_947452685.1 Flavobacteriales bacterium | reverse complement strand
CACAATTGTTAATAAAAGTACTATCTTTGCGCCGCCTTTAAGGGGCGGGTTTAACTATCACATTTCCTTTTCTGTTGGCGTAAACAGGATTTAGCTCAGGGAATAAGGTCGTCGAATTCAATCCGACATCGGGCGACTAAATAAAATATATGACAACATTTCAAGAACTTGGTCTATCGAAGACCACAGTTTCAGCTATTGCTGAAATGGGTTTTGAGAACCCAACACCAATTCAAGAACAAGCTATTCCGCACATGCTCACAGGCACAACAGACGTTGTGGCTTTGGCACAAACAGGAACTGGAAAAACCGCAGCGTTCGGTCTTCCTCTATTAGAGCTTCTTGACTTTCAAAACAAAAAAACGCAAGCATTCATTCTTGCACCAACACGTGAGTTGTGTGTGCAAATTGCAAAAGACATTCAACGCTTTTCAGCGCACACCACTGGAGCTAACGTTGTTGCAGTTTATGGCGGAGCAAGCATTGAAACACAAATTCGCGAAATCAAACGCGGAGCACAAATCCTTGTTGGTACTCCCGGAAGAACATTGGATTTAATTGAACGCGGAGTAATTGATTTGAGCGCAGTTGATTTCGTTATTCTTGATGAAGCAGATGAAATGCTTCACATGGGATTCAAAGAAGATTTAGATGCAATCTTGTCTGAAACTCCTGAAGAAAAACAAACTTGGTTATTCTCGGCTACAATGCCTGCAGAAGTTTCGCGCATAGCTCGGAACTACATGACCAATCCAGTTGAAATTACAGTTGGAAGTAAAAACTCCGGTAATGAAAACATTGAGCACGTTTATTATGTCACTCACCAACGTGACAAGTATTTAGCTTTGAAGCGACTTGCCGATTACAATCCTGACATTTTCGCAATCGTATTTTGCAGAACAAAAGCAGAAACACAATCAGTTTCTGAAGCGTTGATTAAAGACGGATACAACGCAGATTCTATTCATGGAGACTTGTCTCAAGCGCAACGTGACAATGTAATGAAGCGCTACCGTAACCGCACACTTCAAATGCTTGTTGCAACTGACGTAGCGGCGCGCGGAATTGACGTAAATGACGTAACACACGTTATACAATACAATCTTCCTGACGAGATTGAAAACTACACACACAGAAGTGGACGTACAGCTAGAGCTGGAAAGAAAGGAATTAGCATTGTTTTAATTAACATGAAAGAGACCTTCAGAATTAAACAACTGGAGAAAATTATTCAAACAACATTTACAAAAGGAACACTTCCTACACCTGCAGATGTTTGTGAGAAACAATTGCTTCACTTGGTGAATCGTGTGAAAGAAACTGAAGTGAACCAAGGAAGTATTGGAAAATATTTACCCGCGGTATACGAAGCGTTTGAAGATTTCACGAAAGAACAAGTGATTCAACATTTCATTTCAACCGAATTCAATCGTTTCTTAGAGTATTACAAAAACGCACCAGACTTGAATGTAGATGCGTCTCGTGGAGATGCTCGTGGAGCAACACCTGGGGTTGTAAAGATGTATATCAATGTTGGAAAGAAAGATCAATTCACTTTCAATACGCTGAAGACATACATTGCTGAAGCTACCGGAGTAAGTGAGCAAGAGATTCCATGGTCTGACTTGAAAGACACGTTCTCCTTGTTCGAAGTGCGCACTGCATCTTACGACAAGGTATTGGAAGTATTCAATGCGGGAGTAAAATACCGCGGACGTTCTATTCGTGTTGAATCACGTGGAAACCAAGAAGCGGGTATCGGACGTGTTCGCATGCGTGGAAACAAGAGCTACAGCGGCGGATATGAAAATCGCGGAAGTGGTGAGAGAAGTTCAGGCGGTGGTGAGAGAAGTTCTGGTGGCGGGTACAACCGTGATCGAGGACCTCGCACGGGTGGTTCAGACAGAAGCGCTTCTGAGCGCAGTTCTGGCGGCGGAGAAAGACGCTCTTCAGGCGGTGACAGAAGTTCAACTGGAAGTTCAACTGGAAGTTCTAGCGGACGTGCAGGCGGATGGAAATTTAAAGAAGGTGGTGCGAAGAAAAAGAAGTACTAACTTTTAGATAAGACAACAAAAAAGGCCGCGAATGCGGCCTTTTTAATGAAATATTTTTTTTTATTTCTGCTGTCCTTCTACAACCGTTCTGTCTGCACTTAAAGCAGCTTTTTCAATACGCATGCGTCCTTGATCTAAACCAATAACAACAGTTGTATCATCAACTTCGATCACCTTTCCGTGAATTCCACCTACGGTAACAATCTTGTCACCAATTCCAATGCTGTCTTGAAACTTCTTCGCTTCCTTCGCTTTTTTCATTTGCGGACGAATCATGAAGAAATACATAATAACAAACATTCCGCCCATCATCATTAACATAGGCATCATACTTTGTTCCCCTTGTGCTTGTAATAAAATCATTTTGTTCTTTATTTTAGATTGCAAATGTACTCAATTATAGTCGCTGAAATAAACTACTTCAAACGTTCCATAGTAACTCCCCCTTGGCTCTGTTGTAACGCCTGACCAGAAACTTCTCCTTTCAATTTCAAATAGTAATCACGAGGTATTCCGTTGGTCGCAACTTGTATGGTCTTCTCAATGTTTCCGGAAAAACCTGCACTGTTAAACTCTACTGTAATCACTCCCGCTTGACCAGGAGCAATAGGCTCTTTCGGCCAATCCTTCAGGGTTGTACATCCGCAACTCGGCGTTACTTGGGCAATTTGAAGAGCTGCATTGCCTTTGTTTACGAATGAATAGGCATGCGTTATTTTCTCTCCAACTGCAACTTTCCCGAAGTTGAACTCGGCTGCTTCAAATGAAATCTCTGGCAAATCTCCGTGCACTTCTCCATTTTCTGCAGATGGGAAATTCAACAAATCAGAAGTCACCTTACGCTCTTTATTTTCGCATGAAGCAAAAAAAATGAATAGAGCAAACACAAGATATTTATTCATTGTCGTAAGTGTATGATCCGTCGAATTCATCTTCATCGAATATAGAATCATCTTCACCAAATTCATCTTCCTCTTCTCCGTCGTCATCCAAATCCGAAAGACCCGCTCCAACAACATCGGCTTCAAACATATCTTGAAACTCTTTACTGTCTTGCGAAGGAGCGTCTCCGAATGCCAAGGCCACTCTCGGGTAAATTGTGCTCGGTTTATCCTTCTTCACCTCTATGAGTTCGATATAGAAAATCCACATGCGCATGAAATCATACACATACAATATTTTATCTCCTGGCTTCATTACCATATCTGAAAGAAGTGTGGTCGACATGGAAAGAGAGTCTTCATCTACACCGCCCATATCCATTAAGGAAATTTCCAATCCCTTACTCCACTCCTCGTCACTCAAATAAAAGCTCGCCATTTCACCTTGCTCAAAATCGAATGCGTCGAGCAAAGCTTTGTGCAACGAATCGAAATTCGATTCTGTTTCTATTTCAATATCGCGAAATACATCTTCTTCTGTATCCATGATTACACGGAACTTGAACAAATTCACTCCACTATTTTTCTTAGCCATTGACAGACATTTTTAATTCTTGAATTGTTGTTGTTGGATTCGAATTTGAAAATACAAAATTTCCAGCAACTAGCGCTGTAGCTCCAGCCGCCTTAAGTTTCGGTGCATTTGTAGCATTCACGCCCCCGTCTACTTCAATGGCCGGATTGTTCTTCACATTGGCCAACATGACCTTCAGTCTTTCCAACTTTGAATACGTGTTTTCAATAAACTGCTGCCCACCAAAACCTGGGTTAACAGACATAATTAGGATCAAATCAACATCTTCTAAAACTTCTTCTATAGCACTTAAAGGTGTATGCGGATTCAACGCCACACCTGCCTTCATACCTTCTGCTTTAATCGCTTGAATAGTTCTGTGAAGGTGCGTGCAGGCCTCTGCATGAACCGTTAAAATATCGGCACCCACAGCCTTGAAATCTGAAATGTAACGCTCTGGCTGAACAATCATCAAATGCACATCCAATGGTTTCGTCGCATGTTTCTTCAATGCCTTAATAACAGGCATACCGAAAGATATATTCGGAACAAACACCCCGTCCATTACATCTACATGAAACCAATCTGCAGCAGAATTATTGATCATCTCAATATCACGTTGAAGATTTGCAAAATCGGCCGACAAAACCGATGGCGCAATAAGAACTTCGTTTACTTTTGACATGCGGCAAAGATACATTTCGTTTTGTTAGCTTGAATTATTTTTTCTATGCAAGT
>CANGEF010000158.1 GCA_947452685.1 Flavobacteriales bacterium | reverse complement strand
TCAGAATTGGATTACTCCGAATGCCGCTGTTCAGACGTTGCGCTTGTTCTATGAAAATAAAAACGGTTTGCTCTCTCCTTCGAGCTACAACTTCTTCTGGCAAACCATGAAAGAAACCTCCACCGGCGTGAAGCGTCTGAAAGGAATCTTGCCCGAAGGAACAGTTGTGGCGCACAAAACGGGCTCTTCAGGAATGAACGAAGCCGGATTAACAGCCGCTACTAACGATTGGGGAGTTGTGTTCCTTCCGAATGGACATTATTTCATCATTAGCGTTTTGGTTACCGACTCATACGAGAGCGATGAAACGAATGAAAGGATTATAGCGGAGGTTTGTAAAGTGGCGTATGATTACTTTTTGAAAAGGTAATTACGAAGTAGGAATAACAAAGTTCAAACAACGTAGTTCCCATGGGGCACGCCCAAGATGCAATGGAGATGTTCTTCAATAAACAAGCGATAAAAAACACATGTCAGATTTCATTAAACAGCTTAACCTACTCTCGCCGCTTTCGCCGGAAGCGGAAGAAGATCTTTTGGCTCGACTAAAACCGATGGCTTTCAAAAAAGGGCAAGTGATAAATAAGGAAGAGCAAATTTGTAAAAAGCTTTTTTTCATTGACAAGGGTTTGGTGAAGCATTACTACCATCAAAAAGACCGTATTTTTATTTTAAAGTTTTTTGCTGAGAATCAGTTCTTCACGGTACTGGACAGTTTTACAAATCAAACACCTTCTAAGTTTATTACCATTGCTTTGGAAGACACGGAAACAACTGGTTTGGACCATACCGATTTTATTGAATTGTGCGAAAAACATCATTCGTTCGAGACCTTTGCAAGAAAACTATTTGCAATGGCGGCGATCGTAAATCTGAAACGGATAAAAGAGATGTTCGATGCTGAATCTGCGGAACTGTATGCCGAGTTTATTAAAGAAAACAATCATTTGCTGAACCGATTGAAATTGGGAGATATTGCCAGCTATCTAGGAATTTCGCAAGTAACGCTGAGCCGGATTCGATCGAAGAAATGATTTTTTAACTTATGTAAAAAGATTATCGCCTTCACTCGTGGAACTTCGCTTCAACAAATAAATCAATTCAAAAGATTATGAATACAAGCGAAGTCACAAATCAAAAAAAAATTAATAATGCTTTGCGCATTGGATCAATCGCCTACATTGTTTGGGGGATTCTACACATTTACGTCGGTTTTATAGGTGTTAGTCAATACATCCTCGACCCCAACAAAGGATTGTGGAGCGCGCTCATTGGTGGGGAGAATATGCCTGTGGATAAATTTCAGTTTGCAACAGATCCAATGACCTTGCAAGTAACCGCTAACTTCATTTTGAACTTCTGCTTAGATGTAGCAGGTTTCGGAATACTTGGCATTTTACTGGGCGTGATGCTTTTGAAAAACATCAAACCATGGTTTGCCTATTTCATTGGCTTTTTTATTATTGGCCTTGCCGATTTGTCCTTTCTCTTTCTTCAGGTCACTCCAGGACACATTAAAGGTGATTGGGGGACCTATGGCGGACCAATCTTGTGGTTCGTTGCCATTGTTGTGTTGCCGTTTGGTTTGCCCAAATTCAAGTGGAAGGAATGATGTCCGAAGGACTAATGTGCTTTTAATCCTTGCGGGATCAATCACTGCGTGATCAATTGCAGGGCAATCAATCCTTCGGATTAATCGGAACGATTGATCTAAAAGATTGATTCGAAGAATTGATCACGCAGTGATTGATCTAAAAGATTGATTCGAAGAATTGATCACGCAGTGATTGATCTAAAAGATTGATTCGAAGAATTGATCACAAAGTGATTGAAATCGGCATATTAGCCGATTTTTTTTGTATATTCGCGTCCCTTTTTGGGCGGTGATAAGACGCTGAGTCACTGAACAATAACTAACTCTTTCATTCCGTATGCGTGCGAAGGCGAATGAAATACAAATTAACAATGCCCCATGGCAGAAGAATTAAATCCAGCTGAAGAAGCTGAAAACACGGTTCCAACCACCGAAGGAACTGAAAACACTGAAGCTACCGCTTCTGCATCTGTAGAAGAAGAAGTTGCTTCTGAAGAACCACTTGAGTTGTACAGCACTGCTGACGACGCTGCTTTCATGAATGAAAATGGCGAGTTCAGCTGGGAAGCTTACGAAGCTTCTGGCGGATACAGCAATGATGATCGTGCTCGTTACGATTCATTGTACGAAAACACATTGTCTACCATTGCTGAAAAAACAGTCATTGAAGGTACTGTTGTTTCTGTAGGAAAGAAAGAAGTTGTAATCAACATCGGATACAAGTCTGAAGGTGTTGTTGCGGTAACTGAATTCCGTTACAATCCAGATCTTAAAGCAGGTGATCGCGTTCCTGTTTATGTTGAATTACAAGAAGACAAAAACGGACAATTAATCGTTTCTCACAAGACTGCTCGTTTGTTCAGCGCTTGGGGTAACGTTAACACTGCTCTTGAGTCTGGCGAAATCATTAAAGGTGAAGTTAAGTGTCGCACGAAAGGCGGACTTATCGTTGACGTATTCGGTATCGAAGCGTTCTTACCTGGATCACAAATCGACGTTAAACCAATTCGTGATTACGATGTGTACGTTGGAAAAATTATGGAATTGAAAGTTGTTAAGATTAACAACGAATTCAAAAACGTAGTTGTTTCTCACAAAGCGCTTATCGAAGCTGAATTGGAAGAACAGAAAAAACAAATCATGTCTGGCCTTGAAAAAGGACAAGTATTGGAAGGTGTGGTTAAAAACATCACAAGCTACGGTGTATTCGTTGACCTTGGCGGCGTAGATGGATTGATTCACATTACTGACCTTTCTTGGGGACGTATTGTTCATCCTGAAGAGATTGTTCAATTGGATTCTAAAATCAACGTTGTTATTCTTGACTTCGATGATGACAAGAAGCGTATCGCTCTTGGCTTGAAACAATTGTCTGCTCACCCATGGGATGCTATTCAAGATACTTTGGAAGTTGGACAAAAGATTACAGGTAAAGTGGTTGTTCTTGCAGACTACGGTGCATTCGTTGAGATTGCTCCTGGTGTAGAAGGATTGATTCACGTTTCTGAAATGTCTTGGAGTTCACACTTGCGTTCTGCTCAAGATTTCTTGAAAGTAGGACAGGAAGTTGAGGCTGTAATCCTTAGCATGGAAAAAGACGAGCGTAAATTAAGCCTTGGATTGAAGCAATTGACTTCTGATCCATGGGACGGAATTGAGTCTCGTTTCCCTGTAGGAAGCAAGCACACTGCGAAAGTTCGTGCATTCACTACATTCGGTATCTTCTGCGAATTAGCAGACGGAATCGATGGTCTTGTTCACATCTCTGACCTTTCTTGGTCTAAGAAGATCAAGCATCCAAGTGAGTTCTGCGCTATCGGAGATGACTTACAAGTAGTTGTATTGGAATTGGATCGTGAAGGACGTAAAATTAGTTTAGGTCACAAACAAGTGGAAGAAAATCCATGGGATGTGTTCGAAACTGTATTCGTTGAAGGAACCAAGCACCAAGGAACAATCGTGAAGAAAGAAGGTAACCATTGTGTTGTTGCTCTTCCTTACGGTTTAGAAGGATTCTGCTTGAACAAAAACATGAAGAAAGAAGACGGTGCTACTGCGAAAGTGGAAGAAACCCTTGACTTCATCGTTCTTGAGTTCAACAAGAACCAACGCAAGATTGCGGTGTCTCACACACAAACTTGGAAGCCAGAAGAAATCACTTCTACTCCTTCTTCAGATGCTAAGCCTAAGCGCGCAGGTGCTGGTTCAGGTGCTAAGAAAGAAGACAACAATTCAGCTGTGAAGCAAGTTAACTCTCAAGTTGAGAAATCAACTCTTGGTGACTTAGGTGCATTGGCTGCATTGAAAGAAAAAATGGACGGCGAAGAAGGAGCATAATTCTTCTTTCCTCTAACATATAAAAACCTCCTTCGGGAGGTTTTTTTTTACCTTTAACTCCAGAATGAAAAACTACTTCTTTCGCCTTGTAATTCTTTGCGCTCTCTTTGTAGCCGGAACCGAATGTTCATTCGGTCAGAATGAAACATTGAAAGTTCTTTCCTTCAACATTCGTTACAACAATCCGAATGATGGCGAAAACAGTTGGCCGAACAGAAGCGAACGTGTAAAGAATTTTCTTTGGAGCGAAAGTCCCGATATTATTGGATTTCAGGAAGTCTTACACAACGAAGTTCTTGAACTCGACCACGCGTTATTCAATTA
>CANGEF010000157.1 GCA_947452685.1 Flavobacteriales bacterium | reverse complement strand
TAATTACAATTTAATTTTAAGTAAATGATTTCACATTGGTATATGGTTGCACCGCTGCAGAATTTCATTAATGGAAAACCTTCGGTTTTATTCCTCCCGATAGCTATCGGGATTCGTAATTCCTATTTAATAATTGGAACTACGTTATTAAATCTTCCCCTCTCTTGCCGTTTTTTAACCTTTCTTATCTTTTTTAAGGGCATTCGCCCGAATGGCATTCGTTGCTTCGCAACATTCGTGCTTGCACATTCGTTGCTTCGCAACATTCTACGCTGCTACGCAGCGTAATGATTCATCAACTCAATCCGCAACAACCTCAACGCATTCTCAATGGCCGGATTACCCACTGCAGCTTCCATTTCTAAAACGAAATTGCTGAGGTACATACTGTTGTCGTTCGGATTCACTTTCGAATAGGAGACTTTGAAGAGTTCAGAGATGTCGCTCTTCGCTTGTTGAATGCTTGCCCAGGTGTGTTCGCTTACATACATCTGCAATGAAACATTGTGGTCGAATTCTTCGCGAATGTTACGAATCATTTCCAACTGCAATAACGTGCAGGTCATGCCCGAACGATTGCTACGCAAAACAACGCTGCTCGGACGTGATCTTTCCAACATAACAATTAGTCGTTCGTATGCCGATAGTCTTAAGGAAGCAAGTGCACTTGCATTGGATTTGCGAAGTTCTAACTGCCAACGCTGTTCATTGTGACGGTGTTGTTTTTCCATCAAAAAGAAAATAATCGTTCCTGCAATGACCAAGCTTATGGCGACCAATAGAAATGTAAGAGATGCATTCATCTTGCAAAGAAACTTCTTAAAGTGTTAACGTGCAAATGCTATCTTTGAAGAGTATGAAATACTCCTTCGTCCTATTATTCTTTTTCGCTTGCGGAATAGCCCTAGCGCAGCCGCTCACGCGCTCATACACCACACCTGTTAGCGCCGATGGTTTCTATCTTCAAAACCCTTGGGCGGGAGGATTGAATTCTTGTCAGGTTTCGAAAATAGACGTGAACGACGATGGCATGAAGGACCTTTTTATTTTCGATCGAATAGGTTCGCGCATTTCCATATTCGTGAATATGGGCGATGTGCAAGGGCAGTCTTTCTATCGATACTCACGTGAATACAACTCTGCCTTTCCAACCGGATTAACCAATTGGGTGTTGCTTCGCGATTACAATTGCGACGGCAAGGAAGATATTTTCGCAAGTTATTACAGTGGCATATTGTTGTGGAAGAATACGTCTACAAACGGGGTGTTATCATTTGAACCCGTGAACAACGGCGCATCCATTGAATCTGATTACGATTTCGGCAGTCCGTTTACGGCGCCTATTTACACGGTGAGTGTTGACATTCCATCGATAGATGATTTCGATGGAGACGGTGACATGGATATTTTTGCCTACACCGAACAGTCCACCACCGTTTATTATTTTCAATGCCTACAAGTGGAAGACGGAACGTGTGACCTTGTTCATTACAATTGCGCTAACCGCTGTTACGGCATGTTTGGAGAAAGTCCAGAGAGTTTCGCAATTGTGAAAGGCGCCGACTTTAGCTGCGGATTCAATGTAACGAATCCGCATGCAAGCACGCAAATGCACACGGGAAGTTCAATCTGTTCCATTGACCTCGATAACAACGGCATTAAAGATTTTGTAATCGGAGATGTATCTGAAAATAATTTGGCTTCAATTTATTTTGAAAATGCCATGAACGGATTGGATAGTGCCACCACGGTGCACTTCGATTTTCCAGCGCAAGAGGGCGCCAATGTGGCTGTGAATTTACCCTTGTTTCCCGCAGCGTATTACGTAGACGTGAACAGCAATGGGGTGAGCGATTTTTTAGCTTCGCCAAATTCATACGCCACCGCTGAAGACGTGAACAGCATGTGGCTGTATGAAAACACAGGAGCTGAAAGCCATCCCATTTTTCAATTCACACAAGACGATTTTCTTCAACACGATATGATTGAATTGGGTACAGGTGCATATCCTGTTTTGGAAGATGTGAATGCAGACGGGCTCAAAGATTTGCTTGTCACCAATCGGAAATACTTCGACCCCATAACACCAAGCAACAACCATACTTCGCGCATTTATTGTTATTTGAATAATGGAACGAGCACCGTTCCTTCGTTCAACTACCTTTCTAACAATTGGCTTCCGTTGGCGACGGATACGCTGGATAGTAAATATATTTCTTTCGGTGACGATGACGGCGATGGCGATAAAGATCTGTTGGTCGGTGTTCAGAATGGTTATTTGGTTCGTTATGAAAATGCTGCTTCAACGGCGAATGGATACGCCTTTTCGGACAACGGAGAGTTGCTGAAGGACAACAACGGTCTAACCATAGATGTTGGACAATTCGCTACACCGCAATGGGTAGACTTGAACGATGACGGTTTATTGGATTTGGCAGTGGGAGAGAAGAACGGTAACGTGAACTATTATGCGAACAACGGAAGCTCAACGGCCGCTTCGTATGTTTTTCAAGAAGACACGTTGGGTGGAATGGTAGCCACGAATATTCTAGGAATATTCGGATACAGCGTTCCGCATTTTTTCAAGAATGAATTGAATGAGTGGGAAGTGTTATTGGGAACGGAAACCGGACAAGTCAATCACTTCTCGAATGTATCAGGAAACCTTTTGGGCGACTTCACCTTGGATACAACAGACTTCGAAGGCATAAACGAAGGTGAACGCTGCGCGGTTTGGTTTGAAGACATTACAGCCGATGGAAAGCGCGATTTGTTCATTGGACAAATAGGAGGTGGACTGGGATTTTATTCAAGTGACAGTATAGTGTCTGTGAACGAATCGCTCTTCAACGACATTCAAGTTTATCCGAATCCCGCCAGCACACAACTTACCATTGACGCCGGATCAAACTGGAACGCTGTTTCAGCTTTGGAATTCTATGATCTAAGTGGAAGAAAGGTTTGGTCGGAACGTGTGAATGCTCGAACCACGCTTGTAAATATTTCCAATCTCTCTGAAGGGATTTATATTCTGAAATTGAACGGAACTGTCGTTCGGAAGAAGATTGTAATTAGGAATTAAATTGATCGTTAAATTTTTCTGCAGTACAGATGTGTAAAGGACAATCTTTGAAATCTTTCTTATTGCGCGTAATGATGTGTGTGATATTTCGATTAGAAAGCGCGCAATGAATTTGAACAGCATCTTCGTAATCCTCCGTTAGACTGCTAATTCCGGCCAACAGCATGCTTTTGTTTATTTCTAGGACTTGAACATCCTCTATTAATTGAAGAACTATTTCTTTAACTACTTTGGGCGGGTAGACTTTGTTCAGGTAATATGCTACACTAAGAATTGTATTGGATGAAGTATAGGTAGTAATTAGTTTTTTCTCTTGAAGCGTGAATAGATCAAGCGCGTGGTATTTATAGGGCATTCTATGAAAGAGCATGTCCATTAAAATATTTGTGTCAATAAATATGTGCTTCATCCGTGTTTTTTTAAAACGTGTTCATACATAATTTGTTTGTGCGATTTCCCTTTAAACTCTTCCGAATTCTCATCGAGTAAACCAACAAGATAGGCCATCGGATGATCTTTGTACTTGCCAGGGTCTTCGTTCTTGCACAGAATTCTTTCCAGCTGCTCGCTGACCAATTGCGACAGACTTTGTTGCGTTTCTTTTGCGTAGACCTTCGCTTCTTCGATAAGTTTCTTGTCCATAATTAACGTTAATTTCGTCTGCATACGTGTATTTTTTACAAATGTACGTATGGTGTTTTTCCGCAACAAATTCCTAAAGGATTTTCTCGAATCCTTATGCCAAAATCGTATAAATTATATGCTGTTTATTCGGAAAGAAGATTCCAAATCTTGTAGCTCTCTTCTGCCTGAATTTCAAGCATGCTGAGGCCGTTGCAATAGCGCGCGCCGCGCGAGATGCCTTCTTGAAGGAAGGCTGTTGTTTCTGGATTGTAGATTAAATCATACAAGACATGCTGATCTGTAAGACACGAATAATCCAAGTCTGGTTTCTCTTCGTTGTGTGGGAACTGACCAACCGGAGTGGTATTCACAATGAGCTTGCACTTCTCGAGCAACAAGGGTGTTACTTGCTCGTAAGAACAAGTCTGATCGTTTTGCGGATTTCGACTTACAAAAAAATAACGGATGCCCAATTCTTTCAATACATAAGCCACCGCTAACGATGCTCCTCCAGTGCCGAGTATAAGCGCGGTTTCCACTCTGTTTTCAATAAG
>CANGEF010000156.1 GCA_947452685.1 Flavobacteriales bacterium | reverse complement strand
GCCTCAAGTGAAAATGCACTGGCTCTTTCTCTTGCTTGATCTTTAAATTTCAATAAACGTTCTTCTTTTTCAATGAGATACAAAACTTGCTTCGCCATTTCATCTACATCGCCCACATTGCTCATGAGTCCCGACACGCCATGTCTGTTCAATTCGGGCAAACCTCCGGCATTGCTAGATACAACGGGCACTCCGCTAGCCATGGCTTCAAGAGCAGCTAGACCAAAGCTTTCAGATTCAGAGGGAAGAAGCATCACATCTGCAGCTGAAAGCAGTTCCATCGGGTTCTTCACATTTCCAACAAAAACAACATTGTTCAACTGATTTTCACGGGCGAATTGCTCGGCTTTTGAACGATCGGGACCATCGCCAACCATAATCAATATGGCAGGTTTCAACTCGTTTACACGTTTGTAAATTTCCATCACATCCATCACACGTTTTACCGGACGGAAGTTGGAAATATGAATGAGCATGGGCGTGCCGTCTGGCGCGTATTCCTCTCGAATTTCCTTTACAATTTCTTCATCGATTAAATTCGGATTCAAGAAATTTGGAATGACTTCGATGTCTATGTTAATTCCAAAAAGTTTGTAGGTATCTGTTCTTAAACTTTGAGAAACAGCCGTTACAGCATCGCTTTCATTAATGGCAAAAGAGATGACAGGTTCAAACGACGCATCTCTTCCCAACAAGGTAATATCGGTACCGTGAAGGGTCGTAATTACCGGAAGATTTACCCCCTCCCTTTTCAAAATTTGCTTCGCCATATAGGCAGCACTTGCATGCGGAATGGCATAGTGTACGTGAAGAAGATCAAGTCCTTCGTGTTTCGCAACATCTACCATTTTGCTTGCTAAAACAAGCTCGTAAGGCGGGTATAAAAACAACGGGTAATCGCTGACGTTTACTTCGTGATAGCGAACATTTTTTCTGAGTGATCCTAAACGAACCGGCTGCGAATATGTAATGAAATGAATTTCATGTCCCTTATCTGCGAGTGCTTTCCCCAACTCTGTTGCTACAACACCACTACCCCCAAAAGTTGGGTAGCACACAATACCAATTTTCAATTTTCTTTCCATAGTTCAACGGAGCAGAACTCCGTTGCAAAAGTACTACGGTTTAACAGGAAACAGCTTGTAAATTTCTTCTTGAATTCTAGGACGAATGCGAAGATCATTGATCTTCCAATTTTCAGAACTTGGACAGTTTCTATTGCTAAGGAATACGAATACCGTTCCGTTCGCAGGGTCTGCCCAGCAAAGCGTTCCAGTGAATCCGGAATGTCCAAAACTCTCGTCACTTGCTGAAGGGCCTGTTGCGCCGCTCCAATTGGTAAATCCGGGCTTATCAAATCCTAATCCTCTTCTGTTGTCTTTGAAGTGGCGCGCATTAAATAAATCAAGGGTTGCATGATGAATAAACTCGTTCGTGCCATAGCGCCCGTCGTTCAAGCACATTTGCATGAGCGCTGCACAATCATTCGCGTTACCAAACAATCCAGCGTGTCCGCCTACTCCGCCCAAAAGCGCTGCACCTTGGTCGTGGACATAACCTCGAACCGCTTGGTGTCTCCACTTGGAATCGGTTTCTGTCTCAGCAATCATTTTCACGGGCCAATTTTTTGTTGGATTGTATCCCATTGAACGCAGCCCCATGGGTTTGTAGAATGTTTCAGAAACATAGAAATCCAAAGGCATCCCTGTAATTTTCTCAATCATTTTTTTGTAGTAATAATATCCTAAATCACTGTACAAATAACCTTGATCTGGATTCAACTTCACCTCTAGAATTTCTTTGTAAATGGAATCCGACATTTCTTTGGTGGTCCACATATCGGCGCAAACCGGATTGCAACATTTGTCGGTATGCTCTTTCGACAAACAATCGCCATCCCACTCGCCACCATTCACTGTTAAGTTGGTGAAATCCTTCCAAGCAGGAAGTCCGGCAGTGTGCGATAACATGCGCTTCAATTGCATCTTCGCATGCGGATGACCTTCAGGAAATTCAATGTAATCGCCTATGGTTTTCTCTACATCAATCTTCCCTTCATCGACCAATTTCATAAGAGCCATAGTCGTTGAAAGCATCTTCGTCACCGAAGCCAGGTCGTATATGGAGTTTTCCGCCACTTTCTGTGTCTTCGCCTTGTCTAGATATCCAAAACTCTTGTTGTACAGAATAACGCCGTCTTTCGCGATTAAGACGCGACATCCGGGGTAAGCGCCTTGATCCAATCCTTCCTTCACAATCTCGTCGACCTTCGAGAATAAATTCATTTCGGTTCCTGCGACTTCAGTTGGTGCGTTGGCCATCATGTCTTCCACATAAACGCTGCTATTTCCATTGGTTTGCGCATTGCTTGAAACGAAGTTGAACCAACCTGTCTGCGAAGGCTTCAGGCAACGCATTCTTCCAGCAGTTTGAAAAACCTTGCCTTGACCCTCTTTGAATTTCATTCCAACAGAAACAGGTAATTTTCCTTGGAAAGGAATAACGCCGCATATGGCGTCTGCTGCGACTTGTTGCGTTAAATCATCGGGCTGATAAGCTATTACAAAGGAGTTCACTCCTTTCCATTCGGATTTCTCTAAGGCATACGGACAGGCGAACATGACAACGGTTGTGGTGAATTGTTCTGCTATTTTTTCCGCAGCTTGCGTGCCGTTCGATGTAATTCCGAAATTGGTGTTTGCCTTGTTGGTAGTTCCTAAAAATGCAACTAGAACATCGGTGCAATTCTCTTTCATTTTCGAAACGACCGATTGTATTTCAGCATCGGTGCATTCCTTTCCCAACGCATGAATCTCCGCTGCTTTGTATTGATCAATACTTTTTGCAAAGGCGCAATTCACATCGTCGCCAATAACAACAACCCCCAATGGTTTCAGCCATTTGTCTGAATCTTCGTACGGAATTTTACTTTCGGAAATTACCGTGATCGAACTCTCAATGCATCGTCTGCGAAGGGCTGTAGCATAAGGCAAATTCAAATCCTTTGAAATTCCTTTGATTGGAATTGGCTTGAACTTGTGCGCTCCAACGCGTTCTTTAGCCTTCAACACTTTCAGTGCCTTTGCTGTAATTTCTTCTTCAGAAATGCGTCCTTGTTGAATGGCTTCTTTCACTTTCTGAATGGCCAACGGCACATTCAACGGAAAAAGCACCACATCGTTTCCTGCAATAAGTGCACGGACATCGGCCTCTCCTGAAGGAAAGTATTTCGCAACACCTTCCATGTTCATGGCATCGGTTAGCACCAATCCTTCGAACTTCAAGCTGTCGCGAAGCAATCCAGTGATGATATTTTTCGAAAGCGTACTTGGCACATGCGCTTCCTTTTCAAATTCTGGAAGCGACAGATGCGCCACCATTACACTTGCCAATCCGTTTTCAAACATGGCTCTGTATGGCTTGAATTCATTCGAAGACAGCTGCGCGTAATTTTTATTTACAACTGGAAGCTCCTTGTGCGAATCGGCATCGGTATCTCCATGTCCTGGAAAATGTTTTGCATTTGCCAACACGCCATTGTCCTGCATGCCTTTCATATAGGCCATTCCGCAAGTGGTTACGCGATCGGCGTTTTCTCCGAATGAACGATTCGAAATAACCGGATTCTTCGGATTGGAATTCACGTCGACTACAGGAGCGAAGTTCATGTGAACACCAATGCGTTTGCACTGACGAGCGACCTCCTTTCCAAATTCATAAATCAACTTTTCATCCATGGAAGCGCCCAATGTCATGGCACGCGGAAAAGAGATGGTGCTGTCTAAACGCATGCCCAATCCCCATTCGGCATCTATTCCAATGAGCAAAGGAATTTTTGATTTAGCTTGAAATCGATTCGTCAATTTCGCTTGACGAACAGGTCCACCTTGAAAGAATATTATTCCACCAATAGCGTTGTTCTTGATCAGTGCATCTATTTGCGTGGGATTGTAAGACTCTTTCTTTTCATCGCTCCACGCGGCCACCATGAAGAGTTGTCCAATTTTCTGATCGAGGGTGAGAGTCTTGATGAGGCTGTCGGACCAGGATTCTGCGAAAGATGTTGCACAAGATGCTTCGCAAGATTCTACGAAAGATGCTTCGCAAGATTCTGCAAAAGATTCTTCGAAAGATGATTCGCAAGATTTAAGGATTGGACGAAAGGCGAAGAGTAAAATCACTAACGCGAGAACAGGCCATTTCAAAAATTTCTTCATGTGTTAAAGTTATTCGCACACGAGAGAGAACTGAAAAAGCTCTGGCGTATTTTACAACATTGAAATGT
>CANGEF010000155.1 GCA_947452685.1 Flavobacteriales bacterium | reverse complement strand
GGCGATTCAGCAACGGGATTGTATTTCATGTGTTGGAAAATTATTCAAGCACCTGTAAACCTCATAAGCAACACGGTCTTTCTTACGCATTACAACAAAGCTTCTGAACTGAAGAACAACGGCGAATCTTATCGCCCGCTTATTCTGAGCACTGCAAAGGCGCTCATGTTGTTCAGCGGAATTGGGGCTGTACTTATCGTTGCGCTTGCCCCTACTCTCTTCGCTTTTGTATTCGGTGAAGAGTGGAGAGCCTCCGGTGAAATGGCGCGTTGGTTAGCTCCCTTCTTCGTTTTGAATTTCTCTGTTTCTCCGTTTTCATTCACTGCCATTTTAGAAAACGCGCAGAACAAAGCACTTGGATTAAACATCATTGACGTGATCTTAAAACTCGGGGCGCTGTACCTTGGATTCCTCATGAATAGCGTCATGTGGGCCATTGGATTGTACTCGCTGGTAAGCAGTATCATGTACCTTATCACATTCTTTTGGTATTTACAATTGGCTAAACATGAAAACAAATGAAGACGCTCCTTCAATCTTCGTTCGTTCGAAATACTGCAATCTTATTGATTGGAACGGCTTCGGCACAGGCCATTCAGATTCTTGGCGCATTCGCCTTGGCGCGCATATATGACCCCACGGAATTCGCAGTGTTCTCGTTTTTCACGGCATGTACTTCAATCATTCTCTCGTTCTCTTCGCTGAGATTTGAATTGGCTATTGCATTGCCTAAATCAGAAGAAGAGTCCATGCAACTCGTTGGTCTTTCGCTGCGCACGTTGCTTCGTGTTCTCGTATTGGTCGTTGTTGGAATTGTGCTTGTGTTTGCTGGACAAGGCCTTTTCAATTATTCCGTGCCGAGTGCCATTCTTCTGGTTCCTGTGTTTACCTTTTTTGCGGGCTTCACGCAGATATTAAACTATTGGTCTACACGTCACGGCACTTTTTTACGCAATGCGATTTCAAAAATTAGCATCGCTGCCGTAACCATTGGAACGAGCATCTTGTGGGGAATGTTAATGGAAGATCCGATTGGATTGATTTACGGAGCTATAGTTGGACAAATTATCGGTTGGATCATCATTGGTTCCAACTATTCGAAAATGGCTATTCAAGCATGGAAGAATTTAACGAATCACGATGTAAAAAAACTCTGGAAATCATACAGCAAATTCCCAACATACAACGCTCCGAACGCCTTGGTAGATAACCTTCAGCAATATGGTATTGTATTTTTATTGGGAACATTTTTCGCAAGTGAAATAAGTTCATACTACTTCCAATCGCTTCGCATTCTTGCAGCGCCATTGGCTTTAATTGGTTCGAGTATTTATCAGGTGTTCTATCCCAAGGCAGCACAAGCCTATCTTCAAACTAAAAATATTCGCAACTACGTTTTGAAAATTTACGGCGTGCTGTTCATTCTCGGATTCCCCATCTTCGGTGTGCTCTTCCTTTTCACTGAATCCATTTTTGTATTGCTACTTGGAGAGACCTGGCGAATGACCGCAGTCTACGCACACATTTTCATACCGTTCATCTTCGCGAATTTTCTTATCTCTCCTGTAAGCGCAGTTACCGCTGTGGTGCACAAGCAACATCAATCTTTCATTTTCGCTTTGGTCGGATTGGCTCTTAAAATCATTAGTATTGTTGTGGGCGGAATCATGCATGATCCTATTCTCGGATTTTCACTCTTCAGCCTCTCTGGAGTTGCAATAACCATAGCCGGAATGTTCTGGTACTGGTACATTGCAAAAGAACAGAAAACTTTAAATCATTTGGGTTAAATTTGAACATGCTCAGACGCAGAATTTTATCTTATTTACCGAGATGGATTAAACCCGTTATGGTTGGACGCTACAAGCGTTCAGACGGGAAAGTTTTACCGTTGACACGCATTTGTAGTTCCACCTACTTGCAAGGTGAAAAGAATTTTCATGTGGAAGATAACGTGTACATAGGACACGCGAATTTCATTGACGCATCCAATGGATTAACCATTGAGGAAGGCTGTCAGATCACCAATTTCGTAAGTATTCTTACGCATTCCAGTCATGACGCCATTCGTTTATACGGAAAGAAATACACTTCCACCCCAAGGAAATTGGCCTACAACGAAGGACAAGTAAAAATTGGGAAATACTCTTTCATTGGACCGCACGCGGTTATTATGCCAGGAACAACACTTGGAAAAGGCAGCCTTGTTTCTGCTTATAGTTTTGTGAAGGGCTCTTTCCCAGACTACGCTATTCTTTCCGGAAATCCGGCTGTAGTTATTGGCGACACACGCGAACGCGATAGCAAATGGTTGGCCGAACACGAGGATCTGAAAGAAAATTATCAATCTTGGAACGAAGAGTAAAATGAAGAACAAGAAATTGCTCATCATTGGTAGCGCTTCCGTTCACACCGAAAACTTTTTTCAATTGATGAAAGAAGATTTCAATGAAGTGAAACTCATCACCGACGTGAACTTCAGTCTTTCGAGTCTTTCTGCACAGTGGAACACACCGCGAAAAATAAGAAGCTTCGCGAAGCAATTCAATCCAGATATCGTTCACATTCATCAAGTCAACAGCGTTGCCTATTACGCTTTGAAAGCCATTTTGCCACTAGGCATTCCAACGGTCCTTACAGCCTGGGGCAGCGACATTTATTTAACTCCGCATCGGAATTTTTTGTTGAAGTATTTGGTGCGTTGGAATCTGAAACACGCGCAAACTTTTACCGCCGACTCTTACGATTTGGCGCAAGCCATGCAAGCGCTAATTCCAGAAAAGAAAATTGATATTCTAGTTGCGAATTTTGGAATTAACCTTCAGCCCATTCAAGCCGAAAAAGAAAAAGTCTTTTACTCGAATCGACTTCATAAAAAATTATATCGAGTCGACTTCATCTTACGCGCGTTTGCGAAATTCAAAAGTAAACCGAATCGCGAAGAATGGAAATTGATCGTGGGTGCAGTCGGTGAAGAAACCGATCAGTTGAAAGCGTTAGCCGCAGAATTGAATATTCTTTCGAGTACTGAATTCGTGGGATGGTTGCAGCAAGAAGACAACGCACGCAACTACGCCAAAGCCACTTACTACATTTCCATTCCGGAAAGCGACGCAACCTCTATTAGCGTATTGGAAGCCATGGCCAGCGGATGCATTCCCATACTCTCGAACTTACCTTCAAGCGTTGAATGGGTTTCACACGGAACTACAGGATTTATTGTTGAAGACATTCAAAGCGATTTTATTTCGGAAGCTTTCGAAATGAATTTATCGCATGCTTCTGAATTGAACAAGCAACGCATAGAGCGCGACGGAACCAAGGAAGCGAATCGCAAGAAATTCATTTCACTTTACGAAAAACTTTTGTCGAAATGAAAATCAAAGTCGCGCACTTCACCACCTTGCATCCGCCTTTCGACAGTCGCATATTCATGAAGGAATGTGTGAGTCTTGCGAAAGCAGGTTACGATGTTTCGCTGGTTGTTCCTCACTCGGAATCGCTCGTGCGAGAAGGTGTTCAGGTAGTTGCTCTTCCGACAACAACAAGTCGCCTTAAAAAATTATTCATCACGGCGTGGCAAGGGTTTTTCGCTATAATGAAATTAAACGTGAAGATTGTTCACATTCACGATCCCGAACTCATTCGCTTTGCACCGCTGTTTTGGTTATTCGGAAAAAAAGTAATTTTCGATTCGCACGAACACGTGAGCAAGCAAATTGAAAGCAAGCCTTTGGGTCCTTTGTTTGTTCGGAAAATTGCAGGATTCATCTATTCGTGCATAGAGCAATTCTATCTTTTGTTTTGCGTTCGAGTGATCTCTGTTACTCCTGAAATTGCTCAAGCGCTTTCCAAAACGAAATCGGCGGTGGTTCGAAACTATCCGATACTCTCTCTTCCACAAATAAAAATTTCAGAACAAAAAGGAGAAGTCACTCGCTTCATCTATTGCGGTGGACTTACCGAAATACGCGGAATCTACGAATGCGTTGAAGCCCTGGCTGAGGTAGACAACGCAACGCTTACACTCGTTGGTGCATGGGACTTTGAAGCATACCGACAAAAGTGTATGTCTTCGAAAGGATGGGAAAGAGTAAATGAAGTTGGACATGTTCCTGCTTCAGAAGTTTACCAGTACTACGCCAATTCACATGTTGGATTGGCCATTCTTTATCCTGAAAAAAATTACCTCGAATCGCTTCCTATTAAAGCATTCGAATACTTGGCTTGCGGACTTCCTGTGATCATGTCGAACTTCCCTTATTGGGAGAAAACATTTGTTGAAGGATG
>CANGEF010000154.1 GCA_947452685.1 Flavobacteriales bacterium | reverse complement strand
GATATGGTTGTTTCGAACAATTCGGGATGTGCAGGTGCGGCACAATTTAAAACCATGCGCGGAGAAGACATAGAAAAAATCACGAATCGCTTTCCTTATTGGTTCGCTCGAAATTTTCAAAGCTTCCGCGGAAATGATTCTTTGTTATTAGTAGATCAGGAAATGCTCCTTTCATTGGTTGCACCTCGCGCGCTTTATGTGGCAAGCGCAAGCAAAGACTCCTGGGCTGATGCAGAAGGGGAGTACCTTTCATTTTATAAATCACAAGCGATTTATTCCTTGTACGATTCCACTTTGGAAATACCATACAAATACCCATCTGCGAACGAGTCTATTCAATTTGGAAATATGGCGTATCACCTCCGTGAGGGTGAGCATGAAATACTAGCTTGGGATTGGGAACGATATATTTCGTTTGCGAAGAATCGGTTGAAGTAATTTTGGTCTGCTGGTTTATCTTTACTTCATGAAGAAGTATTTTCTATTTTTTATTGTGATGTTTTCTTTGGTGGAAGTCCAAGCACAATGTTGCAACTACACCTTATTAACTCATGACAGTTATGGTGATGGGTGGAATGGAGGTTATCTAACAATTTCTGTGAATGGAATCAATGTTGGGACGTTCTTCGCTGCTGGATATGGAAGTCAAGATGTATTGCCCATTTGCGACGGTGATTCCTTCCAACTTAATTATAGCGCAGCTGATTATGAAAATGAGAATTCATATAGTCTCTACGACTCATCTTGGAATTTAATTTTTTCCAATGGTCCAACTCCAACTGTTGGAAATGTTTTTTCAGGAACAGGAAACTGCAGTTCACTTACACTCCCAGGTAACCACCCCTGCAATGCCATTCCAATGGAAATGGGCACGTGTGTAACAGGTACCAATGTGAATGCGAATAACTCAGGATTTAATCCCGGATGTGCAAGTTTTTCAGGAGCAGATCAATGGTACTCTGTAGTTGTGCCTCCTTCAGGAAATGTAAATATCAATACAGCTAATGGTAGTTTAAACGATACCGGATTAGGTGTTTGGAGAGGTTCAGATTGCACCAGTGTTTGGGCTGTGGCATGCGATGATGACAGTGGTGTTGATTATTTTTCAATGGCGGCATTGTTCGATATGACACCTGGTGAAACGCTGTATGTGCAGGTATTCGGATATGGGGGAGCTACAGGAACATTTGAATTGTGCGCGACCGATTTGGGCACAATCAATTTCGATAGTTCTGAATTGCCTATTGTGTTAATCAATACCCTAGGACAAACCATTGTGCAAGACACGAAGATCAATTGCACCATGGAGATTAAATACAATGGATATGGCAATCTTACATACGTGAACGACAGCGCGAATGTCTACAATGGACACATTGGAATTGAAATTCGCGGTGCATCTTCAGCGGGATATCCGCAAACACCCTATTCTTTTGAGACAAGATTAGCCGATGGTACCAACAACAATGTTTCAATATTGGGAATGCCGTCTGAAAACGATTGGGTGTTGCTTTCCAACTACAACGACCGCTCTATGTTAAGGAATGCATTGGCATTTCAAATGTTCGGAGGAATGGGCAATTACAGTGTTCGTTCGCGTTTGGTTGAAGTAAGGGTGGACAGCTCGTACAAAGGCATTTATTTGTTGGCAGAAAAAATAAAGCAAGACTCGGCACGTGTTCACATCGCTGACCTTTCGCCATTGGATTTAGGAGGCGACTCCATTACTGGGGGGTATATTCTTCAACAAAACATTTGGGATTGGAACAACAGTTTTCAGTCGAATTATTCTCCCATTGATCATCCGGGTTTTGACGTTCATTTCATTTATCAATCTCCGAACGAACTTGAATTGCTTCAACCCCAGAAAGACTACATTGCTTCTTTCATAGATTCTCTGGAAACGGCCTTGTACAGTGCAAATTTTGCTGATGCTGAATTGGGATATCGCAAATACTTAGACACCAAATCGTTCATCGATTATCTTTTGGTGAATGAAGTTTCTCGCAATGCAGATGGATTTAAAAAGAGTGTTTTCTTCAATAAAAATAAAAATTCGAAAGGTGGAAAATTGAAGGCCGGACCAGTCTGGGATTTCGATTGGGCTTGGAAGAATTTATACGGTTGTTCGCTGTATGAAAACTTGGATGGTTCTGGATGGGCACATTTGAATAACGATTGTCCAACGGATAATTATGGCACGGGGTATTATGTGCGTTTGTTACAAGACACCACTTTTCAAAATGAATTGCGCTGCGATTATGAATATTACCGAACGAATGTTTTAGATACTGCCATCATTTTCGCAAGCATTGAATTCAGTCGAGGGCTTCTTCAAAATGCACAGGTCAGACACTTCCAGCGTTGGCCAATTCTTGGCGTAAGCGGACCCGCTCCTGAGATAGGAGCCATGCCCGCAACGTTCAATGCTGAATTGGATACGTTGAAAGGTTGGATTGCACAACGCATTGCATGGTTAGACCAGAATATTCCAGGGCATTGCCTAACCTCGAATATTGAGGAGTCTGCAGATCTTTCAGCCCTTCGAGTTTATCCGAACCCAGCCTCAACCTCCTTTAAAATTCAGGTGAGTCCGAACAGCATGGGAAGTGCCTATGGAATCTTCGACATCACAGGAAAATGCTTGGAAAGGGGAGTAGTGCTGAACGAAACGATGAGCTTCAACTCAACACACTGGCCGTCAGGAATGTACTTTGTGAGAATAGGCGATCAAGTAGCTAAGGTGTCGGTAGTTGCTGAAAACTAGTTTTTTGCCCTAGATTAAAGAAAATCTCTTATATTTGCCGTCCAATTAAAAATTGTTAATCGGGTTTCGTACCCACAAAACAAAAAACTATGTCAGTTAAAATTAGATTACAGCGCCACGGTAAGAAGGGTAAACCATTCTTCCACATTGTTGCCGCTGATGCGCGTTCACCGCGTGATGGTAAATTCATTGAGCGTATCGGAAGCTACAATCCGAACACCAATCCTGCTACAATTGTGTTAGACACAGACAAAGCAGTTACTTGGTTGTTTAACGGAGCGCAGCCTACAGACACTGCTCGTGCAATTCTTTCTTACAAAGGTGTTTTATACAAAGCACACTTAAACAAAGGAGTAAAGAAAGGTGCATTGACACAAGAACAAGCTGATGCTAAATTCAATGCATGGTTAGATTCTAAAGATGCTAAAATTCAAGCGAAGCGCGATGGACTTTCTTCTGCGAAGGAAGGAGCCTTGGCTGAGCAATTGAAGGCCGAACGTGCAGTTAACGAAGCGCGTATTGCTGCTCGTGCTGCTGCAGATGCTGCTGCTCACGCAGAAGCAAATCCAGTTGTAGAAGAAGAAGTTGTTGCTGAAGAAGTTGTAGTTGCTGAAGAAGCTCCTGCAGTTGAAGAGGCCCCAGCTGCTGAAGAAGCTCCAGTTGCTGAGGCACCTGCTGCTGATGAAGCACCTGCTGCTGAATAATTCAGTGTGAAATATGTTGAAGAAGGGAAGCTTTTGCTTCCCTTTTTTTTATGGTAGATTTGAAATCATGGACAACCTCGCTCTCTTTTTTGTTTTTGCGCTCATAGCTGAAATTATTGGAACAGTTTCGGGGTTCGGTTCTTCGGTGCTGTTCATTCCTCTTGCAGCTTTGTTTTTCGATTTTAAGACTGTGCTCGGGATAACAGCGGTTTTTCATGTGTTTAGCAATGTTTTTAAAATTTATTTGTTTCGACAAGGAGTAGATAAGTTCATTTTATATCGATTGGGAATTCCTGCAGTAATTTTTGTGATTATCGGAGCAGTTCTAACGGCATTCATTCCTGTTAAGTACATCGAAATAGGCTTGAGCGTTATGCTCATGGTTCTATCTTTTGTTATGATCATAAGTCATCGAATTTCCATTCAAAAAACACAACTGAATTTGGTTTTGGGAGGTTCGCTTTCCGGTTTTTTAGCGGGGCTGTTAGGAACGGGTGGTGCCATTCGAGGCATGACGCTCGTAGCATTCGAACTTGAAAAGAATTCTTTCGTGGCAACATCGGCTCTAATAGATTTAGGTGTAGATACAAGCAGGGCAGGAGTCTACATTTGGAACGGTTATTTTACAAAAGAGTATTTACAGCTTATCCCATTCCTCTTGGTTATTGCCGTTTTAGGCTCATGGATAGGAAAAAAAATATTGGCTCGGACGTCGAACGAGAATTTTAGAATAATTGTCTTGGTCGTAATTATTGGGACTTCAATTAGCCAATTGGTAAAAGTATTTTGGAACATGTAATGTCCTAGCTTTGCTTCATGAGCATTACACGTCTTAAG
>CANGEF010000153.1 GCA_947452685.1 Flavobacteriales bacterium | reverse complement strand
TTAGCGCGTGCTTGGGAACTAATTCAAGCGGAAAATCCGAATGCTGAGCTGGTTGAAGCGCAAGATGTTTATCCGGTTGTACTTCCGAAAACAGAAATTTCAGTTCAGAAAAATTATTTGAAATCGTTGTTGGGAATCGACATACCAAGCGAAACGGTTGTTTCCATATTGAACGATTTGCAGTTCGAAGTTTCTTCAACCGAAGACGGCTGGAAGGTGCTAGTTCCTTACAATCGCGTTGAAGTAACGCGTCCGGCAGACGTTGCGGAAGAGGTGCTTCGTATTTACGGATACGACAAAGTAGAGCTTCCATCGCGCATGACGCTTTCCTTGAATACCAAGGGAAAAACGGAGAGCTTGCATTTCCGTCTTGCCGACTTGTTGGTGGCAGAGGGCTACACCGAAATCATGAACATGTCGCTTACGAAGAGCAAGTACGCTGAAGCGTTCGATGCGGCCTTGGGTGTGAACAGTGTTTCGTTGTTGAATCCGTTGAGCAAAGATTTGTCGCACATGCGCAGCACGTTGTTGTTTGGTGGAATGGAAAGTATTTCGTTGAATGAAAAGCACCGTGCTACGGATCTTCGATTGTTTGAAATTGGAAAGGAATACCGCAAGACGGAAAACGGATACAAAGAGAAGCGCAAACTGGCGTTGTGGTTGTGTGGAAAGGAAAGCGCTGAGTCTTGGAAGAACAGTGGCAATGCTTCGTCGTTGGCGCAGTTGCGAGCGGCGGTGGAAAATATTTTGAATGCGTTGGGCATTCAGCAAGTCGATGTGATTTCGATTCAAGACTCTCCAATTTTCGCTTACGGAATGGAGCTTTCTTCTCAGAAAAAATCGTTGGTGAAGTTGGGAAGAGTGAACGGTGCTATTCAGGAAATGACCGATGTGGAGCAGGAAGTGTTTTATGCTGAATTTGATTTCGACGCGTTAGAGAAGTTGAAGGCGCAGCAGCGCAATGCCTTCCAACCGTTGAATAAATTCCCATGGGTGCGCAGAGATTTATCGTTGTTGTTGAACAAAGAAACAACGTTCGAAAGCCTTCGTGTATCTGCTCTGAAGAGCGAAAAGAAATTATTGAAGGAAGTGAATTTGTTCGACGTTTACGAAGGCAAGAATCTTCCGGAAGGAAAGAAATCATACGCTTTGAAATTCATTCTTCAAGACGCTCAGCAGACCTTAACTGATGAGGTTGTAGAGAAGAGCATGCAGCGCATTTTGCAAGGCTTGCAGACCGAGTGTTCGGCGGAGTTGAGGTAGGTCTTTATGTCCTACTCCTTAATAAATTTCAAAACTTGAGTAGAGTTTTGGGATTCGATCCGAAGGTAATAAATGCCTATAGATAAATCTGAGATGTCGATACTCCCACTCGTTTGAGCCTTTGTTCGAATTAACTTTCCTCGAGAGTCAAAGATTGAGAATTGAGCCAAAGTAACATTTCCAATTCCATTAACGCTGATACTTTCCGCAGATGGATTTGGAAAGACCGTCCAGTTTTCGGTTAATAGATCAGCCTCTTCTGAAGAATGAACATTTGTACAAAGCGTGCTAAAATCACTGTCCACCAATGCTCTATCCCAATACATAAGGTTATCTATAGTTCCTTTAAAATACAAGGATGGAGCGGTAACATTTGAATCTTTGCGACCAGCGCTTCCTGGAGTTTTCGAATATCCGATTGCACCTCCCGAACCTGAATAGGTTCCACCATTATTTTTACAATTAATATAAATTTCCATATCGAGCGGTCCATTGACTATAACAGCAACATGGTACCACGTATTCGCTTGCAATGAGGTACTTCCAGCTTTCGTCCTTCTGTTGATACCTGTCGTTCCCCCAGAATTGTCGCCATAACTAACAGCCAAATTACCAGTACTTGATCGACTAACCCAAACGCCAGTATGATTATCCTGAGCGAAATCTGTGCAGATTACTGTTGAATGGGTCGGGTCGTTATCATCGAATTTTACCCAAAAAGCAAGACTTACAGGTAAATTCGGCTTAAGTGCGGGGTCATTCGGTAGATCAATATAATTGTTGGTTCCATTGAAATAATAGGCCTCATTCGGATTTCCGAAACGATCAGCGGTCAAAGTGGCATTGCCAACACCATCAAATCCATTTCCACTTTCATCATTAGCGTTTCCACTAAAAGGATAATAAATGAGACGATTATCATTAATGGACTGACTAAATGAAACTTGCCCTAGAAGCGAGAATATAAGTATTACAAAAATTCGATTCATGAGGTTAAATTAATAAAAAACAACAAAGTTCTTTGTGAACTTTATTTATTTATATCATTTCAAAGGCTTGCAGGCTGAGTGTTCGAAGGAGTTGAGGTAGTTCTTTTTTCACCGCATATTTGCGGCGAATAGATTTCTTAATCACCGCAAAAGATTTAAGAATTGTGAAATAATGAGAGTAAAAATTCTAAAAATTTACTCTCGTTTGAGAAATAAAAGTAAAAATTACACTCGAATAGGGCATTTTGTTGTGGACACAGACGGAGTGTTCGGCTGGGTTGAATCACGAAATTATCTTTCTCTCCATTTATTTTCAAGACCCATAAAATCTTCTAGATGATAGACAGCATCTGAATAGTTGAATAAGATTGTCCGGTCGTCTACAATGGTATACTTTTTTCTTTGGGCAACTGAAAGTTTTTGAAGCTCTGGAAAATATTTCAGAGGCACAATTATTATTCGACCATCTTGAAGTTTTAAAGAGATTTTTCCAATTAAATCGAAATTCAGTTTTTCAATACAGATCGTAGAGTTTTGAAGAGTCGTTCCCATATTATTTGAATTTGATTGTTTTTATTTTCTCTCCCTTTTTTACTTTGTTGAAAGATGCAATTAATACAGATTGATTGTTTTTTATCAAATTTAGAGCTTGATTCAGTTCTTTTTCACTTAATGTTCCTTTTTCTGCAACCTTCAAAGTTTCCAACCAAATTTTCGCTGAACGTTGTCTATTGCCTTTTTCTTTAACAACATGCAGATGAGGTGGCTCATTGAGTGCGTCAAAGGCAAATATGAAAAAAGTAAGAAATTTATAGATTGCAATTTTTGGCATATCTAAAATTAAACACATTTAAAATAAAATTTCCGATTGTTTATAACAAAATCTCCCCCGCAATCCCCCTCGCCTCCGCATCACTCGCAATTAATTCCTCCAACGAAGGCTTCGCGATGAAGGGTGCTTTTTGAAGGGTTTTCTCAACCGTTTCGGCGATTTGAAGGAATTTAATTTCGTCGTTTAAGAATCGAGCAACGGCAATTTCATTCGCGGCGTTCAAGATGCATGGCGCATTGCCGCCCTGCTCCAAAGCTTCGAACGCAAGGCCCAAACAACGGAACACTTCAATGCGTGGTTTCTCAAAGGTGAACTGCGGATAATCCATGAAGTTAAATCGCGGCCAGTCTGTCTTTACGCGTTGCGGATAAGCCATGGCATACAAGATCGGTAACTTCATATCGGGCAAGCCCAACTGCGCTTTCATGCTGCCGTCTTCGAACTGAACCAAACTGTGAATAATACTCTGCGGATGAACAACCACGTCTATTTGCGAAGGTTTCAAATTGAATAACCACTTCGCTTCAATAACCTCTAACCCTTTGTTCATAAGGGTTGCAGAGTCAATGGTAATCTTCGCGCCCATGGTCCAATTCGGATGCTTCAAGGCTTGCGCCTTCGTTACTTCAGCCAACTCTTCTGCAGGCTTCTGTCTAAAAGGACCACCACTCGCAGTAAGAACAATCTTCTCAATTGGGTTGTGCCACTCGCCAGCTAAACACTGGAAAATAGCGCTGTGCTCGCTGTCGACCGGATAAATATTCACACCGTTTTCTTTCGCCAATTGCGTAATAATTTCTCCCGCAACTACCAAGGTTTCTTTGTTCGCGAGTGCAATGTTTTTCTTCGCAAGAATAGCACGCACCGTTGGCGGAAGTCCCGCTGCGCCTACCAATGCGGTTAGCAAAATGTCTATGCTGTCCATCTCTACAATCTGTTCCAGTGCCTGCTTTCCTGCATAGACTTTAATGTCTGTGGATGCGAGCGCTTCTTTCACTTCAGCGTATTTCGATTCATCGGAAATAACCACTGCATTCGGATTGAATTTCAACGACTGCGCAATCAACAACTGGCTGTTGCTGTGCGCCGTTAACACTTCCACACAGAACTGATCGGGATGTTCTTGAATAACCTCAAGTGCTTGTGTACCTATGGAGCCGGTTGAACCGAGAATAGCAATGTTTTTCAATGCGAATATTTTTTGCAAATTAAGAATAAAAAAAGCCGCTTCATTGAAGCGGCTTTTTGATCGTTGCCC
>CANGEF010000152.1 GCA_947452685.1 Flavobacteriales bacterium | reverse complement strand
CTTCAACAAGGAATCGATGTCACAGCCGTTTTCAATGAAACTGTTGTTCCCATTTATTCAAGCGCCATTCACGATTGGTTTGGCACATGGGGGGAAAGTTTTGGATGGGAAAGAATGACTTCCCTTACAGAAATTCAAAGACGCGTAACAGAGGAAGGTGGTGTTGGAATGATCTGCGCGAAGAGAAAGACCGTAGGATTATCCGGACACATTGTCCCGATAGTTCCTGAAACGGAAAAGAAAAAAGCGTTTCGTGAAAATGGCGAAGTGTTGTTTCCTCTTCAATCACAGGCCGGAAAATTGAACTACAATTACTTCGCACGAAAAAGAAGAGATTGGTGGAACCACAGCAGATACTCATCGTTTGTGCTGTATTACCACGCTTAATGGAAGTCCTTTCAACTTCACCCTTCAACATAAAAATAGAAATAAAATTATCAATAAGCTCCAAGAAGAATGAAAAACAACCCGATTAAAAAATATTTCTGGGGCATTGGGTTAGAAAACGAAACTTACCTTCAATTCGAAGAATCGTTGGTCGTTTCTGGACAATTCATTCAAGAGAAAATGGGTCGCGAGCGTTACAGCATCGACTACCTGAAGTGTTACCGTGCAGGAAGTTTAGAAAAAGTTTTAGCACGCGCTTTCGACTCGAATAAAAACTATTTGGTGAGTCAGATGATGAACAGTCACTCGCTTGAAAAGCTCGACATTCATTTTCAACACAAGACCATTCAATCGGCTCCTCCTCTGCTCGACAATCCTGACTATGCGGGAAAGTCAATACTTGAGCTATTCTTAGAAAAACAACCTTTTCAAATTCAAAGCATGCTTACGCAGAAGAACAATCCTATGGGATCGATTATCTTCGACGGAGACACCATTGAATTTGTAACGAAATACTACGAGAACAGAACCATTCAAGAATCGTTCAATGAATTGAAAGCGTCGAAGAAAATCTTTCTCGACAAACTGAACGAATCGAAAATTCTTCCGGGACCATTGACATATCCGCAATACAACATCGGAATAAACATGTTCATGTCGAATCAGAAGAAACTCGTTCTCTTCAACAACGGAACGTTCCATTTCCACATAACACTTCCAACCTTAACGGAAGACAGTCGCATTGTCGATTATGCCGCATTTGATCAAGCGCACCACAAAGCCATTTACTTGCTTCAATGGTTCGAGCCGTTGTTCATTTCAACACTCGGAAGTCCGGATATAATGTCTGTGATTAGCGATAAATTCGAAATGGAAGAAAAGTTCGCTGGCGGATCTATGCGCAACGCCATGTCGAGATACACCGGCGTTGGCACCTACCACAAATCAATGCCGAAAGGAAAAGTTCTAACGTTTCCTGTTGATGAATTCAGAAAGCTTTTGAATTTCCAAAAAGAAGAAAACATTTGGTGGCGCGATCGCATTGAATCCGAATTGTGCTACGAACTTCTTTCCGATGTAGGACTGGACTTCAACAGAGAAAAATTATATCAAAGCGGATACGAATTCCGAAGCTTCGACGAATTCCCTACTGAATATCTTCCTGAAGTGTTGCATGCAATTGTCCTTATTTCAGAGCATGCACAGCACGAAGAAGAAATTGAATGGGCGAGTAACAATGTCATCTGGAACAATCTTGTTTTCAAGACGCTTACGCAAGGATACAAAACAGAAATGACCGAAGACGAAAAGAATGAAATCGTTCGCGTATTCAAACTTCCAGCTTCGCTTCAAAATGAATTACAGGAAGTAAATCGATTGGATGAATTCTTCTTCCAAATTCTTCAGCACCTGCATGACCTGCACAACGACAGCAGTGAATATTTGAAGGCGTTCTTGTATGAGAAAACGGAAGACGCTCCGCGTTGGGAAAACTTCAATCAACATCAGGTTGAACAGCACGCAAAGCAATTGGAAGTGGTTCTATAAGCTGAATGAATGGCTCTAAGATTTTTTGTCTTTCGACCTTCTGCACCGCTCACTGCAATACTTCACTTCTTCCCAATTCTTCTCCCACTTCTTTCGCCAGGAATATGGAAGTCCGCATACCGTGCAGATTTTAGAAGGTAGATTTGATTTTTTCATTGAAGTTCTTTCTTCACTTTTTTCCAAAACGCAAAGAAGGAAGGATATTCTCCCTTTACTGAAGAAATCCATTCGCGTTCATCTTGAATTCCTTCATATGTATTCAACGGATGCTCTTTGAAAATGAATTTCACTTCGGGAGTGCTTTGCAAATCTGAAAACTCACCGACAAAGATTTGAATGTTCGGAATGTTTTCTATCGCCAGATCAATGCAAAACTGAATACTCTTTTCGGAAACGGGATACTTCTCAAACACCGAAGGCTCTAGCAAAAGAATGCGCGCGCCCGCTTCATCTTTACGCCAATTGGGATCGAGATTGTAGAAGTTGTATAGGAAACACGTCTCTCCATTTTGTAAGGTTGGAATGGACGTTTTCGGAAGTTTTGTTTTCAATTGAAACGTTTCCAATTCACTTAGTTCATCTGGAATTCCACTCGTTTCAATTTCTTCATAAGAAACATCTAGAAACGTTTTCGCCTGATTGGTGTTGCAATACTTGTTTATGTTTTCTTGATTCGCGAAATAGAGCTTATTGCTCTTTGCGCCGCATACCCATTGCCAACTCAGGGCATTGCTCGCCCAATCTGCGTCTAACAAATGGTAATACATCCATTGGGCAGGTTGAATCCAAGCGCATCTCCCAAGATTGGTCGCGCATGAAGCAATGTACATGCGCAAGTGATTGTGTAAGTATCCTGTTTTATAAAACTCGGCAATGCCCTTATCTATGGCTTCAATTCCTGTTTGTCCGTTTACGATATTTACGGGTACTCCATTTCTTTCAGCGCGAGGTTGTGGATTTCGAATGTCGGAGTTTATCTCCGAGCCTCGCGCTATCCAGATCTGCTGCCAATAGTCTCTCCATGCCAACTCTTTAATGAAACTCTCGATTTCATCAATTGAGTATCCCTTTTTCATCACCGAATCGAAAACCTGCTTCGTGCTGATTACACCTCTAGAGATATAGGGTGATAAATAGGTCACTGCCCCAGATATGAAATTTCTTGATTTACCATATTCAATGGGGGTGATTTTTTCAACTTTATCTAACACTTTTTCGAAAGCAATTTCCATTTTCTTCATTTTGCATCAATTCAATTTACTATCGACACTCAATCCTGTGTTTTATAGGATACTCTTGTTTGTTCGACAAGTACAAAAACACCTGCATTACTTAAACAAATGAAATGTCTAAAATGTTTTAAAATATTGGAGGCAGATACCAATTCAATAAACGCGGAGCGCCTGAAAATCCATAAGAGTAGGAAAACCTCAACTAAATAATCTTTTTATGGAAAATCACATTATTGATCCTCACAATTACGTGGCGTTTACTTTTTTCATCGGAACCATGGCTATGATGGCTGCTTCTGTCTTTTTCTTTTTTGAATTGAACAACACTTCTTCGAAGTGGAGAACTTCAGTTCTTGTTTCTGGTCTTATCACTTTCATTGCAGCAGTGCACTACTACTACATGAGAGGGTACAACTTGGAGACTGGCGAATCACCAACATTCTTCCGTTATGTTGACTGGATTCTAACTGTTCCATTGATGTGCGTTGAGTTCTACTTGATCACTAAGAAAGCTGGAGCAAAAATCGCTTTGTTATGGAAGTTAATCTTCGCGTCATTGGTAATGTTAGTTACTGGTTACATCGGAGAAGTTTTAGATCCAGCACAAAGTGTTCTTTGGGGTGTAATCTCTGGAGCTGCATATTTCTACATTGCATACTTAATCTGGTTTGGTGAAGTTGCTAAACTTTCTCAAACTGCAGGTCCACAAGTTGCTAAAGCAACGCGTATCCTTGCTTGGTTTGTATTGGTAGGTTGGGCAATCTACCCATTGGGTTACATCTTAGGCACTGATGGTGGTTTGTTCGGAATCAAATTGGTTCAAGACAAAGCTTCTGCATTACACGCTATGGATATCGTTTACAACATTGCAGATGCAATCAACAAAATCGGATTTGGTTTAGTTATTTATGCGTTGTCGCGGAAAGAAGACTAAAGAAAACAGAAGAATTAAATTCTTTATTGAAGAGCGTGTGTCTATAAAAACACACGCTCTTTTTTTTGCCGAAATTGTGCGAATGTTAACTTCGCAAACTAACAACCAATGATGAAAAACGTGAATTCGCTAATTGAATTGCATTTAACCAACCTGCCGGAAAACAAAAGCCTCGAGCTGCGAAATCTCCATAACTTGATTTTAGCAATCGAACCAAAATGCAAACTGTGGTTCGACAACGG
>CANGEF010000151.1 GCA_947452685.1 Flavobacteriales bacterium | reverse complement strand
ACCAAAATATCCTTCCGACTGAAATCATATGCCAACTTAGAAGATATGGGCTTTGCCCAAAAAGGTAACGATAAATCTTGACTCGAATACTGAAGGCCAATACTTCCATACCACTTGTCTGTAGCCGATTCCGAGAAGTCGTCTACATTTCCCAATGACCCTAAAAACTGATATTGAAAATCGATTGCTTTGGCTCTTCCCGCTTTTTTAAATCCAACATCGAACCGTTTCGCTATACCATAACGCACCCCGAAATCTACTCCACCACCAATGGGATCGAAGTTATTCGCAATGAGCGCCTCACCTACTTTCTGCCAATCGGTTGCTATTGCGTTCGATTGAACCAATGAAACGGTATCCAATGAGCCATTCAATAAATTATCGAGATTAATGTCTACCGCGCTCGCAACCTTTCCAGCGGGAGCAGTAGCAATGTTGTACGTTTGATTGGTGGCGACAACCCAGTTGCCTTTCGGGGTGACTTTCCCTGAATTCGTGATGGCTCTGGGAGCAACACAACTACTTACCGATACAAGTAAGCCGAATATCCAAACGTACCTTTTCATCCTATGATTTCTTTTTTAATTCCTTTGCGCGGTTCCAATATTCGTCCATTTCAATCAAGGTCATCTCCCCCATTTGCTTGCCGTCTTTCGCGCTTTCCGTTTCCAAATACTGAAAACGATAAATGAATTTCTTGTTGGTCTTCTCTAATGCATCTTCCGGATGTATTCCCTTAAAACGAGCGTAGTTGATCAGTGAAAAAAGCAAGTCGCCGAATTCTTCTTCTTGGTCCTCTTTCGTTTTCGCTTCTTTGAATTCATTCAATTCTTCTAAAACTTTTTCCCAAACCTGATCGGAGTTTTCCCAATCGAAACCCACTCCTTTCGCTTTGTCCTGTATGCGCTGCGCTTTCACCATAGCCGGCAACGAACGCGGTACGCCTTCCAACACACTCTTCTTTCCTTCCTTCAATTTTAATTTTTCCCAATTGGAAAGAACTTCAGCTTCATCCTTCACAACAGTATCTCCGTAGATATGCGGATGCCTTGAAATTAACTTTTCGCAAATGGAATTCAACACATCGGCAACGTCGAATGCTTCCGTTTCGCTGGCAATGCGCGAATAAAAAACCAAATGCAAAAACACGTCTCCCAGCTCTTTCTTCACTTCTTCCATGTTTCCATCTAGAATGGCATCGCCCAATTCGTAGACTTCTTCAATGGATAAATGACGAAGACTTTCCAGGGTCTGCTTCATGTCCCACGGACACTTCTCGCGAAGTTCGTCCATGATGGTTAACAAGCGCTCGAACGCTTCCTTCTTCTGCTCTATTGTATTCATTCGCCTTGGAGTGCTTCGATCATTAATGTTAAAATTTCTTGCGCCGCTGTGGCAATCTTAGTCCCTGGACCAAAGATGCCTACGCACCCGGCGTTATATAAAAACTCGAAGTCTTGCTCGGGTATTACTCCGCCCGCAATAACCCCAATATCTTCGCGTCCCAATTTTTTCAATTCGGAAATTAATTCCGGAATTAACGTCTTATGTCCCGCTGCTAAAGAAGAAACTCCAACCATATGCACGTCATTCTCCGCAGCTTGCTTCGCAACTTCGGCAGGCGTTTGGAACAACGGTCCCATGTCTACATCGAATCCGATATCTGCAAACGATGTGGCAATCACCTTCGCTCCGCGATCGTGTCCGTCTTGTCCCATTTTCGCAACCAAGATGCGCGGTCTTCTTCCGGCCAATTCAGCGAATTCATCGGAACGTCTGCGTGCTTCAATAAAGTCTTTGTCCATTGCTGATTCATTAGAGTAAACACCTGAAATACTTCTGATTTGTGCCGAATATCTTCCGTACACAATCTCCAAAGCGCTTGAAATTTCACCTAAGGTTGCACGCAAACGAGCGGCTTCCACCGATAAGGCCAAGAGATTTCCGCTTCCGCTCTGTGCCGCTTCAGTTAAGGCTTTCAGCGCATCTTGACAAGCATCTTCGTTGCGCTCTGCTTTCGTTTTTACTAATCTTTCGATTTGTGAAATTCGTACAGCGTCGTTGTCTACTTGTAAAATATCCATGGCGCTTTCTTCTTCCAACTGAAAAATATTCACCCCAATAATCTTGTCTCTTCCGCTGTCTATACGCGCTTGCTTTCGCGCTGCGGCTTCTTCAATGCGCAACTTCGGAATGCCTGCTTCAATGGCCTTGGTCATTCCACCCATCTCTTCCACCTCTTCAATTAATTTCCAAGCGGCATCCGTAATTTCTTGCGTGCGCTTTTCAATGATCTCACTTCCTCCCCAAACGTCTACGACTTCGCACAATCCTGTTTCTTCTTGAATAATCAACTGCGTGTTTCGTGCAATGCGCGCGCTGTTGTCGGTTGGCAATGCAATGGCCTCATCGAGCGCATTGGTGTGCAAACTCTGCGTTCCGCCCCATGCGGCACCGAGCGCTTCAATGCAGGTACGTGCTACGTTGTTGTATGGATCTTGACGCGTTAGGCTCCAACCACTGGTTTGACAGTGGGTTCTTAACGCCATTGACTTTTCATTTTTCGGGTTGAAGGACTTGATGAGTTGCGCCCACAGCACGCGGGCTGCGCGCATCTTCGCAATTTCAGTTACGGTGTCCATGCCCACGGCCCAGAAGAACGACAAGCGCGGAGCGAAATCGTCGATGCTCATTCCAGCTTTCAGGCCAGCACGAACATATTCCAATCCGTCTGCCAAGGTATAAGCCAACTCAATTTCTTGTGTCGCTCCCGCCTCTTGCATGTGATATCCGGAAATGGAAATCGGATTGAACTTCGGCATATCCTTCGAACAGAATTCAAAGATGTCTGAGACAATACGCATGCTTGGCGTAGGCGGATAGATGTACGTATTTCGAACCATGAACTCTTTCAGAATGTCGTTCTGAATGGTTCCGGTGAGTTGTTCTGGACGAACGCCTTGCTCTTCAGCGGCGACAATGTAAAACGAAAGGATCGGTAGAACGGCACCGTTCATGGTCATGCTCACCGACATTTCGTTCAACGGAATTTCATGAAACAAGACTTTCATGTCTTCCACTGAATCTATAGCTACCCCTGCCTTTCCCACGTCTCCTTTCACGCGAACGTGGTCGCTGTCGTACCCGCGATGGGTAGCCAAGTCGAAGGCTACAGACAATCCTTTTTGTCCCATGGCCAAGTTGCGTTTGTAGAACGCATTCGATTCTTCAGCGGTGCTGAATCCGGCATATTGACGAATGGTCCACGGGCGAACGGTGTACATGCTTGCATACGGACCGCGTAAAAACGGCGCTGCGCCTGCTCCCCACGTTGCACCCTTCACTTCTTCGTTGAAGTTGAAGGGAACTTCTTTCCAATTCAATTTACTCATGACTGCACGTATTTGTTTTCACCCACTACTACACGTTGTGCATGTTGAAGGCTTCTTTCTTCTTTGTTGTTTTGAATGAAGTTGAACAACTTCTCAGACGTTTCGAAATTCTTCATGATCTCGAAAGCCTTTACTGACAAGTCTTCCGTAAGTTTTTCCAAGGAATAACTTCCTTTTGCTAAATCTGAATATTGATCGAAGTAAGACTCTTCAATTAATAAATGTTGAATGTTTCGTGCCCAACGAAGGTGATCGTTGACATCTGTTCCCTTTGTGAATTCCATGGGAAGTACTTCAATGCGATTCGCTCCGCCAACGCTTGCAGCCAATGTTTGAATGGTAGAACGAATGAGGTTGTTGTCGGTGTCTTTCTTTGCTTGAAAGTATCCGTCTGTTTGCACTTTCACGAAGGTGTGATTCGAACACGCGTGTTCAGGAGAACCTGATTTCAATACGTGTGACCACACCGCGCGGAAAGCGCGCAGCTTCGCGATTTCAACATACAATTCACTTCCAACCGAAAAATGAAAAAGTAGTTGAGCGGAAGCCTCGTCTATGGTTAAATGTGTATTTTCAATGAATTCAATTCCAGCTAAAACAGCAAATGCAATTTGCTCTGAAGCCGCTGCGTGAGAAGCAAATACTTGATTTGCATGAATGTGTTTGGAATGAAACAGCGGCAACACGCCCGCGCGATCTTGTTTTTCGTAGGCTTGTTTTATGGCGTCTATTTGATCGTCGGCTTGCTCGGCATGCGCTTCCAATTCCCAGTTGATGAAGCCGACGAAGATATCTTTCAACGCAACCTTCATTTCACTAGCGTTGAAAGAAGCGGGAATGGTCAAGCTGTTCGCTCCACCATTCAATGCCTCCAAAGCCAAAGCGTTCCAAACCGTTGGATCTATCGTTTGGAAAGACTGGTGCAACTGCCACGAAGGCGTTGCACGAAAAGTTACTTCGTTCGTT
>CANGEF010000150.1 GCA_947452685.1 Flavobacteriales bacterium | reverse complement strand
GTTATTTCGTGAATCATATGCTATCGCCACCGACCCTTCTCCACCCACTTGCGCGTGGTGTTTCAAAATATAATTCGCCAAACCTTGCGTAGCCATACCCACGGTATACTTGTTCATGCGCATACTTCCCACACCCATCACACCGCGCAGCCCTCCCGTTCCAAATTCCAAATCGGAATAAAAAGAATCAATAAACAACTTCTCATCTTCACGCTCCATGCGTTCAATCTCTGCGCGCGTCTCAGCGTCTAAATCGTAAGTCTTCCACAAGCTTGCTTTTTCTTTGGCGGATTCTAAGGGAGTCATTTCTTCTTTGTTTGAAACAAAGATAATCACCTGCGGTGATCAATCATCTTTGATGATCAATCCTCTGGATCAATCGCCTTGCGATCAATCGTTCCGATTAATCCGAAGGATTGATCACCGAAGGTGATTGATTGCGTAGCAATTGATCTGACAATGTCAGATAGATCACGAAGTGGTCAAGAGCCCCATAGGGCGACATGTGAAATGCCCTCAGTATAGCTGGGGGATAAAAGTTTAGATAAAATCTGATCTTAAGAACCAAAGGTTCCAATTATGAAATAGGAATTACGCAGTAGGAACAACGAAGTTCAAACAACGAAGTTCCTCGGGGGCATTTCGAATGCCGCTCGATAAACGAGCTCATTTTCCCCCTTAAGAATCTATCTCAACTGTTAATTTCCCAGCCAGTCGAAGACATTCGCCGAAGGCATTCGTTGCTTCGCAACATTCGTGCTTCGCACATTCTTCCCTAAGAAAAAACACGTTGTATATTTGGAGGATGGTCTTCAGCTCCGCCATCTTCCTCACCATCTTCCTCCCAGCCTTCCTGCTGCTGTATTGGATATGCCCGAAGAAATTCAAGAATGCCTTCTTGTTGCTGTCAAGTGTGTTCTTCTACGCATGGGGTGCGCCGAAATTTATTTTTGTCATAATAGGAACAACCCTCATCGATTTTTTCTTGGTGGGAAGAATGGACCGAAGCAAGAACGAGACAGAGCGAAAACTCATCTTGGTCTTTTCGGTGGTGATGAACCTGGGGCTGCTGGTCTATTTCAAATACATGAACTTCTTCATAGAGAATGTGAATGTAGCCATGAAGGGAATGGGGCTGGAAAGCAGCATTCCTTGGTCGAAGTTGGTACTTCCAATAGGAATTTCGTTTTACACGTTTGAGACGCTCACCTACGTAGTAGATGTGTTCAGAAGGGTGCACAAACCGCTGAAGAATTTCTGGGACTATCAGTTGTACATCATTTTATTTCCAAAATTGATAGCCGGACCCATCATTCGGTATCACGATATTGCCGATCAAATAACCGATCGCTCGGCACGAGACAACAGTACCGAACGTTTGTTCGGTTTTTATCGATTTTGCATTGGACTGGGAAAGAAGGTACTCATTGCAAACACCTTCGCGGCTTTTGCCGACAGCGTGTATGGCAATGCTGAAACAGGTTTAGGTGCACTCGATCCGAATACACTGGCCGCAGGAACCGCTTGGTTGGCGGCGATTTCATACACCCTTCAGATTTATTTCGACTTCAGCGGATACTCAGACATGGCCATTGGCATTGGACGAATGATCGGTTTCAAATTCCCAGAGAACTTCAACAATCCGTATATCTCGCAAAGCATTACCGAATTCTGGCGTCGTTGGCACATGACCTTAGGAAGCTGGATGCGCAATTACCTCTACATTCCGTTAGGTGGAAACAAGGTGAGCAAAGGACGTTTGTATTTCAATCTTTGGTTGGTGTTTTTACTTTCGGGTTTATGGCACGGCGCTTCTTGGAATTACATCATCTGGGGAGCTTGGCACGGGTTGTTCCTTGTCTTGGAACGCGCATTCCTATTGAAAGCCATGAGCTCCATTGGGAAGATTACGCGCGTGGCCTTTACGTTTGTGGTGGTGGTAATCGGATGGATATTCTTCCGTGTGGAAGATTTGGCTTCGGCATGGGGATACACCGTTGCGCTATTTGGCGGAAACGGAAGAAGTGTGAGCATGCCTATAGACATGGAGTGGATCGTGCTCGGAGCACTGGCTTTTGTCTTTTCCTTTTTCCTTCTCTTTCCAAAAACACAAAAAATTCAGGATGCTGTTTTCGGAGAGCGCGATTTGAGAATCGTTGGACATATGGTGATGACGTGCGTTGCCGCTACGCTCTTCATCTTGTCATTGAGTTACGTCACGGCCAGTGGGTTTAATCCGTTTATTTATTTTCGATTCTAATGAAGAGCAATAAACTGCATACCTTTTTGTTCGCCTTGGTCATTGCGGCTTTGTTTCTTCCCATGTTACAAATGGTAAAACCGTTTGTTGAAGTGGGTCCACTTTTCGGTTCAATTGTTCCTACTGCAAAAGATTCGTTAACGCTGGAAGCGTGGTTCGACGGCACTTACCAAGAGAATCGAAACAAGTACATCAACGAGCAATTCGGATTTCGAAACACTGCCGTTCGTTTGCACAATCAGATTGCCTTTTCACTTTTCAGAAAGGCGAAGGCCAACGGGGTAATCATTGGGAAGGAAGATTATTTGTACGAGATCAAATACATCAATGCCTTTCGTGGCGCGGAAGAGGTGAGTGCGGCCAAGGTAGATTCGAACCTCGTTATGCTGAAAGCCCTTCAAACTAAATTGAAAGAAAAGGGTGTTGAATTGGTGGTGGTTTTGAATCCGGGAAAAGCCTCTTTTTATCCGGAATTCATTCCCGATGAATTCCCCATTCTTTCCAACCGAAGTTATTATTCCGAATACCAGAAAGGGTTGCAAGCACAGGGCATTCAGCACATAGACTTTGGAAAGTGGTTTCGTGAAATGAAGGGCAAAACGCCTGCGCCGCTCTTCCCGAAGACCGGCATACATTGGAGTCAGTATGGCGCAACGCTAGCAGCCGATTCTTTGGTGAATTATTGCATGAAACTTTTCGGAAAGAATATGAATGAGTTCGGTTGGAACAAGAAAGACCTTCCTCTTTCAACGAGCATGGAAAGTGTTGACGACGATATTGGTTTGGGCATGAACTTGCTTCTTCCTATTCAACCGATTCCAATGGCTTATCCGCGTGTTGGAGTGAACGATAAGTACAGTGTAGACTTCGGTAACTCAGGCATTCAGCCGAAGGTGGCGGTTATTTCAGACAGTTACTTTTTCAATTTGATGCAATTGCCTTGGGCTCCGGAAATTTTCCAATCGTTGAACTTTTATTTCTACAACAAACAGTTGCACAAGCGTCCGGAAGGCACCACAACCAACAGCGATCCGCTTTCCCAAATGAAAGAGATTGAGAGATCGGACGTGGTATTCATCATGGCAACCGAGTGCAACATGGATAAGTTGGGGTGGGGATTTATTTCGAACGCTTACAAGTATTTCGTTTTGGAAGAGAACATAGATTCGTTTGAATTGCGCGTGCAAAAATTCAAGAATAATATCCTTTCTGACCCCTCTTGGATAAAAGCCATTGACGAAAAGGCCAAGCTGAATAAGGTTTCCCTCGACACCATGATTATGCGCGACGCCCGTTACATGGCCGAAATGGAATATTCGAACGGAAATTAGAATAACGCTGTTGCCTGTTGTATTTTCGCGGTGCAAATGAAACTGGTAATTATTCCCACCTACAACGAGCGCGAGAACATTGTTGAAATGATTCACTCGGTGCTCGATCAACCTACAGGGTTTCATTTGCTTATTGTAGACGACGGTTCCCCAGATGGAACGGCAGCTATGGTGAAAGAGAAGCAAACTGAATTTGCTGGTAGATTGCACATCCTGGAGCGCAGCGGAAAGCTTGGTCTAGGAACCGCATATATAGTGGGATTCAAATGGGGATTGGCGAATAACTACGAATACATTTTCGAAATGGATTGCGATTTTTCGCACAATCCGAAAGACCTTCCTCGTCTGCTTGAAGCGTGCGAAAAGAATCACGGCGTCGCTGTCGGTTCTCGCTATGTGAAAGGCGGCGGCACAGTCGATTGGCCGTGGCACAGAAGAGTCATTAGTAAAGGTGGAAGTATATACGTCAACTTAATTTTAGGATTGGGCGTAAACGACAGCACCGGCGGATTCGTTTGTTATCACCGCGATGTCCTTTCGAAAATGAATCTCGATGCCATTCAGTTTATCGGATATGCGTTTCAAATTGAAATGAAATACAAGGCGAAGCGCCTCGGATTTAAAATTGCTGAAGTTCCAATTCTATTCGCCGATCGCGTGAAGGGAACAAGTAAGATGAGTTTGAATATTTTTCATGAAGCATTCTTTGGCGTATTGAAAATGCGCTTTCAAAAAATATAATCACTATGCAAGTCATCAAAAACATCACCGTT
>CANGEF010000149.1 GCA_947452685.1 Flavobacteriales bacterium | reverse complement strand
GGAAGAATTGTTTTGTTGAAAGGTTCGCGTGGAATGCGCCTGGAACAATTGAAGGAAGTGATTTAATGGTTGTATTTTCGTAAAAAATTAGAAAGATGAATTTTGTAGAGGAGTTGCAATGGAGAGGAATGTTGCATAACAGTATTCCAGAGACAGAGGCCCATTTGAATGCGCAAATGCGCAAAGCCTATATCGGATTCGATCCAACAGCAAGTTCTTTGGGTGTGGGCAACATGGTTCAGATTATGACACTCTTGCATTTTCAGCAAAGCGGACATAAGCCTGTAGCCCTTATTGGTGGGGCAACTGGAATGGTTGGAGATCCTAGCGGTAAATCTGCAGAACGAAACTTATTGGGTGAAGAAGAACTTCGCTACAACCAAGAATGTCAGCAAAAACAGTTAGAACGATTTTTAGATTTTAATTGCGGTGACCGCTCAGCGGAAATCGTAAACAACTACGATTGGTTCAAAGAAATGGGATTCTTAGAGTTCATTCGCGATGTGGGAAAACGCTTGACGGTGAATTACATGATGGCGAAAGACTCGGTGAAAAACCGAATAAGTGGTGAAGATCGCGAGGGTATGAGTTTCACCGAATTCACCTACCAACTTATTCAAGGTTACGATTTTTATTATTTGTGGAAGAACCATGGAATTACTCTTCAAATGGGCGGTTCAGATCAGTGGGGAAACATTACAACAGGAACAGAATTGATTCGTAGAATAGACGGAGGAAGCGCTTTTGCTTTAACTACTCCGCTTATAAAAAAGGCAGACGGAACCAAGTTCGGTAAAACGGAAAGCGGAAACGTTTGGCTAGATGCGGCGCGCACTTCTCCATATAAATTCTATCAGTTTTGGTTGAATGCAAGCGATGAAGATGTGAAGAATTTCATTCGCATTTTCACCCTGAAGAGCAAAGAAGAAATTGAAGCTTTGGAAGCTGCTCATGCGCTAGACCCCGGAATGCGGGCGCTTCAGAAAGCATTGGCCGAAGACATTACCACACGCGTGCACAGCGCTGCAGATACAAACCAAGCGATTCAGGCATCGGGAATCTTATTTTCAAAAGAAAGTGCCTTTGATTCTTTGCCAAAGGCAATGCTCTTAGATATTTTCGAAGGAGTTCCGCAAGGAACAATGAGCAAAACGGAAATTGAAGCGGGAGCCGATATCATTGACGTTCTTGTAAATTCAGGATTCCTTCCTTCTAAAGGCGAGGCCAGAAGAGCGTTGCAAGAGAACAGCATTGCAGTGAATAAACAAAAAGTTACGCTTGAGACAAAGATTGACGCGAGTCATCTTATTCACGGTGAATTGATCATTCTTCAACGGGGAAAGAAAAATTATTTCCTATTGAAATGTATATAAAATAAGCAGGGGTCCCCTTTGGAACCCCCTGCTTATTTTGTTTAGGAAATCATATCACCAAATTGTCCTGCCCAACACATTTCAATTCGGATAAGAAGTTAGATACTTCTATATTCAAGACGTGAAAGAAAATAAATGGTTGCCTAGGATTCTGAAAAAAGTAAATTACATCCTCGAATCTCGGCGTGATTCATTCTTCCTAGAATTTCAAATGTGCCGTCTTCGTGCACCATGCCAACATCTTCCGTAGCAATAAATGAACAAGAATTCTGATTGGCTAGGTCAATAATGTTAATCGCACCTCGCTTCCCAGCTGGCAATAGCGTTAGCGGATCTTGAAGATCTCGGCAAACCACTTTCATCCAAGGTGGACATTCGAAAATGCCATTTCCCTTCGAATAGGCCTGAGAGAAAAGTTCGGTCATTCCATATTCGCTGTGAATAGTTTGGAGTTGAAAGGCTTTGCATAAAACCGAATGAAGTTCCGTACGCGTGAGTTCTTCTCTTCGACCTTTCATACCTCCAGTCTCCATTATGGTGGTGTGCTTCAGAGTCAAGGGGAACTGTTCTGAAAAATCGAGCAACGCAAATGAGACCCCAATTAAAAGAGTTTTTATTTCACTCTTTTCATTCGCTTCGATTTGATTTTTTAAGGCTTCGAAATCGTTCAAGAAAAAGCCCGATGTGCTGTGCGCCTGTGGCAGCAGCGCGTTCACCATATAAACCAAGGAGGAATTGTTTCGTTCCAAGTAGGAAGGAAGCAAGGCTAGAATGCTAACTTCTTCTAGCGGTGTTTCCAAATATTTTTTGAAAGTGGGAGTGAAAGATTGTTCGTAGAGTAAGAGGTCGTTGACCAAATGCTGACTGCGATTCCCGCCTGTACCGCTGCTTTCAAAGGTGTGAACCACAGGCGCGTCTGTACAAATGCGATGCGTTTTAAAAAACGAAATCGGAAAAAAAGGAATTTCATTCCAATGGGAAATCGTGGAAGAATCTTTTCCAAGAGCACTGCAAAAATCTTTGTAAACCGAAGTGGTTACCAGTTGTCGCTGAAAAGTTGAAAGCGCATGCAGGTTAAAATTTCCGGAAGTTGTTTTTGTAAAATCTTGTGTGTGCATCGCTGAATTGCCTTTCATTCTTTATCTTTACAAAGATGCGAAAGATTGGGATACCCCTTTTTATTTTCCTGGTGCTAGTTGTAACCAGTTGCTTGAAGGTCGAGACTTATCCGAACGAGCCGACTGTTAAAGCTGTGCGCATGACTGTAAGTGGAGATAGCGCTTTTTTGCAGGTCGATTTTATTGACGGCGATGGAAATGTTGGTCTTGGACAGTCAGACACCGCTGGTGTTTTTGGAGCTTGCGATACGCGTTATAATTTGTTCTGTGTGTATGAAGAATTGCGAAACGGCTCTTGGATGCAGATTAGCGAAGACCCTTGTTTGAATCCGAATGCAGTTCCCTTCTATTACCGCGTCCCTTGGGCCACACCGCCTGGCCAAAACAAAACGCAGAAGGGGACCATCACCGTTCAAATGTTTCCGGGTTATTATTTATTAAGTGGATTTGATACGTGCAGATTTGCTGTGCGCATTTGTGATCGCGATTTGAATTTCTCGAACACAGTCTATTCCCCTGTTTACATTAAGCCATAAAAAAAGACCCGCCGAAGCGAGTCTTTTTAGTGTGATTTATTTTCGAAATTAATTCGATAATCTGCTCTTCAATTCTTGATCAATAGCGTCTAAGAAATCTTCAGTAGTCAAGTAGTGCTCTTCTCTTGTTTCAGAGCCGTGAATGCATACTGCTAAATCTTTCGTCATTTTTCCAGCTTGAACCAAATCAACACAAACTTTCTCAAGTGTTTGAGCGAATGTGATCAACTCTTGATTGTGGTCTAATTTTCCACGGAAAGCAAGACCTTGTGTCCAGGCGAAAATAGAGGCAATTGGATTGGTAGAAGTTTTCTTTCCTTGCTGGTGCTGACGGTAGTGACGAGTCACTGTTCCGTGTGCAGCCTCCGCTTCCATAGTCATTCCATCTGGCGTAATCAAAGCCGATGTCATAAGTCCCAAAGAACCGAATCCTTGCGCTACGATATCGCTTTGAACATCTCCGTCGTAGTTCTTACAAGCCCAAACAAATCCACCGTCACTCTTCAAGCAGTATGCAACCATATCGTCAATTAAACGATGTTCGTAGGTGATACCCAACTCAGCGAATTTCGATTTGAATTCATTTTGATAAACTTCTTCAAAGATGTCTTTGAAACGTCCGTCGTAATGCTTTAAGATGGTATTCTTCGAAGAGAAATATAAATTCCAGTTGCGCATGATGGCTTGGTTGAAGCAACTGCGAGCGAAACCATAAATGCTTTCGTCTGTGTTGTACATAGCCATAGCTACGCCGTCTCCTTCGAAGTTAAACACTTCCCAAGACTTTGTTTCTCCACCGTCTTCCGGAGTGAAGGTCATGGTTAATTTTCCTTTTCCTTTGATGGTAGTGTCTGTTGCACGGTATTGATCACCGAATGCATGACGACCAATGTTAATGGGCTTGGTCCAACCAGGAACCAACTTCGGGATGTTGTTGCAAATGATTGGCTCACGGAAAACAGTTCCACCAACGATGTTGCGAATGGTTCCGTTCGGTGATTTCCACATTTTCTTTAAACCGAATTCTTGAACACGTGCTTCATCAGGAGTGATGGTGGCACATTTCACCGCAACATTGTATTTCAAAGTAGCTTCGGCAGACTCAACGGTTACGCGGTCTTCCGTAGCATCGCGATTTTCAATTCCTAAATCGAAATATTTAATATCGAGTTCCACGTATGGAAGAATCAACTTGTCTTTGATGTATTTCCAAATGATGCGAGTCATTTCATCGCCATCCATTTCAACAATTGGATTGGCTACTTTGATTTTATTCATGTCTTGATTGATTAGGGTACAAAAATAAATCGGGAGCTGCTAATTAAAGCGAGCTCCCGATGTTTTTTCAGTTTTTTTTAAAAACTTAAACTTGCTCGCGTGTTGCGAAGAAAAAGGCACCTT
>CANGEF010000148.1 GCA_947452685.1 Flavobacteriales bacterium | reverse complement strand
GCTGCTGCTCGAATAATGATGTCTTTTCGTAGAGAGTCTAACTTTCCGTTTTCGTTGATTCGCTGTTTAATCCAAGTTGGATTGTATGCAATATTCACCCTTGGGCTAACCACTGTTTGATCGTTGAAGGTCCAGTGGTTTGCACGAACACCTCCTGTTGCAGTAAGCGTTGCACCGTTCTTCATGGCGTGTCTCCAAGTGTCTTGAAGGAAAGCATTGATGCGATTGCTTGAAATCTGATTGTTCGCTTTCACCCGATCTTTAATTGGAATAAATTGGTTACTCTGAGCATTTGGATTGGTATACCCAACAGAATCTCTTGGATGCTGAGAGGCGTAACCAGAAGAGTCTATAAGCGTCCACTCATTCAACACATCATTGATATGTTCAATGCTAGCGTCCATTCCCCATTCAACCAAATGATGGCTTTTTTCATAGTCTACAAACCCTTTGTGAGCGACCTGATAAACTTGTGCATTCAGATTGTTTCTAGCGTGATCGAGGAATGCGCCAACGCCTCTGTTCGTTAATACACTTCCAAATTTATCTGACCCTAAGTCGCGGTCCAATTCATCAAGTCTGTAGGCTCCAAGAACATCGAACTTTTCGCTTTCAATAGTATTGAAACCACTGAAGGTTAGTCGAAGTTGCGAGTGTTCGTTCGGATTGAATCGAGTGGAAAACGCGCCGAAATAGGTGTCGTACTTCGAAATTTCTTGACCTTCGAAATAGACAGTTAGACGCAAAGCTTCGTTAATGCTTCCCACATCTGTTTGTCTAGTCTTTGGAATGAAGTTGTATCGGTTGCTAGAATAGTTTCCTAAAAAACTGAATTCCCAAGGTCCGTATTTAGATTTCGGGCGATAGGTGAGGTAGGTTTGAAAATCGTTGAAGCGCGGTTTATAATCTCCAGACACGTCCAAAGAATTCAATACATAAGCATAGTTCTTGTATCGAAATCCAGAATTGTGAGTGAAGGTTCCCTTCTTGTTGCAACCACCCAATTGCAATTGAGTGCCCAACATTCCCGCTTGAAAATGACCGTTTAAACTATCTGGACGCGCATATTTAATATCCAATACAGAAGACATCTTATCTCCATATTTTGCTTGGAATCCGCCGGCAGAAAAGTTGATTGAACTCACCATATCTGGATTCGGGAAACTAAGACCTTCTTGTTGTCCACTTCTCACAAGGAAAGGGCGGTACACCTGAATATCGTTTACATAAACCAAGTTTTCATCGAAACTTCCACCGCGAACACTGTAGCTTGAACTCAACTCAGAGGGCATGTTCACCGCTGCTTGAATCAAGTATCCTTCAATACCTTGATTCATTATTGGCAGTTTCGTCGGAAGCCTCAATTCAATTTCGCGGAAGCCGCCTTCGCGTTTCCCTTTATCGAAAATTTCAAAAGTTGTAGTGGTTAATGAATTGTCTAGAAGCACTTCAATATCCTTGGTATCTCCGTTGTTCAAATAGAATTCATTTTGAACGGGTTCATCGCCGAGGCCTTTGAAGAGAATGGTTATTGTGGTTTCTGATTTGACTTCCAAAACGAAAAACCCTCGGCTATCCGATGACGTGCCTATGGTAGGAAATTCTTTGCAGGTAATGATAACACCAGGAACAGATTCACCACTGCTGTTTTTAATGGTGCCCTTTATTTTCGCCGTTTGCGAATAACTAACGCAAGCGCTAAGCACGAAAATAAAAAGCAACAACCTCTTCCACATATTCTTTTACTGTTGAGAATCTAGGTCTCCGCTTTTTAAAGAGCGCATGAAATTTCCCCAAGCATCTTTGCTCAATAAATTTCCACCTGAATAAAATCCGTTGGTATATCTATTTTGAATTTGTGAAGAAGCCGAACGATAGGATTGTGCGCTGAAATCGAGCATTCCATCATAATTCACAATGTCGTTTCCTTCACGGTGAAACGAAACATATTCGTCGCCAGGTAAATCAAGTGAAAGAATTTCTGCGCGCAGCCTGTTTCTTGAAGGATAAGGAAGAATGTATGCCGTAGGAAGCATATAACTTTCCATATTCATTACCTGAACCATGGAGAGTTGATTGTCTTTCGAGTCGGCAGGAATAACAAAATAAGAATCTTTCAAACCCGTACATGAAAAGAAGAGTGTGTCTCCAACCATTACAGGTAATGTGAAATAACCGTCGCGCCCCGAATACGTTCCTCTGCGATCTTTCGCACGATAAATAGCTACAAAGCCTGCCGGAAACAACGAGTCACTGATTAGCACAACACCTGACACTTGCACAACCTTCGGTGGAATCTGCGCAGAGGCAGCGTTCAATCCTAGCAAAAGCAGGGCGCTTATTATCAGAAGTAGTTTTCCTTTCATTAATACAAAGATAGTCAGTAGTATTTCGTGAAACCGAACTCTTATTAAAGAAAATTATTGCCCAACGCCTTTCAAGTCTTTACTTTGCATTCTGAATTATGAGCACACCCATTGGAATACCGAAAGGAACACGTGATTTTGCGCCAGATGTTATGCGCAAACGAAACTATTTGTTTGGCGTAATACGCGCTGCATTTGAGAAGTACGGCTTCCAACCGTTGGAAACTCCTTCTATGGAAAACCTTTCAACCTTAACAGGTAAGTATGGTGAAGAGGGAGATCAGCTTATTTTCAAAATTTTGAACAACGGCGATTTCTTGAAAGACGTGGCTTCTGAAAAACTTTCAGATTCACGAAAACTATCTTTTGAAATCTGTGATCGTGCGCTTCGTTACGACTTAACCGTTCCGTTTGCACGTTTCGTTGCTATGAATAGGAATTCAGTGGTATTGCCTTTTCGTCGTTATCAGATTCAGCCGGTATGGCGCGCAGATCGTCCGCAACGCGGAAGATTCCGCGAGTTCTATCAATGCGATGCTGACGTGGTAGGCACAGACAGTCTTTGGGTGGAAGTGGAATTGGTTCAGTTGTTCGACGAAGTTCTTTCCAACTTGAACCTCCCTGGATTTTCAATTGTGATTAACAATCGAAAAATTCTAGCCGGAATTGCGGAAGCAACTGGAGTGGCTGACAAGTTTATGGGATTGACTGTCGTTCTTGACAAGTGGGACAAGATAGGAGAGGAAGCTGTTCAGAAGGAATTGAATGAAATGGGAATTCCTGACGAGACCTTTCAAACGTTCAAATCGTTGAATGCACTTTCTGACTTCAATGAAAAAATGAATTTCTTGAAATCGGTTTTAGGAAATTCTGAAACGGGATTAAAAGGAATTGAAGAGTTGACCTTCGTGTGGAATGAAGTTCAGAAGTCGGGCATGAATAAGGGTGAACTCATTTTCGATGTGTCGCTCGCTCGCGGATTGAATTACTACACCGGAGCCATCTTCGAAGTGAAGGCCAAGGGCATTCAGATGGGAAGTATTTGCGGTGGCGGACGATACGATGATTTAACTGGAATCTTTGGTTGGAAGGGCGTTTCAGGCGTTGGAATCTCGTTTGGTGCCGATCGCATTTTTGAAGTCCTTTCAGAGTTGAACCTATTCCCAGAATCTGCAACTTCAGGAACGAAAGTGCTTTTGGTTCAATTTGGTGGTGAAACCACATCGGCTGCGTTTCATTTGCTGAAGCAAATTCGCAATGCAGGTGTGTCATGTGAGATGTATCCGGAAGAAGCGAAATTGAAGAAGCAATTCAAATATGCCGACGATAACAAAATTCCTTTTGTGGTTGTTGTTGGAGAAGATGAAGTGAAGTCTGGTCTTTGGCAAATGCGAAACATGACTACTGGCGATCAGCAAGCGTTAACAACAGATCAACTGATTGGATCCTTGTCTTCGTGAGGTTCAATGTGCGTGAGCACATCGTAGACTTGCGGAAATTTTTCTTTGATCTTGTCAACCACCACGTGGGCAATGGCGTGTCCTTCATAAACACTTTGGTTTCCGTCTAACCCAATGTGAATGTCTACGAACCACTCGAATCCCATCTTCCGTACAAAACACGCATTAATTCTTATCACGCCGTCTACAGCCATAGCGGTGTTTCGAATTTCGTTCACAATTTCTTCCGGTTGGGCTTCATCCATTAATTCTGAAATGGCGGTCTTTCCAACTTTAAACGCTTGTTGTAAAATGAAATAAGCCGCGAGCAAAGATGCCCAGTCGTCCGCAGCTGCATAGCCTTCTCCGGCAACCAATGAAATTACAATTCCAACCAATGCGGCTAAAGAAGTTATTGAGTCAGTTCTTTGATGTGACGCCTCGGCCGCAAGCGCATTGCTTTTGAATTTCTTCGCGTTCTTTTTCATGAAGCGATATAGAATTTCTTTTGTCACAAGAACAGCCAAGATTACAGGAATTGTCCATGCGTGCGGAGAATCATGCGGCGACATGATATGCTGAATGGCTTCGTAAACAATGAAGCACGCAACACTGAACATGAGCACAGCTACGAACATTGCAGAGAGTGGTTCCGCTTTTCCGTGTCCGTATGGATGGTTTTTATC